>CAZMMI010000037.1:0-4030 GCA_964567255.1 uncultured Anaerolinea sp.
CTCTTTTCGCGTTATAATATCCCCGCAACATTTCTGAAGGAGAAGGGATTTCATGGAACGCACTCAGATTGGCGATTTACGCAAGCACATCGGCGAAACAGTCCGCATTCAAGGCTGGCTGCAAACGCTGCGCGATCAAAAGAAGATGCAATTCCTGGTGGTCCGCGATATGAGCGGGCTGGTGCAGGTGGTGGTGGAAAAAGCCGCCATGCCCGACGAGGCGGCGGTGATTTCTGGAGCCAATGTCGAATCGGTGCTGACCATTACGGGCAAGGTGATCGATAATCCGATCGTCAAGCTGGGCGGGCTGGAGATGCAGCTCGAGAGCGTGCGCCTGGACTCGAAGGCCGAAGCGCCCCTGCCGCTGGACCCCAGCGCGGCCGACCTGCCTGCGATCGACTTCCGCCAGGATTGGCGCTTCCTGGATTTGCGCCGGGCCGAGAACCTGCTCATGTTCAAAGTGCAGACCACCGTGCTGATGGCCATGCGCGAGTTCTGGGTGAAGGACAATTTCATCGAGATTCAATCGCCCAAGCTGCTGGGCGCGCCCAGCGAAAGCGGCGCCGAGCTGTTTGAACTGCCCTACTTTGACCGCAAGGCCTACCTGGCCCAGTCGCCGCAGTTCTACAAGCAGATGGGCATGGCAGCCGGTTTCGACGGCGTGTTTGAAATTGGCCCGGTGTTCCGCGCCGACCCGTCCTTCACCTCACGGCACATGACCGAGTTCACCAGCGTGGACATGGAAATGGCCTACGTTGAATCACATGAAGACGTGATGGCTTACCAGGAAAAGTGGCTGGCCTACATCATCCAACGGGTGAAAGATACGCACGGTGAAGAGATCAAGGCGCGCTTCAATGCGGATATCGAAGTGCCCAGCCTGCCCTTCCCGCGCATCACGATGTCCGAGGCCCTCGCCATCCTCAAGGCGGAAGGCTACCAGGTGCCTCCGGAAAAGAAGGGCGATATCGACCCGGGCGGCGAGCGGGTGATTGGCAAGTACATCAAAGAAAAATTCAACCACGACTTCGTCTTCCTCACCGATTGGCCTATCGCCGTTCGACCTTTCTATCATATGCGCTATGACGACGCGCCGGGAACCACCAAGAGCTTTGACCTGCTGGGCAAGGGCCTGGAGATTACCACCGGAGCGCAGCGCGAGCACCGCTACGATGTGCTGGCGCAGCAAGCCACGGAGAAGGGCTTGAATCATGAGCCGATCCAGTTTTACCTGGACTTCTTCAAGTTCGGCTGCCCACCGCACGGCGGATTCGGCTTTGGGCTGTCGCGCTTCATGATGATTTTGCTAGATATTCCCAACATCCGCGAGACGGTGTACCTGTTCCGCGGGCCGACACGCCTGAATCCGTAATACGGATGTAACTACTCAGTCAGATGTGGAAAAGACCCGAATTTGAGGTGTGTGTGTGGCCCACACACACCTCAAATTCGGGAACTTTCCTCACCCTCTGAGCAGGGTAGCGCTGCACTAAACCGTGGTCGGTTGTGAATGACGGGCAAAGCCCGTCATTCACAACCGACCATTGTGATTTACTTACAGATTCGTTAACGATAACAGGACGCTTCCAACTTTGGCGTATAATGGGAGCGCTGTCAATTTCGGCGGCCTTGTCATTATTCGTATCGATCGGCTGAGGAGAGTCATTTCCCATGCATCATTTACGGCATGAAAAAATGTACGGCGATATCAAGTTGTATGCAGGCAGCGCGTCGCCAGATTTGACGGCCAAGGTTGCCGAGTACCTGGGCGTACCTGTGTGCGGGCGGGAAGTGGTCTCGTTCCCGAACGAGAATTTGTTTGTCAAGCTGCACAGCAGCGTGCGCGGGCAGGATTGCTACATTATTCAAACCACCTCCACGCCGGTTCACCGCAACTTGATGGAATTGCTCATCATGATCCAGACCCTGCGGCTGGATTCGGCGGCACGCATCACCGCGGTAATACCATACCTGTGCTATGCCCGCTCGGACAAGAAAGACCAGCCGCGCGTGCCCATTACGGCGCGCCTGATTGCGGATATGATCGAGGTGGCTGGCGCAGACCGCTACATCACCCTCGATCTGCACGCTGGTCAAATTCAAGGTTTCTTCACTATCCCCGGTGATGTGCTGACGGCTTTCCATATTCAGGTAGATTACTTGAACTCGATCCGCAGCCAGATGAACGCTCCGGTGGTGGTGACCGCCGACCTGGGCTTTGCCAAGAAAGGCCGCAACTTTGCGGCGGGAATCAACGCGCCGATGGCTTTCATTGAGAAACGCCGCCTGGGCAACGATGCCAAAGCCGAAGCGCTGACCATCATCGGCGATGTGACCGGACGGGATTGCGTCATTGTGGACGATGAGATCGATACTGGCGGAACGATGGTGCAGGCGGTGAATTTATTGAAAGAAAACGGGGCGCAAAATATTTACGTCACCTTTGTGCACCCGATCTTTTCGGCCAACGCGTCCCAACGCCTGGCGGATTTGCCCGTGAAAGAGTTCATTACTACCGACGCGGTACCGATGTCAGCGGAGAAGAAAGCGCTGTTTGGCGACCGGTTGAAGGTGTTGTCGGTTGCCCCATTGCTGGGCGAGGTCATCCTGCGAGCCAATGAAGGCCGCAGTGTAGGCGAGATGTTTAACGAATAATCGGAACGTATGCCTGAGTTACCTGAAGTTGAAACAATAGCGCGCGCTCTACGGAGCGGCGGGCGCGGAGGCGTGTCGGTCCTGGGTCGTACGGTGCAGCAAGCGGAACTGCTGTGGCCGGGTTGCCTGCAGGACGCAGAGGCCGGGGCTTTCCTGGCTGAAATCACGGGCTGTGAGATCAAAGCGGTCACTCGCCGGGGCAAGTTTTTGTGCTTTTCGGCGGGCGAGCGTTTCTTGTTGGTGCATCTGCGCATGAGCGGGGATTTGCGCGTGGAAACTCAAACGGACGAGCAGGGCGCGCCGCGCCCCTGGCAAACCCATGATCGCATGGCTTTGACGTTCGAAGACGGATACCGTATGGTGTTCAATGACGCGCGCAAGTTTGGGCGTGTGTGGTGGGTGAATGATCCGCAAGAAGTGACTGGAGAATTGGGCCCCGAGCCGTTCCAGGAGCATTTTTCGGCGGAGGCGTTTTACAAACGCCTGCAAACCTTCCGGCGACAGATCAAGCCGCTGTTACTGGATCAGCATTTTCTGGCAGGGTTGGGTAATATTTATACCGATGAAGCCCTGTTCCAGGCGCGCATCCACCCATTGACGCCCTCCGACCGCATCACCCCGGCGCAGGCGGCCAGCCTGTGGACAGCCATCCGCAATGTGCTCAGCGAGGGAATCCGCCGGAATGGCGCCAGCATCGATTGGGTTTACCGCGGGGGAGATTTTCAAAACAACTTTGAGGTCTACCAGCGCACAGGAGAACCCTGTTCGGTGTGCGGCACTGCGATTGAGAAAATCTTCGTTGGGCAGCGGGGGACGCATTTTTGCCCATCTTGCCAACAAATACCCGGTGATGTGAGGAATTTGTAAGCCATCGGAAAAGTACGAGTTGGAAGAAGTTGTATATAATTAACATACATTCGGAAGCATTCTTAGAACTCTAAGCCGAATCGAAGCCCGATCATCTTGCAAAACCACTCGGTGATTGCAACTCGAGTGGAATGAATTTGTTTCGTGTTGAGGTTCTCATGCCGCAGTCTTCTACCACGCTAATAATGATTGTTGCTGCTATCGCTCTAACCTTTGGATATATCGCGGGATGGTTGGTGAGCATGTCCGCGCGGCCAAAAGAAGCTGGTGAAAAGAAAAAGGGGAAAGACCAGGAGGCGGTAGAAAAGCCCGTCCGGGCAGAGCGGACGGAAGCGCCTCCGGGAAACCCTACCGGTGCGTACAGCCCGCTGTTTCGCCTGTGGCGCGAGGAAAAGGGCCGTTTGCTGCTGGAATATGAAGGCAAGTCGCTGGTTACCACCAGCACCCTGCTGCCTGAACAACGTAAGCGGCTAGAGACTATTTTGCGCGAGCTGATTGTGTGGTTAGG
>CAZMMI010000037.1:4130-16617 GCA_964567255.1 uncultured Anaerolinea sp.
GGCAACAACGCCAACAGCTACCCCGGCGGTACAGCAGCAGCCTGCTCCAGTGGCGACCAGTGTTCCTGTCGCTGCCCGAGTTGTGGCTGTAGACCCTGCGGCGCCGGCCTTCAAGGCTCCCACGTTGGTAGAGGGCGTGACGGTGGGACTGGCGAATGTGCTCAACCCGCCGGTGGTGAAACGAGAAGCCCCCAAGACGATTGTGGGGCAAATTAATGATGTTGTGCAGGAATTGCTGGCGGAGTCTCCCCTGGCAGGGCAGAAAATTTTCCTCTCAGAAGATCCCCGCCGCGGGGTGATTGTTTGGGTACAGGGCCAGACCTTTGAGGGAATCGATTCGGTTCCCCCAGGCGAAGTGAAAGATTTGTTGAAGCGGTCTGTAGCTGAATGGGAGCGCCGCACGGAAGAATTGACCCGGCGACCTTAAAAAGTTACCTCCCCAACTGGTAGAGGGGGGCTACCAGCAGGAGAGGCTTCACTAATATAACATAAAGTCTTTGCGGATACAAGGGTTTTTGGCTATTTGAGATATGCCGTGATAGGTACCGCATTTTGGAGGGCATGGCGGCTTTGCCGCTCTCGCATCCCAAAATGCGGGTTTCACCACGCAATTCGTTGCTACTCAGCCAGAATAGGAAAAAAACTAAATTTGAGGTGTATGTGGGGTGCGAAGTACCCCACATACACCTCAAATTTAGGAACTTTCATCGACCCCTGAGCAGTTACAGCAATTCTAAATAAACCAGTGATTTCGGTTGTAAAGATTTAGAAATTGTGTCATAATTCTAGCATGAGTGTCCGGTTGCGCATCTCTTTCATCTCAGCTATCTTCATGCTCTTCCTGTTCACGTCGGGAGCGCCCCTGCAACAGCCCGACGACGAGGTTTATTTCAATGAAACCGGGCACTGGTTGAGGGGTGAGTTTTACAGCTTTTACTATCAAACCCCCGATGCCCTCGAAGTTTTTGGTTACCCCATTACGAAAGTATTTCCTCACCAGGTTCGCCCTGAGGTGCAGGTTCAGTATTTCCAAAAAGCCCGCATGGAGTTGGATCCCAGCAAACCGGCCGGGCAGCGGGTGAGCCTGACGCCGTTGGGCTCGTGGGCATACGATGAGAGTGCTCCTGCCCAAAATGCGAATATCGACATCACCAATGCCTCTTGCCGGAAGTTTGAAAAGACCGGGTATTCCGTATGTTTTGCCTTCATGCAGTATTACGAACGACTGAACGGGGCTGTGTACTTTGGACAGCCGCTCTCCGATGTTTTGGATGTAGGCAACGGGCGCATGGTACAGTATTTTGAGTATGCCCGCATGGAATGGCGCGCAGAACGGGTTCAGGGTGCCAGGGTGGTGCTGACCGACCTGGGAAAGATTGATTTTGACAGCCGAATTGGTGATCCAGCACTCACAGCAATCGAAGGTCGAACGACAGCAAACCCAGTTAATACCAGCCTGATTGTGCGGGCCTTCCCCACCCGGCCCCTGGCGCAGGCCAATTCTGTGCAGCGTGTCTATATCATCGTCCAAAACCAACTGCTTCAACCGGTGGAGAGGGTGACGGTGAAAGTGACCATCCGCCGGCCAGATGGCACGGTGAGCGCTGAGCGAACAAGCGAAACCAACGCCAGCGGCATCACTTATGCGGATGTTTCCATTGGCGATGCTTCCCCCAATGATGTGTTCCGGATTGACGTGGAGGCGAATTTGATCGACGACCTGAAGGCAAAAACCAGCGCCTCGTTCCGCATCTGGTGGTAGCGTTCGGCAACTCGTTCGTCATTCCGCGCAGGAGCAGTGCTCATGAAACGAAGACCGGTTTTAAGTCTAGCCGTAGTCTGCCTGTTGGCGGCTCTGGCTTGTCAAATAGCGCCCACTACCGTGCCTACGCCGGTGATTCCTTCACCCACAACGGCGGTAGCGGCGACTGTGACGACTGCTCCAACGGATACAGTTGTACCGACCCAAACGCTTGCTCCCAGCCAGACTCCCACCACTCCAACAGATGAACCGGGCGGATCTGCGCTGCTGACGGCGGAGAACATCGCCTCGGCGACGCGCCAGGAATTGAACCTGGGCGAGGCGTGGATCGCGAAAATCATCTGGCCTGCCGGGAACCGGCTGGCTTTGTGGCTGGCGGAGACCGAAACGCTGCAAGAGGTGACTTTGCAGCCCCTGGCGTTGAGCGGCGCGCCGCTGGACCTGGAAGTGCCAGGCAGGGTGCTGGCGATCGCTCCTGACGGCTCCACGGTGACAGCGCAGGGCGGGGACGGTGGTGTGATTGTGAAGGGCATGCAATCGGGCGCCATTCAGGCCCTGGACTACGGCGTGGCCTACGGCGCCACCTACGACCCACGCGGCGAGGTGGTGGCGGTCTTTTCTCCCAATGAATGGTCGGTGACTTTGTTTGAAGCGGCATCGGGAGCGGTGCTGGCCACGCAGACAGGCTTCGAGACGGCGGCGCCGGTTTACGCGGTGACCCCGGCGGGACGATCTACGATCTTGTGGACGGCTCGCGCTACCGCTCAGTTTCAGGATGTCGGCACAGGTCTGCTCAATCCCGCGCTGGGCTATATGGAATTCATCAACGATTTCGCTTTCTCAGAGGACGGTACGATGCTGGCGTTGATCGCGGGCGGGCGCCTGGACTTGATGCCCGTGCCGGCGGCGGGACAGCCCGCGCAGCCCGTGACTTTGCTAGACAGTTCCCTCGACCCGATGTTCAGTCTGGCGTTTTCGCCTGATGGGCGACTGCTGGCTGTGGGGCGGGGCAACACCTTGCGGGTTTGGGATGTGTCCAGCCATGCGGCATTGGCGCAACTGGAGGCAGGCACAGAGGGCTTGCGCGCAGTGAGCTTCTCTCCAGATGGAACGGCAGTGGTGGCGCTGGATAATGCCAACGTGCTGCACGTCTGGCGCGTCGAACCGTAATTGACCGAGGATGGAGTAAGTTTCCAAATGGGGAAAGTCCCTGAAAATGAGATGTATGTGGGGTGCGAAGCACCCCACATACATCTCATTTTCAGGCCTCTTCCACCTCTGGGCTGAGTAGTAACCCTACAATTTGGGCTGTTAAAGTAGTGGTTCATTGGGAATCGGCGTGGTGAAATCCGCATTTTGGGGTGTGAGAGCGGCGAAGCCGCTCTCACACCCCAAAATGCGGCACCTACCACGGCAGATCCCAAAGAGCCAGTAGTTACAAAGGGTGGGTGGGACAGGTGTGCTATAATCGAATTAGAGGAGATCAACTGTGCCCAAGCAAGGGAAAACGCCCGCCAAACCTGCCTCGCGTGACCGCAAACCAGCCGCTCCCTCTGGGAGGGGCTCTGCCCGGTCGACCACTCATTCAACCACCCGCGCCCCTGCGCGGACTCGCAGCAACCCGGCAGCCAAACCGGCCTCACGCCCTGCGACTCGAACGACCACGCGGACTTCAACTCGTTCTGCCCGGTCTGCAACGCCCTACCCGGTGCAGCAAGGCAATTGGTGGACACGGCTTTCCCCCGAGCGGCGCATGGACGTCATCGGGGTCATTCTGGCGCTGGTGGGGTTCCTCTCCATTCTGGCATTGCTCTCCAAGCAAAATAGCGCGCTCACCGGCTGGTGGGTGACGGCGTTGAAGCAGATGGCAGGCTGGGGGGCGTTCTTGCTGCCCGCCGGGTTATTCCTCTTGGGGTTGTGGCTGCTGCTGCGGAACGTCGAAAGCTTTCCCAGCCCTTCCGGCGTGCGCATTGCCGGGCTGGTGCTGCTCTTTTTGAACATCGTTACCATCTTGCACCTGGCCAACGGCGGCGGGTTTGAATTGGCCGCGGAAGGAAAAGGCGGCGGTTACCTGGGCGGGGCCTTCGAGGGCCTGCTGGTCAGCTCGCTGGGGACGGCGGGCGCGGTGGTGGTGGTGGCGGGCTGGCTGCTGGTGGCGCTGGCCTTGACCCTGGATATTTCGGTGGCCGACATTTTTGCGTTCTTTCAGCGCATGGGCGAGAGCCTCCGCGATCGCTGGCAAGCTGAGCAAGAATTGACCACGACACGCCGGGAAGCACCCGCCTCGTTTTCACCGGGGCAAGTGGAAGAAGAAACCTGGGTGGCTGCTCCGGGTGAGCTGCCGCCCGACTTCCGCCCGCTGCCAAGGCGTAACGGAGCTCCAGCCCCGGCTGGGTCTCGCTCGACCGGCGGGGGCAACGCAGGGCGCAGCCAGAACGCGCCTGCTGCTGGTGGTAGCGAGCGTGCTGCGCAACAGCGCTCATCTGGGGGAGCGGCTGCTTCCGGCGCGCCTCAGACGTCATCGGCTGCTCCGGCCTGGGCGCTGCCAAACATCGCCGAAATTCTCGACCCGCCCACTGTGGAATCGGTGCGCAGTAATGTGGAATATGAGCGGTCGAAGCTGATCGAAGACACCCTGGCATCTTTTGGCGCGCCGGTGCATGTGGTGGAAGTTCACCGAGGGCCGACCATCACGCAGTACGGCGTGGAACCGGACTTCATCGAGACACGCTCCGGGCGAACTCGCGTGCGGGTGGGCAAGATCGCGGCGCTGGCCGACGACCTGGCCCTGGCGCTGGCGGCCCAACGCATCCGCATCCAGGCGCCGGTGCCGGGGCGCAGCTTTGTGGGCATCGAGGTGCCCAACGCCGAGGTGACCCGCGTGATGCTGCGCGAGGTGATTGAGAGTGAGGGCTTCCAGAAGCTGCGCTCGCCGCTGCGCTTTGCCCTGGGCAAGGACGTGGCGGGGAAGTCTATTTCTTACGATCTGGCCTCTATGCCACATTTGCTGGTGGCAGGCACGACCGGTTCGGGTAAATCGGTGCTGGTCAATGCCATCCTGGCGTGTTTCCTGTTGAATAATTCCCCGGCGGATTTGCGCATGATCCTGGTGGACCCCAAGCGCGTGGAGTTGACCGGCTACAACGGCATCCCGCATTTGCTGGCCCCGGTGATTGTGGAGGCAGAGAAGGTGGTGGGAGCTTTGCAGTGGGTGCAGCGCGAGATGGACGCGCGCTATCACCGCTTCTCCCAGTTGGGCGTGCGCAACATTCAGGAACACAACAAGAAGCAGTCACCGCCTTTGCCTTACCTGCTGGTGCTGGTGGACGAATTGGCCGACTTGATGATGCTGGCGCCGGACGAGACCGAGCGCAGTCTGACACGTCTGGCGCAGCTGGCCCGTGCTACGGGCATCCACCTGGTGCTGGCAACCCAGCGCCCGTCGGTGGATGTGGTGACGGGTTTGATCAAAGCCAACTTTCCGGCCCGCGTGGCTTTTGCGGTGGCTTCCGGTATCGACAGCCGCGTGATCCTCGATCAACCCGGCGCGGAGCGCTTGCTGGGGCGCGGTGACATGCTCTTCCAGGCTCCTGATTCGGCTGCCCCGGTGCGCTTGCAGGGTGTGTTTGTTTCGGACCCTGAAATTCAGCGCACGGTGGATTACTGGCGCGTGCAAGATATGAACATCCGGGCGGCGCGGCAGGGTTTGCCGGTGGGCACCTCGATGGCCGAGCCGGTCAATATGGACGTGCCCTTGAGCACGCCGATGCACCAGGGACCGTTGTGGGACGAAGAAGTGGGCGGTAAGCCCGAAGATCCGATCATGGAAAAAGCTGTGGCGCTGGTGCGACAGGAAGGCAAGGCATCCATCTCGATGTTACAGCGCAAGCTGGGTATCGGTTATACCCGCGCGGCACGCCTGGTTGACGCGATGGAGGATAAAGGTGTGGTGGGGCCGGCACAAGCCACTTCACAGATGCGCGTAGTGCTGCCGGAAGACGAGTAAAATACAAAACAAAGACCCTGCAACGCGTCCGCGTTGCAGGGTCTTTGTTTTGTAAAAAAGCCAAATTTTCTAGCGAATCATCTGAATGCGGACGTCCTGGCGGTCGAGGCGCACGAGCAGGTAGAAGGAAAGGGCCAGCCCGGCCAGAATGGTGATAATGGCCACGAAGTTGGCTTCTCCTTGCGCGCTGACGCTGCTATTGAAAAACATCATCAGGCGGATGATCACGTTCATGCCTTGCACAAAGATGCTGAAGGTGAGTGCCAGACTGAAGCCGCGCCAGAGCAGGTAGCCAAGAATGGCGAACAGCACCAGGACTACTGCCAGCACGCCCGCTCCGGCTCCCAGGGTTTTGGGAGGGTAGAGCAGCACCGCCACAATCGGCAGGATGAAGAAGAACAGAATTCGTTCGAAAGTTTTCATGATTTTCTGCCTTTCTTTTAGCCGTGGCCGCCGAGGTACGCCTCGATGACGGAGGGGTTTTGCAGTAAGTCTTGGGCGACACCTTCATTCACTACCGAGCCGGTTTCCAACACGTAACCCCGGTCGGCGATGGAAAGGGCCATTTGCGCGTTTTGTTCAACGAGCAAAATGCTGGTGCCTTGTTCGTTGATGTCGCGGATGATCTCGAAAATCTGCTCGACCAGGATGGGGGATAGGCCCATGGAGGGCTCATCCAGAAGGAGCAGGCTGGGACGGGCCATGAGCCCGCGGGCAATCGCCAGCATCTGCTGCTCGCCGCCCGAAAGCGTGCCGCCCAGTTGTTTGCGGCGTTCGCGCAGGCGGGGGAAGCGCTGCAGCACGGACTCGAGGTCTTCCGCGATGCGGGCCTTGTCGTCGTGGATGAAAGCGCCCATCTCGAGATTTTCCATCACCGTGAGGGTGGCGAAGATCTTGCGACCTTCGGGCACCTGCACGACGCCCAGCTTGACGATATCCTGCGGTTCGATTCGAGCGATTTCTTTATCTTCGAAGCGGATGTGACCGGTGCGGGTGCGCAACAGGCCGGAGATGGTATTGAGCGTGGAGGATTTTCCTGCCCCGTTGGCTCCAATGAGGGTAACGATTTCACCTTTCTCGACGTGAAAGCTGATTCCCTTGAGCGCGTGAATTGCGCCGTAATAAACGTTGAGGTCGTGTACGTCCAGTAACATGGGCTACTTCTTCCGGCGGAATTTTTCGGAGAGGGCGGCCGCGCCAGGGCCAAGATAGGCTTCTACCACGCGGGTGTTGGCCTGGATTTCGGTCGGGTTGCCGCGGGCGATGACTTCGCCAAAGTCCATCACCGTAATATGTTCGCAGATGCCCATCACCACACGCATCTGGTGTTCGATGAGGAGAATGGTGAGTTTGAACCGGTCACGGATGAAGTGGATCAAATCCATGAGGGCCACGGATTCGTTCGGATTCATTCCGGCGGCGGGTTCGTCAAGGAGCAGCAGGCGGGGTTCGGCTGCCAGCGCGCGGGCAATTTCCAGGCGGCGCTGTTCGCCATAGGGCAGGCTGGAGGCAATTTCACCCTGGCGGTCTTGCAGGTTGAACACCGAGAGGAATTCCTGGGCACGCTCGGTTAACTCGCGTTCTTTGACCTGGAATTTGGCGTTGTGCAGGATGCCGTCCACCAGACTGTACCCGGCATGGGGGTGATAAGCGATGCGGACATTGTCCAGCACGGTGAGGGTGGGGAACAGGCGAATATTTTGGAAGGTGCGAGCAATTCCCATCTGGTTGATGCGGAACGGCTCCAGCCCGGTGATTTCCTGGTCGCCAAAGTCGATTTTGCCAGCGGTGGGGGTGTAGACACCGGTGATCATGTTGAACACGGTGGTCTTCCCCGCGCCGTTGGGGCCGATCAGCCCGGCCAGGTCGCCTTTTTTGAGGGTCAGATCGAAGTTGTTGACGGCACGAAGCCCGCCGAACTGCATGACGAGGCCGGAGGCCTGCAGGATGGTTTCGCGATTTTCAGCGCTCATTGGGCTGCCTCCTGGGGTGCTGCGGCGGATTCTGCCGCGGGTTTCTTCTTGAGAGGGGGAAGCAGTTGGCGAAGGAAGGGCATTTCAAAGTTACCAAACAATCCATTGGGTTTGAGGAGCATCATGATTAGCAGGATGACTGGGAAGACCACAAAGCGCCAGTTTTCAAAACCAGGGGGTAGAATTTGGCGCAGAAGCCATTCCACTACCAGCAGGTAAGCATAGGAAGCGAAGATGGTGCCGGTCATGCTGCCCAGGCCGCCCAGAACGACCACGATGAGCGGGTCGAAGGAACGGATGAAGTTGAACGTGTCTGGGTGGAGGAAGGCATTGACGTGGGCATATAGTCCGCCCGCCAGCCCGGCGAAGAGCGAGCCAATGACGAAGGTGAGGGTCTTGTAGAAACCGACATCGATGCCCATGGCCTTGGCGGCAATTTCATCTTCGCGCACCGAGATAATGGCACGGCCAAAGCTGGAATGGAGCAGGTTGCGGGTGAGCACCACCACAATCATGAAGAAGGCGAACACCGCGAACCAGCCCCAGTCGTCGACCTTGGGGATGCCGATCATGCCGCGCGCGCCTTTCATCTCCTCAAAACCCAGCAGGGTGTCGGAGTTATCCAGGAGCACTTTGACGATGATGGAGAAGCCCAGGGTGGCGATGCCGAAGTAGTCGGAGCCGAGGGTGAGCACGGGCAGGCCAAACAGGAAGCTGATTTCCGCGGCTACTAACCCGGCGATGAGCACGGCCAGGATGTAGACGATGGAGAAGGACAGCCATGCGGGCAGGGCGCCAAGGGCGGCGTTCAACGCCGGGGTGAGCGCCCCACCGATTTTGATGGACAGGAACACAAAGCCGAACGTGGCCAACAGGTAGATCACAAAGGCCGAGAGGGCATCCAGGCCGCGCAAGCGGCTGAGGGTGCGGTAGAGAACCATGATGGCGCCGCCGACCAGGATCACCGAGAAGAGCAATACTAACAGGGCGGAAGTGTCCTGATTGTTCGACCAGCGGTAGGTGATATCGGCAGCCGAGTATGCGCCAATGGCATAAAAACCCCATTGGCCCAGCGAGAATTGGCCGTTGAAGCCATAGATCAGGTTGAGGCCGAGGGAGACGATGGCGAGGACGGTACCCATGCTGAGGATGGTGGACAGGAAGCTGGTCACGATCCCCATGAGCTGGAGAATCTGGATGATCAGATAGAAGCCGATGAGCCCGCCGAAAAAGATCAGTTTGTTGCGATCGATTTTTTTGAACATAGGGTCTACGCTTTCTCCCGCGTCGCCTCACCGAAGATGCCGGTGGGGCGGACGAGCAGCACAATGATCAGGATGGAGAAGGCGATTGCGTCGCGCATGGGCGTGGAGATGTATGCGGCGCTGAGTGTTTCGGCCTGGCCCATGATGAGCGCGCCGACCAGCGCGCCGGGGATGGAGCCGATGCCGCCCAACACCGCCGCCACAAAGGATTTGAGGCCGGGGATGATGCCCATCCAGAACACGACCTGCGGGAAGGCGATGGCGTAAAGCATGCCGGCTGCGCCCGCCAGGGCCGCGCCGATGGCGAAGGTGATGGAGATGACCATGTTGACGTTGATGCCCATCAACTGCGCGGTCTGCTTGTCATAGGCAACGGCGCGCATGGCCTTGCCGATTTTCGTGCGGGTGACCACATATTGCAGCAGGACCATCAGCACGATAGAGGCGACGATGATCAACAGGGCGATGTTGGAGAAGATCACCGAACTGGGGGGGACTTCGCTGCCCTTAGCCAGCGTCTGGATTCCGGAACTGTTGGCGACCCAGGTGGTCACGTCAAACGGCCGTTTATAAGTGATGTAGTTGGCCGAGAAGACGAACGGCAGGGCGCCAAAATATTCGAGGAAGAAGGAGACGCCGATGGCGGTGATCAGGGCAGAGATGCGCGCGGCGCTGCGAAGCGGCTTATACGCTACTCGCTCGATGGTGATGGCCATGAGGGCGCAGACGATCATGGATAAGATTACGACGGTAATCGAACCAATCCCGACTGAAAGCATAGAGTTCATGTTCGGGAAAAGTTTGCTGGGCCAGGTGTGCAGTTGGAGGCGCGAAATGGCATAAAAGCTCATGAAGGCGCCGACCATGAAGACATCGCCGTGGGCAAAATTGATCAGGCGGACGATGCCGTAGACCATGGTGTAACCCAGAGCAATGAGCGCGTAAACGAAGCCAAGCTGCAGTCCATTGATAACCTGTTGAAGGAAGAGAGAAGGATTCTCGATGAGCGCTGTGCCCATTCGCCAGACGACGACTGCGGCCAGCAAGACGATCATCAATTTCCCCAATATCTTCTTCTTAATCAGCGACTCAATGAACGGGGGAGTGGAGAGAAAAGTGTGAGAGGAGTTCATTATAGCTCCCGAGTAAAAGTGTCTTTCAAGAATTTATGGTTTTCCGCGACCTGGGCCGTGAAAAACCATAAAATCGGGGGCTCAACCTTCCGGTTTAATCCGTGGGCCCGGCTTGGCCGGAAGAGAAAGCTGAATAGAGGTTGTTTTATCACGGTAAGGGATAGGGGCGGGGGATTTCCCCGCCCCTATCAAATCAGGCGAAATTACGGCGCAACCGAAGCGGAGAAGGATACTTTGCCATCCTTCACAGCGAGCACGACGGCGGATTTGACCGGGTTGTGCTGGGCATCAAAGGTGATCTTGCCAGAGACGGCTTCGAATTCGAGGCCAGCCAAAGTCTCGGCGATCTTCGTTGTATCTTCCGAGGTGTCAGCCTTGTCGATGGCAGCGAAGAGCAGGTTGGCGGCGTCGTAACCGAGGGTCGCCAGAGCATCGGGGGTCTTGCCATCATATTTCTTCTGGTAGGCGGCGACCCAGGACTGCACGATGGGGCGGGTATCTTCGGGGGAGTAGTGGTTGGAGAAGAAACCACCTTCGGCAGCGGTGACGTCGAGGTCGGCGGAATCCCAGCCATCACCACCCATCATCACAGCGGTCACGCCCTTTTCCTTGGCCTGAGCGCCCACGAGGTTGACGATGTTGTAGTAATCGGGCAGGTAGAGGACTTCGGCTTTGCTCTCGGCAACCTTGGTCAGGATGGCGGAGAAGTCGGTGTCGGTCTTGGTGTAGGTTTCTTTGCCCAGGATCGTGCCACCGGCTTCAACAAAAGCCTTTTCGAAGTTTTCGGCCAGGCCGCGGACGTAGTCGTTACCCTGATCGAACATAATGAAGGCAGTCTTGTAGCCCTGCTCGCCGGCAAACTTGGCCATCACTTTGCCCTGGAAGGGGTCGATGAAGCAAGCGCGGAAAACGAACTGCTTGGTAGAGCCATCGGCGTTGAGGGTGACCGTGGTGTTCGTCGAGGTCGGGGAGATCTGGATGATCTTGTTGGCTTCGGCGATTTCGGACACGGGGATGGAGGCGCTGGAGCAAACCTCACCGATGACGAACTTGCCGCCCTCACCAACGACCTGGTTCATGGCGTTCACGGCCGGGTCGGCGGAGCACTGGCTGTCCTTGACGACGACTTCGATGGTCTTGCCATCGATGCCGCCCTTGGCATTCCATTCTTCCGCGGCGAGCTGGACGCCCTTGGCGGTGGAATCACCGAATGTTGCCACCTGACCACTCATGGGGGCCAACACGGAGATCTTGATCGTGCCACCGCCGGCGGCGCCGGGTTGGCAGGCCGCTAACACCAGAGCGGCAATCAACACTACAAAAAAGGTAATACGGGTCTTCATCTAGTCATTCCTCCTATGGAATTCGGACTACAGGTTCCGATTATCGCAGTTGGCGCTGCGTTTAATCGCCATATCAATGAGAACGGAGGGCAGTTTGGCGTAAGCCCGGTTCTCTCGGTCTATCTCCTTGGTTGGTAAAGTTAACGGGGGAGTAACGGATTAACTTATACTCCCGGCGATGGCCAAGGTGGTGAACAGGTCGTATCTCTTTGTTTATCAGGTTTGGAAAATTAACGAATCGTATTGTTAACGATTGTCTGAATATATACACTTTTGCCGAATTTGTCAATGGATGAGGTCTCATCAAAAATTAACCCAAAAGGGGCATTTTTAAGCACTGGGCTATAATAATAGAAGCTTGGTAACTGCTCAGAGCGTTGGAAAAGTTCCTAAATTTGAAATGTGTGTGGGTGCTTCGCACCCCACACATCTCAAATTTAGGCTTCTTCCGCCTCTGGCTGAGTAGTTATAAAGTCTGAATCTTCCTAATCGATTGTTGAAGGTGGAGAATATGAACTTCAACCCGGCGGATTTGCCTACCGAGTTTGAAACAGAACGGCTGCTGCTGCGCTGTTACCAGCCTGGCGACGCGGCAGCTTATTGGCGCATGTTGAGCGAAAACCGGGCGCATTTGCGTGAATTTTTGCCTAAAGAACTGGAACCTGCACAGGGCGAAGAGGATATCCGCGAGCATTTTAAATGGCAGGAAAAGATGTGGCGGCGCGGCGAGATCTTTATCCTGGGGATGTGGGAAAGGGCCGGCGGGGCGTTTGTGGGCGAGGTGTACCTGGCAAACCCGGATTGGGAGGTGCCGTGTATCGAGGCGGGTTACTTCACGGTAGAGCGCCAAGGCGGGAAAGGCTACGCATCTGAAGCGCTGCGCGCGGTGTGCCGGATTGCTTTTGAGCGCATGGGCGTGCGGCGCGTGGAACTGCAATGCGCGGCGGATAACGAGAAGAGCGCGCGGGTGGCGCGACGCTGCGGGTTCACCCTGGAGGGGCGGCT
>CAZMMI010000037.1:16717-20671 GCA_964567255.1 uncultured Anaerolinea sp.
CTCCTTATAATACCTTTCGCTCAAGCCCCGGCTGAAGTCGGGGCATCCGTCTGTATCCCCAACTTCCCCTCGCGCCGGCGCACAGCGTGGCGCGGGTAGCGAGGCGAAGTGAAGATTGAGGAGTGTGTATGAAGTACGCAATTGTAGAGTGTGGCGGCAAGCAGTATAAAGCCGTCGAGGGAGCCACCATCGAGGTGGACCTCCTGTCGAGCGAGGCCGGCCAGCCCGTCAAGCTGGATTCCGTCCTGCTGTTGGTAGATGGTGAACAGGTTTCTGTGGGCACCCCGAATGTGGCGGGCGCGGCAGTCAGCGCGACCGTTGTTGAGCATTACAAAGGCCCCAAGATTTACGTGTTCCATTACAGCCCCAAGAAGCGCATCCGCTCCAAGACCGGGCATCGCCAGCAGTACACCCGTTTACTCGTAAATTCTATCGAAATGGAGTAGAGCTATGGCGCACAAAAAAGGTGGTGGTTCTAGCCGAAACGGTCGCGATAGCAATTCGCAGCGGCTGGGCGTCAAACGCTATGCCGGTCAGAAAGTGCTCTCGGGCAATATTCTGGTCCGCCAGCGCGGCACGCACATCAAGCCCGGCCTGAACGTCAAGGTCGGTAAAGACGATACGCTGTTCGCGGTTGCGGAAGGCGTGGTCGTGTACGAGACTCTCCCCAATGGCCGCAAGCAGGTCAGTGTTCAGCCGGTTGTTGTGGCTGAACCCGTGGAAGCTGCTTAGTTTGTCCGGAGGTCCTGCAGCGTCTTCCGGGAAGGTTGACGGTTGCAGGCGAAAGGAATGAAATGAAAAAGGGTATTCATCCGACTTTTTACACCGACGCTCAGGTGATTTGCTCCTGCGGGAACACCTGGACGACCGGTTCGACCAAGAAGGTCATTAAAACCGAGGTGTGTTCGAAGTGCCATCCGTTCTACACCGGCCAACAGGCTCGTATTGTGGACCGCGAAGGCCAGGTGGATCGCTTCTATCGCAAGCTGCAGGCTCGCCAGAGCTTTGTGGATCAGCAGAAGTCGCGCGAAGATGCGCGCGCCTCGCTGGATCGCCCGCTGACCGAGTTGAACCTCGGCTCGCGCCCCACCGAAGCATTGGCCAAGGCCGGCATCACCACCATCATGCAGGTTGTCGACATGCTCGAAAAGGGCGAAGCCGACCTGCTGGCCGTGGATGGTTTTGGCCGCAAATCCCTGATCGATTTGAAGAAAGCCCTGCGCGCTGCTGGCGTTCAACTCCCCGCCGCGGCTGAAGAAATTACTGTATAAATAGAAACTGTATATCGAGAGAAACACATCCCACAAGTACTTGAGGGATGTGTTTCTTTTTTCTCCGTTACCCCACCCAAGTAGAGAATGGAGTCGATGCGCCTTTACCTCCGCGTGATGAAACTGTCGCTCTTGCAGCAGGTTACCTACCGCACGGCATTGCTGGCCGGGCTGGCGACCAATTTCTTCTTTGGCCTGTTGCGGGCAGCGGTTTTGCTGGCGCTGTTCCAGGTGAAGCCGGTGGTGAACGGCATGTCTCAGACCGAGGGCCTGACCTTTGTGGCTTTCTCGCAAGCGCTCATCGCTTTCCTGTTCATCTTTGGCACCTACGATGTCATGAACACGGTTTACACCGGCAGCATTGGGGCTGATCTGGCGCGGCCAATGGATTTATTCTTTTATTGGATGGCGCGGGATTTCGGCGCTTCCCTGGTCAATTTGGTGATACGCGGGGTGGTGCTGGTGGCGGTGTTTAGCATATTCTACCCTGTGGTGATGCCTGCAACGATTGGGCAGTGGGGGCTGGGGGCATTGTCGCTGCTGCTGGGCTGGGGGATTAACTATGCCTTTCGCTTCCTGGTGAACCTGGCGGCTTTTTGGACGCCGGACGCGCGCGGCATTGGCCGCGCGGCTTATACCATGTTAATGATGTTCAGTGGTTTCTTGATGCCGATGAGGCTGTACCCGGATGCGTTTAGTCGCCTGTGCTCGTTCACGCCGTTTCCCGCGATCTTCAA
This sequence comes from uncultured Anaerolinea sp., assembly GCA_964567255.1. GTDB lineage: Bacteria > Chloroflexota > Anaerolineae > Anaerolineales > Anaerolineaceae > Anaerolinea. The sequence goes on from CAZMMI010000037.1 coordinate 18,726, forward strand.
TACCCCGATGGAGATTTTTATGGGGCTGTTGAAAGGCCCCGAGGCACTTCCGGCGCTGCTGGTCCAGGTGGGGTGGCTGGCAGCGTTGTGGCTGCTGGCGCGATTGGTGCTGGCCCGCGGCTTGCGCAAACTGGTTATCCAGGGGGGCTAATGTTGAGAAACCTGGGCATGTACTTCCGGCTGGTGGGTTGCGATCTGCGTTCGCAGATGACCTTCCGCCTGTCCTTCTGGATCGATTTGGTTTCTACCATGGCTGTGAACGCTTCGGTGTTTGCCTCGCTGTACCTGGTTCTGGAGCGATTTGGCAATATTGGCGGGTGGGGGTTGGGTGAATTGGCGTTCTTATATGGGTTGGCAGAAACCTCCTTTGGCGTGATGGATATGATCTTTAGCGGCTTTGATTACGATTATTTCTCGAGCCTGGTGCGAGAAGGCCGGCTGGATCAAATTCTGCTGCGCCCGGTGCCACCCGCTGTGCAGATCATGGGGCACCGCTTTGTCCTGCGCCGCCTGGGACGAATTGTGCAGGGGGCGGCGGTGCTGATCTGGTCCTTCTTCCTGGCGGAGATTGCCTGGACTCCGCTGAAAGTGTTGTTCTTGCCGGTGGTGCTGGCCAGCCAGGTGGTGGCGATGGGGGCGTTGTTCATTGCCGGAAGCACGTTGACCATCTGGACTATCCAGCGAGTGGAGGCGATCAACATCTTGACCTATGGCGGGGTGGAATTGATGACTTACCCGGCCTCGATTTATCCGCGCACGTTGCGCGCGATTTTTACATATATTCTGCCGTTTTTCTTTTTGAGCTATTATCCGGCGTTGTTTTTCCTGGATAAGACCGATCCGCTGGGGCTGCCGGTTTGGCCACCGTTCCTTGCCCCGGTGGTGGGATGCGGGATGTTATGGCTGGCGCTGCGCTTCTGGCGCTATGGACTGAAACACTACCAGAGCACGGGGAGTTGAGATGAGCGAGATCATTGCGGTACGAGATTTGCGCAAGACCTTTCGAGTGTTGGTGCGGCGGGCGGGGTTGGGCGGCTCGATTGCCAACCTGTTCGCGCCGCGCTACCGCAGCGTGCAGGCGGTGGAAGGGGTCAGCTTTTCACTCCAGGCGGGTGAGTTGGTGGGCTATCTGGGGCCGAACGGAGCGGGGAAGTCAACTACCATCAAGGTGCTGACCGGGCTGCTGGTGCCGACCGGTGGCGAGGTGCGCGTGGATGGGCAGGTGCCGTGGGAGAAACGCGAGCGCTATGTGCGCGGGATTGGGGTGGTGTTTGGCAACCGTCCCACGCTGTGGTGGGATTTGCCAGTGATCGACTCGCTGGAGTTGCTCCAGCCCATGTACGACATTCCCGCGGCGCGCTTCCGCTCCAACCTGGACGAGTTCAAGAGAATGTTGGAGTTGGATGAGTTCATTAATACCCCGGTGCGCTCGTTGTCGTTGGGGCAGCGCATGCGGGCGGATTTGTGCGCGGCGCTGTTGCACGAGCCCAAACTGCTGTTTTTGGATGAGCCGACCATCGGGCTGGACGTGGTGGCCAAGGAGCACATCCGCCGCTTTGTGCTGGACATCAACCGCCGGCGCGGGGTGACGGTGCTGCTGACCACCCACGACCTGACGGATGTTGAGCGGCTGTGCGAGCGGGTGATGATCCTGGATCACGGCAGGCTGCTCTATGATGGCACATTGACGGCGTTGAATGGGCGTTTTGAGAGTGCCTGGACGTTGAAGGTGGACTTTGAGGAGGAATATCCCGACGTGAGCGTGGCGGGGCTGCCCGCTCCGCAGCGGCAGGGAAGGCAGGCGTTGTATCTGTTTAATCATCGTGAACTGACCACAGCCGAGCTGGTGCAGCAGTTGATGGCCCGCTTCCAGGTGGTGGATTTGGAGGTGCGCCGCCCGCCGCTGGAGGAAACCATCCGCCGGATTTACGCGGAGCAATTGTTAA
>CAZMMI010000038.1:0-1636 GCA_964567255.1 uncultured Anaerolinea sp.
GTCGAATCTTGCTTCGCCCCTACAGCCCCTTCTTCTTGAAGCAGGACCCGCCAGACTGAACTCTACATCCCCTGCTTCATCAACACCGCGGTCAGAATCGCTACCTGGGCCAGGTGATACAACACAATGATGATCAAATCGCCGTAGCGGATGGCCCGGCGGAAGCGGCGGATGGCCAGGAGCGTGTCTGACCCAAGGAAGGCAGCCGCGCCGATGGACGCCAGCACCGCCGCCTGGAAAGGCCAATCGGGGCGCAGCAGGGTGAGCAGCGCCGAAAGGAACATCAGGCTGAGCACCAGGCTGTAAACCAGCGTGGGAACCAGCAGCTTGACACGCGCCCGGCCCCGCCGCCCCGCGCTCACCGCCGGCTCAAACACCATCCAGAACAGCCGCGCCGTGACCGCCAGGAAAATGACCCCCACCCAGCCAAAGGGCGGCAAGTCCGGGTTGAAGCCCAGGATATAGAAGATGTGGGTGAGCAGGAAGGCCCCCAGGCCATACAGGAACATGCGGCTGCTCAGCAGGAAAACATCCCCCGCCAAAGCTGCCACCAACCCGGCCACAAACCACAGGTTCCAGCCCTGCGCTCCGCCCTGCAGCACGAACCACAACCCCAGTAGCACGATCACGCCCGGCTTGGTCACCACGCGGACGTTGTGCCGCCCGCGCCAAACGGCCCACCAATCCGCCGCAGCCATGCCAATCGCCATGTAAAATAGCAGGTTGAACATCAGCGCGATCCTTTCTCGGTGGCGTAACCCAGGTTTTTCAACAGGCTGGGATTGTCGCGCCAGTTGGCCAGCACCTTGACGTGCAAATCCAGGAAGATCTTGCGCCCGCTCATTTCTTCGATTTCTTTTCGCGCCATGCTGCCGATTTTCTTCAACATCGCCCCTTTTTCGCCGATGAGGATGCCCTTGTGCGCTTCGCGTTCGGCCAGCAGCGTGGCGGCAATATAGGCCGTGGTTTCGCTGCGCTCGGTAAACTCATCGATACGCACCGCCACGGCGTGGGGCACTTCATCTTTCAGGTTGCGCAGGCAGGCTTCGCGGATCAGGTCGGCGGCGATATCGCGCTCATACAGGTCCGTGACCTGGTCTTCATCGTAGAAGGCCGGTCCTTCGGGCAGGTGGCTGAAAATGGCCGCCAGCAGCTCGGCAGTGCCGCGGCTCTCGGCAGCCGAAATGGGGCGGAGTTCAGCCGTTGGGCACAAAGCCTGATAGGCTTCCAGACGCTGGAGCAGGGTAGCCGAATCCACCAGGTCCACCTTGTTGACCGCCAGCAGCACGGGCAGCGGCCCGCGCGCCAGCACCCCCGCCAGCCGCGCTGCCACGATCTGATCTTCGGGCGTGGGGCGGTTGTTGGCCTCCACCAGCCACAGCACCAGGTCGGCGTCCTGCAGCACCTCGAAAGCCACCTCGTTCATATACTCGCCCAGCTTGTGCACCGGGTTGTGGATGCCGGGGGTGTCGACAAAAATGATTTGGCCTTCCGGCACGGTTAAAATGCCTAATTGTCGGCGGCGGGTGGTTTGGGGGCGCGGCGACACCGCAGCCACCTTTTGGTTCAATAAGGCGTTCATCAGCGTGGACTTGCCCACGTTGGGGCGGCCAACCACGGCGACGAATCCGGATTT
>CAZMMI010000038.1:1736-16718 GCA_964567255.1 uncultured Anaerolinea sp.
TCAGCGTGGACTTGCCCACGTTGGGGCGGCCAACCACGGCGACGAATCCGGATTTAAAAGGCGTTTCGCTCATACCTTCATTAAACCACAGCTTGCCCCGCAGCGCATATCCCTTTGAGCGCTGAACTTAAAACTCAGGACGCATATTGTTCTCAGACGCGGGGAGCAAGATTTTGAAAGAGTGAGGGTCGTTTCGCCCCTCACTCTTTTGAATTTCTTTCCCTCCCCCAGCCCCAACCGCAGAATCCACCCTGCTTTGAATGGCTGGGGGAGGGACAAAGGGAGGGGGGCGGATAGCGGGATTTGACATTGAGGCCGCCACGGCGGCGCACTAATCGGCGTGTATGCTGTGCCCTTGCCCGCGCAGCGCAGCGATGGCCGCGCCCAGGCTGCCTTCTTTGACCAGGATATAGTCCGTGTCAAACGTGGATAGGGCGAAGATGCTCACGCCCGCCTGTGCCAGCGCGTTTGCCAGTCCGGCCAGGATGCCGGTCAGAGCAAAGTCCAGCGGCCCCAGCACCTTCAGCGCTCGCCAGCCGCCCTCGGCGCGAATCCCGCCGGGAACATGCGCCTGCTCGCACACCACCGAAAGCTCGTCGGGAGTGCGGGCAACACACCAGAACGCCCCTTGCGCGGCCCAGCCCGGCAGAGCCTCCGCGGGCTCCAGGCGGCACACCGCTAGCACTTCGGGCAGGACTTGCAGTTGCAGGGCCATCTCAGGCCACCAGCCGGCTGCCTTCCAGCAGCAGCAGGCGCGCCTTGGTCTCAATGCCGTTGGGGGCGCCAAACCCGCGCAGACTGCCATCCGCCCCCACCACGCGGTGACAGGGGATGATGATGGGTACCGGGTTGCGTGCCATGGCCTGCCCCACCGCCCGCGCCCCGTGGGGCTTATCCAATTGCAGGGCCAACTCATGGTAAGTGCGCGTTTGCCCGTAGGGAATCGCCTGGGCAGCTTTGCGCGCCGCCAGCGAAAAGGGCCGCATCCCGCGCCAGTCGATGGGCAGGTCGAAGCCCACGCGGCGGTGGTCAAAGTACTCGATCAACTGCTCCAGCGCGTCCTGCAGGCACTGCGGCGCAGGCCCCGGCGCGTTGGGCGTGTCCAGCGGCCTTCCAACCGAGACGAGAGCCACGCCCTCGGTCGTGACGCCCACCCCCACCGGCCCAACCGGGGTGTCGGGCAGCAATCCAATCCATAACTCGGAAAGAGGCATTGTTTTGCTCATGTTATACCGTCCAAACGCGCCGCCCGCCGGTATAGGGTCCAGCCGTGGTGACCCGGTGCGTGGTGCTGATCGGTTGGGCCAGCGGCTGGTTGCTTTCGATGGAAAACTTGTTGCCTTCCGGGTCCGTGCCGTCCGATACCCACACATCGGGAGCGGGCGAGCGGAGCGTGCCCAGCGTCACGGATCTGCCGCGTAGTTCAGCAACAGTCGCGCGGATATCCAGGACGCGAAAAACCAGCTTGGGCGAATCGGCCCCCGGTCGCGGCTGCCCGCCGCTGTGCAAAACCAGCGTGCAGGCGCCCGTCTCAAACTCCACCCAATCGGCCCGCTCGTAGCCGGCTTCTGGCGGCGGCGTGCGCACGCTCAGCCCCAACTGGTCGCGATAAAACGCAACCTGGGCAGCCATATCTTTGACGTATAAAATCACTTCCATCAAACCGTGCAGGGTGGACACGCCATAACCTCTCGATTGCTAGCGGCATTGGAGACTTGTTTCATCTATTATTCTACCCGAAACTCACCAAAACACCGCTTTCTTTCCACCTCTCCCTTTCAGGGAGAGGTCGCGCCGGGCTTTGACGGCGCGGGTGAGGGTAGAATCTCTACAGCCATGCCACTATATGGTGCCAGCCTGTAATATACACTCCCCCTGCCCACCTTTGTCTAAAAACTTGATGTAAAATGTTAACATTGATAAAGGGGAAAGAGCACTATTCGGACACCGATTTTCTAATCTCACCCAGAATCCTATTGTCGAAAATTTTCTTTCTCGAAAGGCCTCATCCATGCCGACAATAAATTACAAATTTGACGAATTGATGAATCCGCTGATCCAGGCATTAAAGCAGCTTGGCGGTTCAGGCACCAATCAAGAAATTGACGACAAAGTAGCAGAAATTGTGCAAATTCCACCGGATCAACTGGAAATTTTACACAACCCATCGAAGGGTGGGATGACTGAGATAGAATACCGCCTTCATTGGACAAGGACTTATCTTAAGAGTTACGGCCTGCTCGAAAATTCGGCTCGGGGCGTGTGGTCCCTCACCCCAAAAGGTTCTGCGATTGAAAGGGTAAATGAAAGCGACGTTGTTCGGTTTGTCCGAGCGCAAACGAGAAGAGAAAACCACCAAATCGACGTTGACCAGCCCGATAAAGAAGTTAAATGGCAGGAAGAATTGCTCGGAGTCATATTGAGCATGTCACCTGCCGCCTTCGAGCGCTTAATTCAACGGTTGCTCAGGGAATCTGGATTCATTCAAGTTGAGGTAACCGGTCGATCGGGAGATGAAGGGATCGATGGTCATGGCATCATGCGCTTGGGCGGTTTATTGAGTTTCCATGTAATTTTTCAGGGAAAACGCTGGAAAGGCTCGGTTGGAGCAGGTCAAGTCAGGGATTTCCGTGGTGCAATGGTCGGGAGGGCCGATAAGGGGCTCCTCATCACAACAGGCACTTTCACGAAAGAAGCTATCCGAGAAGCTACCCGTGACGGCGCGCCTGCCATTGATTTGATCGATGGCGATCAGTTGGTCGAAAAACTTAAACAGCTTTCGTTAGGTGTCCACACCGAAGTTGTCCAAACTGAGCGAGTTAAAGTGGACAACGAATGGTTCACAAGGCTATAAACAAGTCCCTGTAGGCGAGGTATCCCTACCTCGCATCCGCGACCCATTCGTAATAATCCCTTCGTTTCGAGACCGTTTTCCCTGACCTGACAGGTTTTCTGAAGCCTGTCAGGTCTTTCCCCTTCCCCCACAGCCTTTTTTACACCAAATGGGTACTTTTCTTGCCAGATCAGAAATTCTTAATTGACAAAACGGTCACATCCATTATAATGAATTCTTCCATGGGGGCGTATACAGTCGAATATTCGCGAAGAATTCACAGAGGAGGTGGTCGTAGCGCTTTTGCCGAGCGTTCATGCGTTAACCCAGGTTTGGGTTCGTTCCGTAAGTTCTATGTTTTGCCAAAGGAGAAGACTGTGAAGAAAAATTCGTTCTTTTCTGTGCTTGCGTTGGTAATGGTTGCCAGCCTGCTGCTGGCTGCCTGCCAGCCTGCCGCCCCGGCTGCCCCCGCAGCCACCGCGGTGCCCACCGACGCCCCCTTCGAACCTATGAAGGTTGAAGCTGCCAACTGCGACTATGGTGGTGAATTCAAGTCCATAGAAGCCGTTGACGAGCATACCGTCAAATTCAGCCTGTGCTATTCCGACCCGGCCTTTGCCTCCAAGGTAGCTTTCTCGGTGTTCTCTATCGCCGACAAGGATTACCTCGACCAGATGGGCGGCGATTCGGTCAAAATGTCCGATAACGCCAACGGCACCGGCCCCTATAAGCTCAAGACCTGGACGCGCGGTGACAGCGTGGTCTTTGAAGCCAACGAAAACTACTGGGGCACGGCTGCCACGGCCAAGACCCTCATCTTCCGCTGGTCTGAACAATCTGCTCAGCGCCTGCTCGAGCTCCAGTCCGGCCAGGTGGATGGTATTGACAATCCCGCCCCCGAGGATTTCGAAACCATTTCCGGTGACTCCAGCCTCGCGCTGTATGACCGCCCGCCCTTGACCATTTTCTACATCGGCTTCAATGTCGATCTGGAACCCTTCAACAACGAAAAGGTGCGCCAGGCCTTCGCTTTGGCGGTTGACCGCCAGCGCATTGTCGATCAGTACTACCCTGGCGGTTCTGTGGTGGCCGATGTGTTTGTCCCTCCGGCCCTCAAACCCGGTTATTCCGATAAGGATCCCTGGTACGAGTACAACCAGGAACAGGCCAAGGCTCTGCTCGCCGAAGCCGGCTATGCCGACGGTTTGGAAATCGATCTTTCCTACCGCAACGTCGTGCGCGGTTACCTGCCCTCCCCCGACAAAGTAGCCCAGGAACTCCAGGCTCAACTCGCCGAGGTGGGTGTGACCGTCAAGCTGAAAGAGATGGAATCGGCTACCTTCATCGATGCCACCTCCGCCGGTCAGGAAGCCTTCTACCTGTTGGGTTGGGGCGCCGACTATCCGGATGCCACCAACTTCTACGACTATCACTTCGCCAACGACAACAACATGCAGTTCGGCACCCTCTTCCCCGACATCGCCGAGCCCATCCGCGCTGCCAGCAAGTTGGCCGACCCTGCTGCTCGCCAGGCGCTGTATGATGAAGCCAACGCCGCCCTAAAGCTGCACGTTCCCATGATCCCGGTGGCTCACGGTGCTTCTGCTACGGCCTTCAAGGCCGAGGTGCAGGGCGCGCACGCCAGCCCCCTGGGCAACGAACAGTTCTCGGTCATGAACAATGGCACCGACCAGATGGTCTGGATGCAGAACGGCGAACCTGCCGCTTTGTGGTGCTCGGATGAGACCGACGGCGAAACCCTGCGCGCTTGCGAGCAAATCTACGAAGCTCTCCTGTTCTACAAGGTCGGCGGCGTGGAAGTTGAGCCGGGCCTGGCTGAAAGCTGGTCCGCCAACGAAGACGCGACCGAATGGACCTTCAACCTGCGCCAGGACGTGACTTTCCACGACGGCGCGAAGTTGGACGCCAACGATGTGGTTGCCAGCTACAAGTCTCAGTGGGATGCCACCGACCCCAACCATAAGGGTCGCACGACCACGTTTGAGTACTTCGGCGCCTTCTTTGGGGCGTTCCTCAACGCTCAATAACCCTGACGTCGAACAAGGATGTTGTGGGCGGGGTCTTCCTGCCCACAACATCCTTTATAAAGGCCTGAATTGGTTATGTATGTGAGCGCTTTGCACTCACGTACATAACCAATTCGGAAACTGGAGGATCATGGCGCAGTTCCTTGTCCGCCGCTTAATTTTATTACTGCCCGTGCTGGTAGGAATCCTACTGGTTACATTTATCATCGTGCGCCTCATCCCCGGCGACCCCTGCAAGGTCATGTTGGGTGAGAAGGCCACCCAGGCGGTGTGCGATGACTTCAAAGAGCGTTATGGCCTGAATGATAACATTGCCATCCAGTTTGGCCGCTATATGGTCAATATGCTCAGTGGCGATCTGGGAACTTCGATCCGTTTTGGCCGCCCCGTCTCCGATGTCATCGCCGAGCGCCTGCCGCTGACCATTGAACTCACCTTCATGGCGATGATTTTTTCGACCGTGCTCGGCATTCTCTTGGGGGTGGTGTCCGCGCTCAAGCGCAATAGCATCATCGACACGTTCACCATGATCCTGGCCAATATCGGCGTGTCGATGCCCGTCTTCTGGCTGGGCTTGATGTTGGCCTACGTCTTTGCCCTCACGCTCAAAGGCACGCCCTTTGCCCTTCCGCCTTCGGGGCGCTTCACCGCCGGCATTGCCCTCACACCCATCTCAGAGCATCTGGCCCTGGGCGATGTGTCGGGTTTGTATCGTTTCATCCTGTATTTCCTGTCCAATTCCATGATCACGAACGCTCTGGTCACCGGGAACTGGGCCGCGGTGGGCGACGGCTTCAAGCACTTGATCTTGCCGTCCGTTGCGGTAGGCACCATCCCCATGGCCATCATCGCCCGCATGACCCGCTCCAGCCTGCTGGAAGTGCTCGGTCTCGATTACATCCGCACTGCGCGAGCCAAAGGGTTGGTTTATGACAAAGTCATTACGCGCCACGCCATGCGCAACGCCATGATCCCGATTGTCACCATCATCGGCATCGAGACAGGCTCGCTGCTATCCGGCGCGGTGCTCACCGAAACGGTGTTTGCCCTGCCGGGGGTGGGGACCATGCTGGTGTCCTCCATTCTGGCCCGCGACTACCCCGTGATTCAAGGCTTTACCCTCATCATTGCGATTATTTTTATTTTGATTAACCTGTTGGTCGATTTCTCGTACGCTTTCCTCGACCCGCGCATTCGGATGGAGTAGGATGGACCCTTCATGAGTACAAACGCTGCCTCTCTTGGAGCCCCGGCTACCTTTGAACGGACATCCCCCTTTCGCGAGGCGATGCGCCGCCTGTTCAAGCATCGTTCCGCCCAAACGGGCATGGTCATTCTCGGCTTGTTGGTGCTCATCGCCATCTTCGCCGAAGTGCTTGCCCCCTACGACCCCATCGCCATTCTGCGCGACGTGAAGCGCCGCGAAGCCCCCTGCATTCACCTGTTAGGCTGCCCCGAAGAGCGCCCCGAGCACATCTTTGGCATCGACGGCAACAGCCGCGACTTGTTCTCGCGGGTCATCTTCGGCTCGCGCCTATCCCTGCAGGTCGGTGTGGTCACTATCAGCTTTGCCATCCTCGTGGGTGGCTTGATCGGCGCCGTAGCAGCCTATACCGGAGGCTGGCTCGATAACATCCTCATGCGCAGCATGGACGTGTTGATGGCTTTCCCCAGTTTGCTGCTGGCCATTGCCATTGTGTCGGTGCTGGGGCCGGGCCTGATCAACGCCCTGCTGGCCATTGCCATTGTATCCATCCCCCGTTTTGCGCGCCTGGTGCGGGCCACCGTCCTCTCGGTGCGCGAACTGGAATACGTTCAGGCGTCGCGCGCGCTGGGCGGCTCGGGCATGCACGTTTTGTTCTTCCGCATCCTGCCCAACGCCATCACCCCGCTCATCGTCCAGGGCACCCTGGGCATCGCCACCGCCATTTTGGACGCCGCGGCCCTGTCCTTTTTAGGCCTGGGCGCCGAAAAACCCCGCCCCGAGTGGGGCCTGATGTTGGGCGAGGAGCGCAACAGCATTTTCAACGCCCCCCACCTGGTGTTCTTCCCGGGCCTGGCCATCATGCTCACGGTGCTGGGCTTCAACCTGCTGGGCGACGGCCTGCGCGATGCCCTCGATCCGCGCCTGCGCGGCGGGGATGCCAGTTAAACCCACAAAACGCGGCGTCACAGCCGCGTTTTTGTTTCCGCCCATTCTGTGTAGCGGCGGGTCTTTAACGCGGGCCAGGCGAAGACATCCGCCAACCTTCACCGCGGGCAAGGAATGTTTGCCTCCCCGTCAGACCCGCCGGATCGTGAACCGGGCGGGTCTGACGGGTGGATCAATAGGATCAGCCTGTGGAGATGCTTGAAAGCCCCTGGAGCAAGCCCGCGTTAAAGACCCGCCCTTACGGGAGTTGTCGCCCTCTGCGTAGCGGCGGGTCTTTAATGCAGGCCAGGTACAGAGTTCCACCAACCTTCACCGCAGGCAAGGGTTGTTCACCTCCCCGCCAGACCCGCCGGATCGTGAACCGGGCGGGTCTGACGGGTGGATCAATAGGATCAGCCTGTGGAGATGCTTGAAAGCCCCTGGAGCAAGCCCGCGTTAAAGACCCGCCCTTACGGGAGTTGTTACCTCTGTGTAGCGGCGGGTCTCTAATGCTGGCCAGGTGAAGACATCCGCCAATCTTCACTGCGGGCAAGGAATGTTTGCCTTCTCGGAAGACCCGCCGGGTGGTGCAACCGGGCGGGTCTGCGGAACTCTCATCCATCATTGCGCGTCTAAAGATTGTATAATCAAAAAGTAGACAACTACTCACACATAGGGAAGAATCAGAATTTGCGATAGATATGGGGGCTTCGTCCCCATATCTATCGCAAATTCGGAAATAAAAGGATGCGTATGAGCGACCGACAATCGAACCAACTCTTCAAATTCTCGCGCCGGGTCTGGGCGGTGTGCAGCGTGCTGGTCCTGGTGACCCTGGCCTGCGCCCTGCCGGGCGCTTCCAAGACCGCTACACCCGCCCCGGCGGTTGTTATCCCCTCTCCCCAGGCTGTGCAAGCGCAGCCCACCCCCAAGCCGCGCGAGACTCTGCCTCCGGCCCTGGTAGAGGTAGACCCGCTGCCGGGCAGCCAGGTGCCCGTTGGCGATGGCTTCACCTTTTACTTCAACCAGCCCATGGAGCGCGGCTCGGTCGAAGCCGCCCTGCAAGGCGAGCCGGTTCTCTCCGGGCGTTTTGAGTGGTTGGACGATGCCACCGTGCGTTTTTCGCCCGACCAGCCCTTTGCCGCCGACCAACCCGTGCAACTGACGTTTGACACGGGCGCGCGTGCCGCCAACGGGCTGGCCCTGCTGGCCCCGGTGCAAGTCAACTTTCAAACCGCCGGGCCCTTCCAGGTCATCGACCGCGTGCCCGCCCAGGGCCTGGTGGAGATCAACCCAGCTTCGGCGGTGGCGGTCACCTTCAACCGCCCGGTGGTGGCCCTGGGCGCAGACCCGGCCGGCCTGCCCGCCGGCTTCACCTTGCAGCCTGAGGCTGCCGGGCGCGGCGAGTGGCTCAACACCAGTACCTATATCTTTTACCCCGAGACGGCCCTGCTGGGCGGGGTGACGTACGATGTGCAAATTAATTCTGGTCTGACCAGCACCGACGGCTCTCCTCTGGATGCCGCCACGCTGACCCCCTGGCAGTTCACCACTGCCACCCCGAACGTGCAGTTGATCGAGACCACCTCGCGCGAGCGCGCCGAGTTGGACCAGGCAGTGACGATCACCTTCAACCAGCCCATGCAGCCCGAAAGCGTGGTGGAACACTTTGCCCTGACCAACCTGGGCGGCGGAATCATCGACGGTGATTTCACCTGGGATGAGGCAGAGACGGTCTTCACCTTCAAACCGCGCAACCTGCTGGCCCGCGATATGACCTATACCTACACCCTGCGTGAAGGAGCCCTGGGGCGCGGCGGCACGCCCACCGCTTTTGCTGTTTCGGGCTCGTTCCTCACCCTGCCCGACCTGAGCGCTTATTTGATCAGCCAGGCTGTGATGGACCTTTACTCCGGTTATGGCTCTCCGCAGATTGGCTTCACCTCGCCGCTCGAAACCCAGCCCGTTGCCGACCTGATCCAGATCAGCCCGGCGGTGAGCAACCTGGAAATTTACCCGGCTACCGATGGCTACTCGGTTTATCTCAACGGCGTGTTTAATTATTCGACCCGCTACACCATCACCCTGTCTGATCAGATCCGGGACCGCTACGGCGCGCGCCTGACCGGCGGCGCGCAGTTGAGCTTTGAAACCGGCCCGGCTGAGCCATCGCTGGTGGTACCCATCGATATGTACGGCGGAGGTTCCATCTATATCCCCGCTTCCACGAATCGCCTGGCAGCCCGCCTGACCAACCTGAGCGTGCTGGAGTTGCAGAGCGGCCTCTTGACCATTGAAGATGCCTTGTCCATCGGCTTAGAGGGCTGGCAGGAAGATTGGGGCCAGTGGGTGACCAGGTCCTGGCAGCAGCCCCTGGACCTGCCCTACAATCAGAGCGTGCTCATGGGCGTCGAATTGGCTCCCGGCGGTGAAGCGCTCGATCCGGGTCTGTACCTCCTGTACGCCGATGCGCCCGAGATTGAGCAGACTTATTATCCGCGCCAGCCTTACATGCTGGTCGTCAGCCGCGTTCACCTCACCCTCAAGTTGTCCGAAGGGCAGGTGTTTGTGTGGGCTGTGAACCAGGAGACCAACCAGCCCTATGCCGGAGCAACGGTGACGGTGCGCCGCGTCGATCGTGAATTGGGCCAATGCGTTACCGATGAACGCGGCGTCTGTGCCGTTGAAATTGATGAGCAAGACAAATCCTCTGATCTGGTGGCCGCCAGCATTGGCCAGCCCGGCGATGCGGATTTTGCCTACGTTTCCTCTTACTTTAACAGCGGGTTGTGGTACGCCGCCACCGAACAGGATCCTTACTTCTCTTATACCTACACCGATCGTCCCATCTACCGCCCCGGGCAAACTGTGAACTTCCGGACGGTGCTGCGCGAACGCAACGATATGCAGTTCTCCATCCCCGATGTTGCCCAGGTGGATGTGCGCGTGATGCCGCCTTATGACCCCACTTTGGTGGAACAGGCCCCACTGACCACCCTGCGCCTGGGCGTTTCTGAGTACGGCACGGCAGTTGGCTCGTTTGAGCTTCCCGAGAGCGCCGCTCCGGGGTATTACGTGATCTCCTTGGAGGGATGGGGCGACAGCGCCAGCTTCCAGGTAGAAAACTATCGCAAACCCAGCTTTGACTTGCAGGTGGACTTTGATTCGCAAGATTGGCAGGCCGGGCAGGACGTGACCGCTCGCATCTCGTCCCGCTATTACTTCGATGCCCCGGCCGGCAATGTCAAGGTCAACTGGTCATTGATGGCCCGCTCTGACGGTCTCTATCTGCCGGGGAATTACACCACCGGCGGCCTGGATTTGAGTTGGCTGGAGCGGATGGACTACTATGGCTGGATGGGCACGTATGTGGCCAGTGGAGAGGGAGTGACTGGAGCCGACGGCTCGCTGGAAGTGACCATCCCCGCCGACCAGCTCCTGGCTTTGGGGCTCACCCAACGCAACACCCTGGTGCTAGAGGCCAGCGCTATCGACGAGAGCAACCTGCCGGTCAGCAAGCGCGGCGAGGCTTCTTTCCACCCCTCTTCGTATTACATTGGCCTGCGTGCTGATTCGTGGACGGCGCGTGCCGGTGAAGAGTTGGGCTTTTCCATCCAGGCGGTAGATTGGCAGGGTGCGCCTTCGGGCGAGCATGCCATGTCGGCTGTCTTCAGCAAGGTGAACTGGATCATGGACGAGGGCGGCTATTCTTACCGCCGCGAATTGACCCAGGTGAACGGGGCCGATCTATCTACCGATGCGCAAGGGCGCGCCCGGCTGGCCTTCACCCCCGCCGAGGCGGGCTCTTACCAGCTAACGATGGTGGGCGAAGGCGCCCGCACCGAACTGCTGGTGTGGGTCAGTGGCGCGGGCAGTCCCCCCTGGCCCAGTCTGCCGGATGAATCCCTGCGCCTGGAAACCGATGCCAGCGAGTACGAGGTAGGCCAGACGGCGCAACTGCGCGTGCCCAATCCCTTCAGCGCTCCTGCGCTGGCCCTGGTCACCGTGGAACGAGCCAGGGTGATGCGTTCGTTTGTGGTGCAAATCACCGAGGGCATGGCCATTCTGGACCTGCCCATCGAAGCCGCGGATGCGCCCAACGTGTATATCACCGCGGTGGTTCTGGGTTCGCGCTCCGATGGACGCCCCGATTTCCGTGCCGGCAGGCTCGACCTTTCTGTGAAAGCCACTACCCAGCAGTTGAACGTGGAACTGGTGGGCAGTCCGCAGCGCGCCGGGCCGGGTGACGAAGTGACCTTCAGCTTGAAGGTGACCGATTCGGCCGGGAAGCCCGTGCGCGGCGAGTTCTCGCTATCCCTCATCGACAAAGCCATCCTGGCCCTGGTGGAACAGGGGCAGACCGGCATCTTTGAAGCCTTCTACGGCATTCGCCCGCACCAGGTGCGCACCGCGCTCGATTTGGCGGTGTACTCTGAGCGGGTGGTGGCCCAGGAATTGGGCCGTGGTGGCGGTGGCGGCGGTGATATTGCCAGCCCTGCGGCGCGTTCGCGCTTTGAAGATACCGCGGCCTGGTTCGGCGCCATCCAGACCGACGCCGAAGGGTTGGCCTCGGTGACCGTCACCCTGCCCGACAACCTCACCACCTGGGTGGCCAACGTGCGCGGCCTGACCGCGGAGTCCCTGGTGGGCGATGCCACCATCGAGGTGGTGACGACGAAAGAATTGCTGGTGCGCCCGGTGACGCCGCGCTTCCTGGTGGTGGGCGACCATGTCCGCCTGGGCGCCATCGTCCAAAACAACACCCAGGGCAGCCTGACCGTGGACGTGGGCCTGGAAGCCCCCGGTTTCACCCTGGATGATGCTGCCACGGGACGCCAGCAGGTGGACATCCCCGCCGGAGAGCGCCGCCGCGTGGATTGGTGGGGCACAGTGGAGGACGGCGCCGGGCTGGACCCGGTCTTCACGGCTGAATCGGGCGCTTTGCGCGATGCCACCCACACCGAGCAGGGCCTCATTCCGGTGCTGCGTTACAGCGCACCGCAAACTTTTGCCACGGGCGGCGTGTTGGACGCTGCGGGCGAGGAATTGGAAGTGCTCAGCCTGCCGCGCACCTACACCCCCACCGGCGGCGAGCTGCGGGTGGAACTGTCGCCTTCCCTGGCGGCAACTGTGCTGGAAAGTCTGGAAGTTCTCTCGGAGCGCGAGATCGACGATTGGAATGAGCCGATCATTTCGCGGCTGCTGCCCAACCTGGTCACCTACCACGCCTTCAAAGAGTTCAACCTGGCGGCTTTTGGCGGACAGGAAAACCTGGAAAGCCAGATTCGCTCTGATTTGCGCCTGCTGCTGGAACGCCAAAACTACGATGGCGGCTGGACCTGGATGGTTGGCGGGCAAAACAGCGACCCGAACCTGACCGCTTATGCCCTGCTGGCCCTGGCCCAGGCTTCGGACTCCGGCTTCCTGGTAAACCGCACGCAGCTGGAGAACGCGCAGAACTTCTTGCTGCCCTTCTTGAGCACCATCAACGAGTTCACCGAACCGGCCGAGCGCGACCGCCAGATGCAACTGACTTATGTGATGATCCGCTCGGGGCGGACGGATTTCGCCCTGGACAGTTTCTATACGCTGCGCGCCAGCCTGAGCCCCTGGGCTCAAGCCATGTTGGCGCTCAGCCTGGATACTGTGTCGCCGGGCAGCGAGCAGGCTCGAGTGCTGGTCTCTGACCTGCAAGCGGCGGCCAATCGCTCGGCCACCGGGGCCAGTTGGACCGCGGGCGAAAGCAGCGGGCTCAACTGGAGCACGCCCAACTTCTCCACGGCGGTGGTGGTCACCGCGCTGGCGCGCCTTGACCCGGCCTCCGCGCTCTTGACTGACGCGGTGCGCTTCCTGGTGCTTCATCGCCGCGCTAATGCCTGCTGGAACTCCAGCTACGAGACGGCCTGGGTGTTGAACGCCCTGGTTGAAGCCGTTCAGGCCACCAGCGACGTGCAGGCCTCCTTTAGCTATGAGGCCGAGTTGAACGGCGCGCTGCTGGCCGGTGGAGATTCAACCACCCCCGCTTCAGCAGTCAACCCTGTCACCGGTCTTGCGCCGCTTTCTGATTTGTTCGCCGACAGCCCCAATGCGCTGCGCATCCGGCGCGGCGAGGGCGAAGGACGCCTGTACTACCGGGCTTACCTGGAGGTAGGCCAGCCTGCCGAATCCGCCCAACCGGTGGAGCGGGGAATCTTCCTCAGCCGCAGTTACTACCTCAGTGGGCAGGACTGTACCCAGGAAACATGCGAGCCGGTGACCGGGGCCCAGTTGGGCAGCAGCGGGCAGTATGTGACCGTGCGCCTGACCCTGACCCTGCCGGAGGATATGTACTATGTGGTCATCGAGGATACGGCCCCGGCGGGAACGGAGATCGTCAACCCCAACTTGAGCACCAGCCAGCAAAACTTCGATCCGCTCTCCGACCCGGCCACGCAGTTCAACAGCCCCTATGGCGGCTGGGGCTGGTGGTACTTCCAGCGCGCCGTGATCAGTGATACAGGCGCGCGCTGGGTGGCCCCCTATCTGCCCGCCGGCACCTACGAGATCACCTACCGCCTGTCGCCTTCAGTGGCGGGCGAGTATCGTGCTCTGCCCGCACGGGCCTACCAGTACTTCTTCCCTGAAGTGGAAGGCTCCAGCGCAGGCGGTGTTTTCACCGTGACAGGCGAATAGCCATTCTTTTAAACCAAAAAATGGCGCAATTTGCGCCATTTTTTGGTTTAAAAGATATAATTCCGCCCATGTTTTCCCGGCCCGTTGACGAAATCCTGCGCGGCGCGCGCGACGAACTGCCCATTCTGGTGGGCGTCGCCCCGTTTGGCATGATTTACGGCGTCCTGGCTCTGACCGCAGGTCTCAACCCCGGCACCGCCCAGGCCATGTCGTCGGTCGTCTTTGCCGGGTCGGCGCAATTCATGACCGTTCAGCTCCTGGCCCAAAACACGCCCCTCCTGGTGGTTGCCCTGACCGGTTTTGTCATCAACCTGCGCCACGCCTTGTATAGCGCTTCGGTAGCGCCTTATTTGCGCAATCTGCCCGCTCGCTGGAAGGCTGTGCTGGCCTATCTGCTCACCGACGAAGCCTATGCGGTAGCCATCACCCGCTATCAAGGCAAAGAACATCCCGGTCCCACCGACCACTGGTACTTTCTGGGAGCGGGCCTGGCTTTGTGGACCACCTGGCAGATCAGCACCGGGGTGGGCATCTTCCTGGGAACTCAGGTGCCTGAGAGCTGGCAGCTCGATTTTGCGCTGCCGCTGACCTTTATGGCCCTGGTAGTTCCAGCCTTGAAAGACCGTGCCGCGGTGCTGGCAGCGCTGTCGGGCGGCGTGATGGCGGTGCTGGCATTTGGAATGCCGTTCAAGTTGGGATTAATCGTCGCCGCGCTGGTGGGAATCATCGCGGGGATGCTGGGAGAGCGCAAATGAGCGGCCTGTGGATCACCCTCATCATCATCGGCCTGCTCACGTTTCTCACGCGGCTGTCGTTCATCGTGTTGTTCGGGCGCTGGCAGCCGCCTGCGTGGTTGCAGCGTGCTTTGCGCTTCGTCCCCCCGGCGGTGCTGACGGCCATTATCTTCCCCGAACTGCTCATGCGTGACGGGCAATTGGCCGTGTGGCCGCTCAACCCGCGCTTGCTGGCAGGGTTACTGGCGGGATTTGTGGCCTGGCGCACCAAAAGCGCCCTGCTCACCATCCTCAGCGGCATGTTGGCGCTGTATCTCATCCAGTGGGTGATGGGGTAAGCTTCTCACCTCTCCCTTCCAGGGGGAGGTCGCGCCGGGCTTCCCTGGCACTACCCACCAGGGCAAGTGTGACGGCGCGGGTGACCCTGGCCCGGCCAGGGTGAGGGTGAATCTCCATATTCCCAGATCGGCGACGGTCCACCCTCACCCTGGGCTGGGTTTTGTGCCCGGGCGCAGGGGTGGAAGTGGATGAATGGGTCTTGCGCATTCCCCTGCGCCCCGACAA
>CAZMMI010000038.1:16818-20479 GCA_964567255.1 uncultured Anaerolinea sp.
GCGCAGGGGTGGAAGTGGATGAATGGGTCTTGCGCATTCCCCTGCGCCCCGACAAGGACGGTTGTGGCGTTTTGTGGAGACCGTTTTCCCGTTCTTTACTCTGCGTCACTCTGCGCTCTCTGCTCCTCTGCGGTGCCTCTTTTTTTGTGTTTAGCTGGGGCGCTCCTACCCCCTCAACCACTCCGTCAACTCTACCCACGCGCCAATTTCCTTGACCACCGGAAAACGCGCATCAGCAGGCAGCCCGCGCGGATTGAAACGGCAGGCATCCAGCCCGTAGTTGAACGCGCCCTGGATATCCGAAGCCACGCTGTCACCGATCACCAGCACCGCCGATTTCTCCGGCTGGCCCATGCGCTCAAAAGCCACGTCGAAGAAGCGCGGGTCGGGTTTGGCCACGCCGATCTCCTCGGAAATGACCACCACCTCGAAAAACTTTTTCAGCGGTGACCCTTCCAGGCGCGGGCGCTGCACGTCTGCCAACCCGTTGGTCACCAGCCCCAGGCGGTACGTTGGGGCCAGCGCGCGGATCATCTCCTCGGCGCCGTCCACCAGGTCGGAGCACTTGCCCAGGTTCTTCAGATAACACCGGCTGAATTGTTCGGAGTCGTACTGCATCCCCAATCGCTCGAACAAGCGCTCGAATCGCCGGGTGCGCAGTTGCTCAGAGGTCAGCAGACCTTTCTCAAACTCCTCCCAGGTGGCGCGGTTCACCTCGCGGTACACGGCGGCGGCAGCCGGTTCAAAGGGCAGTGCCAGTTCCCGAAAGGTCATCTCCAGCGAACGGCTTTCGGCCAGCGTGAAATCAAACAGCGTGTCGTCGACGTCAAAGAGCAGCCATTGGTATTGTTGAGGCATCATTAATTTGCAAATCCTTCCGGCATCGTGGTTTCATCATCGGGACAGGCCAGCCGTAAAATGTCCGCGTGGCGCTCGGGGTACGCAGCCAGCAAGCGAGCGCGCGTGCCTCCCTCGAACATGCTCCCGGTGAAACCGGGGGCCAGTGTGCAGCCGAACAGCGAATAGCGCCCTCCGGCAAGGGTGTGCCCGGCCTGCCATACCCCTGCCGGGATCACAAACTGCACCTGCTGTCCCGCCAGTGGGTCGCTCCCCAGAACCACCTCCTGGCTGGAGCCGTCCGGGTACAGCAGCACCAGCCGCAGCGGATCGCCGCCGTAGAAATGCCAGACTTCGTCGGTGGTCAGGCGGTGGAAGCGGGACAGGCTCAGCGGCTCCTCGCAATACAGCCCGATCATGGCTGTGCCCATCGGCCCGCCTTCAAATTCCTGTGCCGAACGGTAGGTGCTGGCATACAGCGTGCCTTCCACGGGCAGCGGCTGGAGGTCGAAATGTTTGATCAAGGCTTCGATATCAGAGTGCATGGCGTTCCTCCCACCGGCAAACTGGTAGGATTATAGACGGGTTTGATCTCTGCCGCAACCAAAGCTGGTAGAATCTTTAGGTAAATTCTGGCTCATTGGGAATCGGCGTGGTGAAATCCGCATTTTGGGGTGTGAGAGCGGCGAAGCCGCTCTCACACCCCAAAATGCGGCACCTACCACGGCAGATCCTAAAGAGCCTAAATTCTCAAGAAATCAAACCTGTTCTGCGGAGTTAGTATGCCTGAATTCGATTACGTCTTGCGTCCTGCTACCCAGGCCGACATCCCTTTCCTCGTGTTTGGCCGCCATGCCATGTTCGAAGAAATGTTCACCCTCGAAAACCGTCCCTTCGACCCCGCCGAGCTGCCGCTCATGGATGCCATCTTCCAGCAAAGCCTGCTGGCTAAACTGGGCAGCGAAGACTTGCCTGCCTGGGTGATCGAGACGCAGGGCGAACCGGTGGCCTGCGCCTTGGTGTTTGTCATTCACTCCCTGCCCGCCCCGGCGCGCCTGGACATGCGCACGCCCAACCTGCAGAATGTTTACGTCTTGCCCGAGCACCGCCACCGCGGCCTGGCTCGTAGATTGGTGGAAGCCTCCATCACCTGGTGCCGCGAGCAGGGCTTCCAAAGTATGACCCTCAACGCCAGCGATGCCGGCCGCTCGTTGTACGAGTCGTTAGGCTTCAAGCCCGGCAATCAGATGAGTCTGCGCCTGTGAACCATTGGCTGAATCGCACCCCGATTCGTTTCGCCATCCTCATGTTCGGGGTGTTGTGCGGTTCCACCGCCGTGCTGATGATCAAAGCGGGCAGCGAACACCCCATGCTGGTGGCGGCTTACCGCCTGTTTGTGGCGGCTCTGGTGCTCACGCCTTTCTTCCTGCGCGAGTTGCCCACCTACCCCGGGCGCTATGGCTGGAAGCAGATCGGTTGGGTGGCGCTGCCTGCCTTCATGCTGGCAATACACTTCATCACCTGGATCATCGGCGCGCGCATGACCCAGGTGGCCAACGCCTCCATGATTGTCAACCTCACCCCCGTGGCCATGCCTTTCTTTCTCATGCTGTTCTACCGTGAGAAGATTGGTCGCCAGGAGGTAATCGGCACTCTGTTCACCCTCTCCGGGCTGCTGGCCTTGACCGGCTCGAACATCAGCCTGTCTAAGGAGAATTTTCTGGGGGATGTGGTTTGTTTTGTGTCCATGCTCACCTTTGCCGCCTATATGGCCCTGGGGCGGATGAACGGCGGGCGGTTGGGCCTGTGGTTGTACATGGTGCCCTTGTACTGGATGGCGGGGGCATTGTGCCTGCTGTGCGCGCTGTTCTTTGTCAACCCGTTCAAGCCTTACGACTTGCGCAACGTGCTGCTCATCCTTGGATTGGGGGTCATCCCCACTGTCTTCGGGCACACCATCTTGAATTACTCGCTCAAGTTCTTCCGCGGGCAGGTGGTCAGCGTGGCCAATTTGGGCCAGCCTTTCTTCGCCGGGATTGCTGCTTACTTTCTTTTCAAAGAAGAGCCCCGCCCGGTGTTCTTCCTGGCGGCGGCCCTGATGATGACCGGCATCCTCATTGTCTTGCAGGCTAACTGGAAAAAGCGCCAGGTTCAGAAGGCTTAACTGTCAGAGTCGCGGCTGTGCTGGTCAACGATTCCGCCGCTGCTGCCGCGCGAACTGGCCCGCGCGTGAATCTCCTCAGGGCGCACTTCTTCTACCGCTGGAGTTACGATGGGAATCAACAGCATCTGGCCCAGCGCGCCCCCGGCTGGAATTTCCAGCGGGTGGGCATACGGATTGACCACCTTGATAAGAATCTCCCCCTGGTAGCCCGCATCCACCACCCCCGAGCCCAGCAAGTGGTCGCTGCGCCCTTTGGGCTTCAGCAGACCGACGTAGCCTTCGGGAATCTCCAGGGTGATGCCGGTGGGGATGATGGCGGAGCTGTGCGGGGGGATGGTGGCGGCATCCAGGCTGTAAAGATCCATCCCGGCGTCCTGGGGGTGCTTGCGGGTGGGCAGTTTGGCGTTCGGGTGCAGGCGGGCGGCGCGAATGGTATCCATACGGTTCACTCCTGGTCAGGGTCAAAGCATTGGGCCAACTATACCGCAGCGCTGCCTTCCTCGCAAGCGGGGGTTACTGAAAAATCACCCTAAAATGCGCCTCCACTCAACACTTGAGTGCTTGACGAGCAGGCTTATAATCGATTAGGATTGTACAAGTTTAACGGTATCTACCTCAGTTGTTTTTATTTTAAAGCTTTATAGGTTCTCTATGAATTCC
>CAZMMI010000039.1:0-17867 GCA_964567255.1 uncultured Anaerolinea sp.
ATTGTGTGGGGTGGACAGTAATCCAAATGTGTTGGATGGCGCCGGGACCAGAAATTTCTGCCAGGGTGGTGATGGAATTAGGCTCGAGGGACAGGCATGGGCGCACTTTCCAGCCCTGTCCAAGCTCACGGGCGGAATTACTATCCAGCCCCTCTATCGACATGCCACCCTTTCCCTTGGTTCCGTCGGGGTTCTCGGCACTGATGGAACGGGTGAGAGCGGAGGATAGCTCGGATAGGTTTCCGAGATTCAGGCCAAGACCGTTGAAGGTTGTTTTCATGGCGCTCCTGTAGAAATGAACATTGAAATGAGAAACCCGGACATCGGTTGATCATGATGGAGGCCGGACTGAGTTAAGGCGAGTTGTGCTTTTGATTCTACAGGATTCAGTCATTGATGTCGATAGCTTTCGTTGCTATTGGCTTACAAAAGCGCTTTAACAATAAAAAGGAACATTGACATACTATAATGAATGAGATGCGTTTGGTTTTTTCCGAGGCTTTCATGCGCAGTTATTCCTTTCGTTTTCTAATCGGTCTTATTCTGTTGGCGGGGTTGTTGAGCACACAGGTCCTGGGTGCTTTGGCTCGTTCTTCTAACGGCGAAAACTCTGCTAAAACTATGCATGCCCTCTTTGATTGCTCTGCCCAGAAGGAGATTTCCCAGCTTGAGTGTGAAGCCCTTGTGGCGTTGTTTAACAGCACAAATGGGCCGAGTTGGATTGATCATGAAGGTTGGCTTGAAACACCTACGCCTTGCGGTTGGCAGGGGGTGACTTGTGGAGACGAACATGTTACTGGAATTGCCCTGGGAAACAACAATTTGTCTGGAATTATCCCACCAGAATTGGGTAATCTGAGCGCATTAACGGGTCTAGACCTTAGTTTTAACCTGTTGGTCGGCAGCATCCCGCCGGAATTAGGCAACCTGACTCTCCTGGTCAATTTTGACCTGGGGAATAATCAACTTAGCGGTAGCATTCCGCCTGAATTAGGCAATCTAAGCGCGGTTGTAAATTTCCACTTGTGCTTCAATCAATTGACTGGCAGTTTACCTGGTGAACTGGGCAACCTGAGCTCCGTAGAATGGATGGGGCTAAAATCGAATCAACTAAGCGGCAGCATACCCGTTCAGTTGGGATTGCTGAGCAATTTAAAACGCCTGAACCTTTCCATCAATCGATTAAGCGGTAATATTCCGCCTGACTTGGGCAACCTGAACACGCTGGACCATTTGTATATCGACTCTAACCAAATAGGCGGTAGTATTCCCCCTGAATTAGGTAATCTGGCGGGGCTCCATGAACTTCATCTTGCCAACAACCAATTGGATGGGAACATTCCGCCCGAACTGGGCGGGTTGAGCTCGCTGGAGTGGCTCGATCTCAGTTCGAATCGCCTGAGCGGGGAGATTCCAGTAGAACTCACCGATATGGACGCACTTCACTATCTCTACTTGAACAATAACGATCTGAGCGGTGAGATTCCACCTGAGTTGGCAGAACTCAATGCGCTACAAGGCCTCAGTATAGGCGATAATGAGTTGAGCGGCAGTATTCCGGTCACCTTTGTGGGTCTCTCGCAACTTGTGTTGTTCCATTTTGCAAACACCAACCTGTGTGAACCTAACGATCCAGTGTTCCAGGAGTGGAAAGCCAACTTTGAGGGAAGTTGGGATGGGACGAACATCAGTTGTCTCGCAGATTATTATTGGTCTTTCTTGCCTTGCGTGATGCGTTAAAAGGGGATGTCCGCGATCAAACGGGCACCCCTTGCTTTTTTTTTGAGAGAGTCGTTGTAACTGTTCGGAGGGTGGGGTAGGTCCCAGAATTTGAGGTGAATGTGGGGTGCTTCGCACCCCACATTCACCTCAAATTCTGGCCTCGACCACCTCCAGCTGGGCAGTAAGGATTAGTTACATTCAATCATGTTCAAAACGGATTTCAACGCATCTGCGGCAACCTTAAACAACTCGGGCCCGCCACCGGGAAGGCTGTCGTTCAGATGCGGTTCGAGAGAAAGATAACCGGAGTAACCCCGCTTTTTAAGCTCCCCCAAAATTTCAGGTAATTTTCCATCTCCTTGCCCCGAAGGTACCACGGCATGATCGGAATAGCGGGCGTCTTTGATGTGCATGTAGACCGTCCACGGCTCAAGTAAGGCGAATGCGTGCGGATAGGTTTCCTCACCGCACTGAACAAAGTTGGCAGGATCAAAAGTGGCGCGGACATACTCACAGTTAAGAGTCTGTAACAAGTCCAGGCACCGGAGGGCTGTGTCACCGTAGATATCTTTTTCATTCTCGTGTAATAAAGTAACGCCAGAATTTCGGGCTTCGTCTACAAAGCGCCCCCAACGCCACAGGACTTCATCGCGGTATTTGGCGGGATCACTGCCGGCAGGCATAAAGAAGCTAAACATGCGAATGTAAGGGGTGTTGAAGAAGTGAGCCAGTTCCAGGGCGTGTTTGAAGCGGTCCAGGTGTGGGAGGAAGGGATCAGTGATTTTGATTTTTCCAATCGGGGAACCAATGGCAGACACCGTGACTCCTTCACCTTTGAGGATAGAGGCCGCCCGATCCAGCTGAGCGGGGGGGAGATCCAGGATATTGATGCCGTCCATGCTGCGAAATTCAAGGGCATGAACATCGTTGGCTTTCATTACCGCGACTTGCTCGGCAAGATTCGGTGAAATTTCGTCGCCGAAACAACTGATGATAAATTGATTCATGGGGGACTCCTATGGGTGTTCGTGAATATGACACAGAGGGTTAAGTGGTCTATACCAGATTTTACATCAATTTGTAGTAGGGGTGTTGGCTGGTGAAAACGTGGACTGATAGTTGCCTTTTCTGTATAAACTTTGTAATATATTATTATCGGATTATTTCGATCAAGAAAGTAAAAGGAGAGAAGATGATAACCATCCGCGATCTCTTAAATGTGAAAGGGCGTGATGTGTATGCAGTGCATCCAGGCACAACGGTCATCGAGACGTTGAAATACCTGGCTGAAAAGGATATTGGGGCGTTGGTTGTGCTGAAAAATGATGGGATCGCCGGGATCATCTCTGAGAGAGATTTTGTTCGCTCGATCGCTGAGACCGGAAAGTGCCTGCTCGAATCCACGGTTTCCGACTATATGACGGAAGAGGTCTTCACCATTGAAATAGACCAATCGCTGTCGGATTGCATGAAATTGATGACGGAAAAGCATATCCGACATGTGCCGGTTGTAGAAAAAGACAAGCTGGTTGGGGTCATTTCAATTGGTGATGTTGTGAGGGCAATCATCACTGACCATGAGATGACCATCGACCAATTGTCAAACTATATCGAAGGACGAGGTTACGGGCATTAGCCAGCCTACGGGCTGGTTATCCCTTCGACTTCTTAGTGATGACCGCGACCCCATAGGCAGGAAGTTCCAGTGTGGTATCTATATCCGCCTGGGTAATGGCATCATGGGCAGGCCAGGGCAGGTTCACAACCTGGGCCCTGCGGTTGTGGTTAATCAGGATATGATGGATAATATATGCCTTGTCCATGCGGCGAAGGAGCTGCACGCCGGGCGGGGTGATGAACGGCTCACGGACGCTTGCGATTTGGGTGAGGTGAGCGATAAAAGCCGCCTGGGCTTTTTCATCCAGGCAGCAGCCTATTGTGTAAACCTGACCCGTGCGGACACCATGCTGAGTGATAGCAGGCTGGTCATCGAGCCAGCCGTTGCTGGCTCCGTAGCGCGCCAATACAGTAACGTTGTCGTCAAGGATGTTCAATATCTCGGCCCATTTTTTCGTGACCCCGTTGAACCAGTCGCTCGTCACGGGGACGTCTTCATCCAGAGCGTAATAGTCGTTGACCTCAACCCCAGCCAGTGCGCTTAGTGACCCTGGTTGACGAGAGGGAAGCAAGGCGTTGGCGCGGTCTTTTAGCCCTGTTCGGGCCCCAAGAACCAGGATGCCTCCACCTTCCACAAACTGACGCAATGCTTGGACGCGTTTGTCGTCGATAATTGTTAATCCGGGCACAATTACGACCCGGTATCCAAACAGAGGCGCGTCGGCGGAGATGATGTCGGTGGAGATATTGAGCGCATTGAGCGGTTTGGCGTAGCTGAGCAGGTGGTCTACGTAACTAAAATCCTGGTGATGGGGCTGCCATTGGGTGGACCAGCGGCTTTCGTAATCGTTCAAGATCGCAACGCGCGACGTGACTCGGGATCCACCCAGGGCGGGCGATAGCCGCTCAAATTCAGCGGCGATTTGCTGGGCTTCGCTGTAGAACGGCCTTGGCCGACCCGAAGCGTCCACCAGTGTGCCGTGTAATTGCTCCTGCCCGCCCAGGGCAGAGCGCCACTGCCAGTACAAGAATCCATCCGCGCCGCGACCAACCGCCTGCCAGGCCATAGCGCGAGCCTCACCTTTGTTGAGTGAGTTGTTGATCCGCGACCAGTTGACATTGCCGGGCTGGGTTTCCATGACCCAAAAATTTTTGCGCTTGAAGCCCCGGGTCAGGTCATGGATTGCAGTTGTGGCAGCAGGGTTGTTATGCCCGGTGCCGATATACCAATCCCAGGTGGCTATGTCGAGGTCGGCTGACATTTCGTAATGGTCGAGGCCGTCAAACCAGCCCATGAAGTTATGCGTAATCCAGACCGAAGGACTCAGATGGGGACGGATCAGATCAATTTGGAGCTTTTGGAAGGTGCGGTAGTGATAGGTGATGAACCGCTTGAATTCCAGCATTAAACCTGGATTGTGTCCACCGATTGGGATGGGAAGCTGGCTCCAGTCATTGTAGGTCTGACTCCAGTAAGCGGTGCTCCAGCGGGCGTTTAACTCAGCCAGGCTGCCATACTGGTTTTGCAAGAATTGCTGGAAAGCTGCCTGGCAACGCGGACAATAGCAAACCCGACTGAACTCGTTGTCGATTTGCCAGCCGATGACATTTGGATTGGGACCAAAATGCTCCGCCATGGCTTTCACAATGCGCTCCGTGGCGACGTGCATTTCCGGGGAAGTGACACAGTAATGGCAGCGATTACCGAATTGGGCGCGCAACCCCGAGGCTTCCAGGGCCATCAGGTCGGGGTATTGGTAGCATAACCACGCGGGTGGGGCTGCGGTGGGCGTGCCCAGCACCGTTTGAATACCTTGAGCAGCCAGCAGTTCGATGGCGCGGTCCAGCCATCCGAATTCGAAGCGCCCGCTTTCGGGCTCGAGAGTTGACCAGGCGAATTCGGCCAGGCGGGCCACGGTGAACCTGGCTTCCTTCATCAGGCGCACATCTTCGGCCCAGCGCTCTTCAGGCCAGTGCTCGGGGTACCAGGCAGCGCCAATGTGCAACCGGGGGGAGATTGAGGTGGATTCGGGCATGAAGACCTCCAGGTGGAATTATTTTGTGGCAGCGCGGGATTGGTCTTGAAGGTGATCGAGTAATGCTTGCAGGGCGTAAATGTAGCCACGCCAGCCAAAGCCGCATATCTGACCAACACACACCGGGGCAAGCATAGAGGTGTGCCGGAAGGATTCGCGTGCGTGGATGTTAGATAGATGGACCTCCACCGTTGGCAGGCGGACGGCGCTGATGGCGTCCCGCAGGGCAACACTGGTGTGGGTATAACCGCCGGGGTTGATGATGATCCCGTTGGCCCAATTCAGCGCATCTTGAATTGCGTCGATGAGTGCGCCTTCATGGTTGGATTGATCGGAACGAACGGAGGCGCCGAGTCGTTGGGCCTCGGCTATGACTTCGGCGTTGATTTCCGCCAGGGTCTTGCGCCCATAGACGCCCGGCTCTCGGATGCCCAGCAGGTTAAGGTTGGGACCGTGCAAAAGGAGGATTGAGATCGGTTGTGTGCTCAAGATTTGTCTGCAATCATCATTTGCTGGACAACTTCTTCGACCAAATCGGGAGGCACACTTTGATTGATTTCAACCTGACCGATGTGGATAGGGAGTACCCAGCGGATAGAATTTCCGCGTTTCTTTTTGTCGCGGAGGATATTGTTAAGTATAGAGTCGATTGGCATGGCTGGCAAGCGGACAGGCAGCCCGCAATGCTCCAGAACTTCGCCGATCCGAGTGGCCAGAGCGGCAGGGGCTAACCCCAGCGCCTGGGCAAAATGTGCCGCCGCGAGCATTCCCAGACCGACCGCTTCACCGTGCCGGAGGGTGTAACCGCTGGTTTGTTCGACGGCATGGCCCAAAGTGTGGCCTAAGTTTAAGGCAGCTCTGATGCCTTGTTCAAAGGGGTCTTCTTCTACAACGCGGATTTTGACCCGAACTGCTTGTGCCAGCAGGTCTGCGCCGGCAGCGCCCCACCAGAGGTCAAACTGCCCGGCAGCGGATTCAATTTTCTCAAAAAGCGCCGGATCACTGATCACGCCGTGCTTAATGGCTTCTACCAATCCTGAGCGCAGTTCTTCAATGGGCAGGGTGGAGAGCACCGTTGGATCCATGATGACCGCTTCAGGCTGCTTGAATGCGCCTACCAGATTCTTACCCTGAGGCATGTCCACGCCCGTTTTGCCCCCAACGCTGGAATCCACCATTGCTAAAAGTGTGGTGGGAACCTGCACAAAACGAAGTCCACGCAAATACGTGGCAGCGGCAAAGCCAGCCACATCGCCGGTGACTCCACCTCCTAGTGCTAAGATGATATCGTGGCGGTCGATTTCGTGGGTCAGAAACTGACCATACAGGCTTTCCACCGCTTCCAGATTCTTGAAAGCTTCGCCATCCGGCAGCGTACATGCGCGGGGTTGGTAACCAGAAAGGGAAAGAGCGGCGCATGCCCGCTGGGCATACAACTTACTCACTGTTGGATTTCCCACCACGGCTACGCGGACACCCTTTGGCAAACCAGAGGCGTGAAAGAAAGCCCCGAGCATATCGAGGTTTCCATTGCCGATGAAGATTGGATACTGTCCGGTGGTGTGCCGCACGGGAAGAACAATGCAGCGGGCAACCGGAAAAATTTGATCAACAATTTCGCCAACAGATAACGCTGTGGTGTCAATCTGCCAGGGAATGGCAGAATAGGCCGGCTCGCGAGCAGCCAGGAGCCGATCAATCTCAGCGCGTCGATCGGACACCTCCAGAAGCGGGCGTCCTGGCGCGCCGTTGAGATCCAATCGGCGCAGGGTCTCTTCCACGCTGCAATGCAGGCGGATGAGCAAGCTGTTGGAGGTGAACAAGGCACGGTTGGAAGCATTTACCAATGTGCCGCCGCCCGTGGCAATCACCAGACCGTCTTGAGCGGCCAACTCGCGGCACAGTTCGCTCTCCATGCTGCGAAAAGCCTGCTCTCCTTGCTGGAGGAAGATATCCGGAATACTCATGCCGGTGCGAGACACAATCAATTCATCCAGATCTACGAACTCGCGGCCAAGGCGCTGGGCCAGGCTGCGTCCCACTGCTGATTTTCCGGATGCCATAAAACCGGTTAACAGGATGTTGCTCAACGCTGCATCTCCCCCAGGCTGTCGCCGCCCAGTTTTTCGACCAGCGCTTCAGCCAATACCCAGGCCAGCATAGCCTCTCCGACCACGGCAGCGGCGGGAACCGCGCACCAATCGGAGCGCTGGTAAATGGGTTTGGCTGCCTCGCCGGTGCTCAGATCGACCGAGTTGTGCGGTTCGGCAGTGGTGGCGATGGGTTTCATGGCCGCTCTCACTACGATATCGGCTCCGTTCGACATACCCCCTTCGATACCTCCTGCGCGATTGGTGCGGCGAGTGACTCCGCCCTGACCGTCGGGGTATAGGTCGTCATGTACGACCGTGCCGGGCAGCCCGGCCGCATCAAACCCGTCGCCAATCTCGACGCCTTTGATGGCCTGGATCGACATGATTGCGGCGGCGATGCGCGCATCCAAACGACGGTCCCACTGCACGTGGGTGCCGAGACCAACAGGCGCTCCCGTAGCCGTGAGGGTGAAAATGCCGCCCAGGGTGTCGCCAGTGCGGCGGGCATTGTCGATGATGTCCTTCATGGCCTGCTCAGATTGAGGATTGGGACAGCGCACCTCGCTTTGTTCGGCCAGGGTCCATAATTCGGTGACGGGCAGAGCCGGAATCTCGGCTTTGACGCTGCCGATTTGCTGGACGTAGCTACCCAATTGGACCCCGAATTGCCCCAGCAACTGGCGCGCGACTGCTCCCACGGCAACGCGTGCGGCAGTTTCGCGGGCACTGGAGCGCTCTAAAATCAAGCGACCATCATCCAGACCGTACTTAATCATTCCGGCGTAGTCGGCATGGCCGGGGCGGGGAACGGTGAGCTTTGGAAGTTCGCCAGACGCCCATTTTTCTTTCCAGTTGGCCCAGTCGCGGTTTTCGATACGGAGGGCTAAGGGGGCCCCGATCGTTTTTCCATAAACTAATCCGCCCAGGATCTCGACGCGATCCTGCTCGATTTTCTGGCGGTAATTACGCCCGTAGCCTTGCTGGCGGCGTGCGAGCTGGTGGTTGACAGCGTCCAGATCGAGGGCAATTCCGGCCGGGAGGCCTTCGATAACGGCTATCAGGCAGGGGCCGTGCGATTCGCCGGCAGTGGTCATTCGGAGCATAAGGTTACCTCAGAGATTGTAAACAGGCGCTGCGCATAACGTCCACGGGGGCGTCGCGACCTGTCCAGAGTTTGAAAGAGAGTGCGCCCTGATGGACGAGCATTTCCAGCCCATCAACCGGCAACGAGCCTGCCTGGCGGGCTTGGGCTAACAGGCGAGTCTCCAGTGGATTATAAACCAGATCGAATACAGCCAGGTTGGATGGCAGCGGGGTCGAATCTGGCCAAATGGAGGCTTCAGGGTGGGGCCACATCCCTAACGGGGTGGTGTTGATCAGCAAGTCTGCATTGCGTACCGACTCAACCAGGATTTCGTCTGTGAAGGGTAGAGGATGGCAAATGGTCGGAGCAAGTTCTGTGGCAAGCGCTTGGGCGCGGTTAAGATCGCGGTTAATAAGTGTAATTTCAAGGGCGCCTGCTTCTGCCAGTCCCCAGACCACGGCGCGGGCGGCGCCGCCTGCGCCGGCTACGATTACCCGGTGAATATTCTTGCCTGGAACCAATCCGTGGGACTCAAGGGCAGTCAGCATCCCGTGGGCATCGGTGTTGAAACCGAGCAAGCGAGACGGCTCGTGACCTTCTGTAGGAGCTTCGATCACCAAGGTATTGGCTGCCCCGATCCTTTGAGCCGGCGGATCGATCCAATTCAGACAAGGGAGAAGAGCTTGCTTGTGCGGGATGGTCGCGTTGGCGCCACGAAAGCCCAGGGCTGCCAGCCCGCGCACTGCTTTCGAGATCCGATCGGGATGCACGCGCAGTGGAACGTAGCACCAATCCATGTTGAGGGCGGCGAAGGCGGCATTGTGCATTTGGGGTGAGAGGCTGTGCTCCACAGGCCAGCCCATGACCCCGACCATTTGGGCGTGACCGCTAAGTGACATCGACTCCGGCATGATGCATCACCTCGAGGAAACCGGGAAAGGAGTCGGATGCGCAGGCCGCGTTGGTGACCGTCAAAGGTTGTACAGTTGTCAGGCCTGCTACGGTCAGAGACATCGCCAGGCGGTGATCTCCGTGACTATTCACCTGTGCCGGGCGCAGGCGGGTGGGGCCTTCAATGACAAAACCATCGGGGAGGGCCTCGATTTTTGCGCCCAGGCTGGTTAACTCGGTGACCACAGTGGCGATGCGATCGGTTTCTTTGACGCGTAGTTCGGCGGCATCCCGCAATACTGTGGTACCCCTGGCCTGAGTGGCTGCGACAGCCAGGATAGGAAATTCATCGATCATGCGCACCACCAGGTCGCCTTCGATGTGCGTTCCATGCAGTTCGGAGAACTGCACGACCAGATCGGCAACCGGTTCTCCGTTCTCCATGCGTTCGTTTTCTTGCCGGATCAGTGCGCCCATGGCCCACAGGACGTCCAGCAAGCCGGTTCGAGTGGGATTGACGCCGACGTTTTCAATCACCAGGTGCGAGCCTGGAACGAGCAGAGCAGCGATGAGCGGAAAGGCGGCAGAGGAGATGTCGCCGGGGACAGTCAGGTCAAAGGGAGTGAGGTGCTCGGCGGGGTGGATGGTGATGGTTGGGCCGGCGGTATGCACGTGAGCGCCCATCGACGAAAGCAGGCGCTCAGTGTGATCTCGGGCAGGACCCGGCTCCCATACAGATGTGGGCGAGTCAGCATATAGACCGGCTAGTAATAATGCGCTCTTCAACTGCGCGCTGGCAACATTCATTTTATGCGCGTAGCCATGAAGGGCGCGACCTTTGATATTCAATGGGGCGCGACCCTCGGTGGTTTCGATCTCAGCGCCCATGTTGCGCAAAGGCTCGGCGACGCGAGACATGGGGCGCTTGAGGAGCTGCTCCTCACCGGTCAGGATAGAGTCGAATGCCTGGCCGGCCATGATGCCTGCCAGTAGACGGATGGTGGTGCCGGAGCGCACGCAGTTGAGCGGGGCGGTCGGTGCGCGCAGCCCACGCAGCCCTTTGCCGTGTACGGTGAGCGTAGCAGAGTCGTGGACATCAACTTGAATCCCGAGGGCGCCCAAGATGGCCTGAGTTGCCAGGCAATCACCGCCGGGCAGGAAGCCACGAATCTGGCTGATTCCGTCCGCCAGAGCGCCAAAGAGCAGAGCGCGGTGAGAGATGGATTTATCGCCGGGGACTTGAATACGCCCGTGGAGCGGGCCGGTGGGGGTTATTGTCCAATCGTTCATCGGTTCCAATCCTTGCGTGAGTCGTGAATCGCAGAGAGCAAATCGCGCAATTCATCTTCTCGAGCAGATTTTATGAGTTCGGTCAGGCTGTTTAGATTCTCGGTGAATTCGGATAATGCCTGGAGCACTGCTGCGCGATTAGTGAGCAGAATATCGGTCATCATGGTGACGCTGCTGGCAGCTAATCGGGATGTATCGCGGTAACCGCTGGCGGTCACCTGCCACAGGCGAGAGTCCTGTTGAGCGGCTTGACGTACTGTTTCGACCAACCCGGCAGAAAGGAGGAAGGGCAGGTGGCTGGCAAGCGCAGCCAGGTGATCGTTTTCTTGTGGGGTGAGGATTAATGTCTGCGCACCAAGAGCAACGACCAGTTCAGTAGCCAGCGCCAGAGTCTGAGGAGATGTGCGACCCAGAGGGGTGAGGATGAAAGTCTGGCCACGATAAAGAAGTGGGTCGGCAGCTTGAATTCCGGAGAATTCCTTGCCACACATGGGGTGCCCGCCTAAAGGCTGGAGAGAGGTGGGAAGCGCTTCCATTTTCGCAGTAATCTGTGTTTTTGTACTGCCCAGATCCATGACCATGCAACCGGGCGGAAAATGGGGCGCAAGGTCATCCAACTGGCTGAGGATCGTTCGTACCGGTGAGGCGAGGACAACTAAATCTGCCTGCGAAATAGCGGCGATAGAGTCTTGCGTTCCGTGATGAATCCAACCTCGAGTTAAAGCCGTGTGAACAGCATCGGCATCCACATCACAACCAACCACCTCGGCGCAGCGACCCGAGAGCGCAGCCGCCAGCGACCCGCCCATCAAGCCGAGTCCGATGACAGCCAGGCGAGTATCTACAAGACTGCTCACAAACTCCGTCCGAGGGCCGCGGCGATGGGCTGGATATTGCGCATAAGCTGGGTAAAGCGTTCTGGTTTCAACGATTGAGCGCCATCCGAAAGCGCTTCTTCGGGCCGGGGATGAACCTCGACAATCAGGCCGTCGGCTCCAGCAGCGATAGCAGCGCGAGAGGTGGGCTCGACCAATTCCCATTTGCCGGTGGCATGGCTGGGATCGACAATCATGGGTAGGTGGCTGAGTTGTTTGACCAGAGGCACGGCGTTGATATCGAGCGTGTTGCGGGTGTAGGTTTCAAACGTGCGAATACCCCGCTCACATAGGATGACTTGATCGTTTCCGTTCGCCAGAATATACTCGGCGGCCATGAGTAGTTCTTCGATGGAGGACATCATGCCTCGTTTGAGTAGCACCGGGCGATTGTTCTTACCCAGAGCAGCCAGGAGGGCAAAGTTCTGCATGTTACGCGCGCCTACTTGCAGCAGGTCGGCATAATCAGAGATAAGCGGGATCATTTGCGGGTCCATTACTTCGGTGACAACGGGCAGGCCAGTCAGATCGCGCGCTTCGGCCATGATCTTTAGCCCATCCTCACCAAGACCCTGAAAACTGTAAGGTGAGCTGCGTGGCTTATAAGCTCCGCCGCGCAACATGGATGCGCCCGCGTTCTTTACCGCCCAGGCAGTCTCGATGAGCTGATCGCGAGACTCAACGGCGCATGGCCCGGCCATGACCACGACTTTTTCACCGCCCACGACAACGCCATTCACGTTGACCAGCGTATTCATGGGGTGGAAATCGCGTCCAACCAGCTTGTAGGGCCGTAAGATGCGAACGGTGGATTCTACGCCATCCATCAAGGCGATTTGATCACGGTCCACCCGGCGCACATCGCCGATGACTCCAATAATGGTGGTTTCAGCCCCGGCAGAAATGTGGGGCTTGCAGCCCCAACGCTCAATGTACTGGGTGATGTTGCCAACCTGTTCGGTTGTCGCGCCGTGTTTCATAATAATAATCATAGTTCGTTCTCCTCTGCCAGATCGGGGCGCAGAACCCGCGCACCGTGTAGGTAAATGTGATGGATATCCTGAGGGGCCTGATCAGTGTTCCACATGACCAGAATTCGCAAACACTGAGACAGGCTTCCGGGGACCACCATCTCCTGAGTGCACACCAGGGGGGTATACGTCCAGCCGAGTTGACGGGCTGCGACTGCCGGGTAAACCGCATCCAGGTCGGGGGTAGCGGTGAAAATGATCGCAGCCACATCGTCTTTGCCCACCTGGTTAACGGTTACGATTTTCTCTAGCAGCTCGCTGGCTGCCTGGAGAATATCTAACGCCGTATTGGCGGGGACGGTTGTAGCACCGCGAATACCTCTACATGTGCTCATAGGCGGTTTAATGGCCTTGATTATACCCGCTCCAACGACTGCGCGGGTAAGAACCAAGCACCCGCAGCATGGGCGCATATTCACCCAGGTGGTTCAGGGCGCGTTGAACGGGGACCTGTTCGGTTGAGCCGGCGAGGTCGATGTAGAAAAAATATTCCCAGGGCTTTCCAGCCAGTGGGCGAGACTCAATCTTGTAAAGGTCGATGTTACGCAAGGCGAACACACTGAGGGCTTTGAACAGCGATCCTGGTTGGTTGTCCAGTGAGAAGACAATCGATGTTTTTGCATCGAGTCCTGGGTCATCCGGTGTGCGAGAAATGACCAGGAAGCGGGTTATGTTGCTTTCGTCATCCTCGATGTTTTCTTCTAAGATAGCCATGCTGTACAACTCAGACGCCCGGCGTGAAGCGATGGCGGCAACACTGCGATTGCCCAGTGCTTGAACCATTTTTACGCTGCCGGCGGTGTCATAAACGGGTTCGATCTGAATCCCTTTCCAGGATTGCAGGTACGAATCGCATTGGGCCAGTGCTTGGGGGTGGCTGATGACTTTCTTGATTTCATCGCGTCGGACACCGGGCATGGTGATGAGACAGTGGTGGATGGGCAGATAGTGTTCGCCAACCACCCACAAATCATTCCGGAGCAAAAGATCGTAGTTGCGATGAATGCTTCCAGCCAGGGAGT
Source organism: uncultured Anaerolinea sp. (assembly GCA_964567255.1). Taxonomy (GTDB): domain Bacteria; phylum Chloroflexota; class Anaerolineae; order Anaerolineales; family Anaerolineaceae; genus Anaerolinea. Next base: position 13,662 of record CAZMMI010000039.1, read on the forward strand.
TCTCGATAGGGATCAAACCGACGGCGCAGTCACCTGCGCCGACGGCTTGAAAAACGAGATCAAAGCTTTCGCAAGGGAGGGTTTCAGCACCCGAGCCGAAAAGTTCTAGAGCAGCGGCTTCCGAATAGGCGCCGGATTCTCCCTGGAAGGCAATGCGCATGCTCATGGGTTGACGTAATCCAGCCAACCGGCAGAGAGAGGGTGTTTACCACGCAAAGCCGAGAAGAAGGCTTGCTGGATCTGGCGCGTGACAGGCCCCATGCTGCCCTGACCAATGATCCGCCCGTCAATATCCGTGACAGCCACGCATTCCGCGGCGGTGCCGCAGACAAATGCTTCGTCGGCAATATACAACTGGTCGCGGGAGATGAGCTGCTCTACGACCGGTATGCCCATTTGGCCAACCAGGGCGATGAGCGAGTCGCGGGTGATACCTTCCAAAACGGAGCCCGTAGGCGTAGTATACAATTTCCCCTTGCGCACCAGGAAAATGTTTTCGCCGGTGCATTCGGCCACAAAGCCTTGGGGATCGAGAAGGATTGCTTCATCGTATCCGTTTTTCAAGGACTCAGATTTAGCCAGGGCACTGTTGACATAATTCCCAGCAGATTTGGCTTTTGTCATCATCACATTGACATGGTGGCGGGTGAACGAAGACACGTTGGCGCGAATGCCTTTTTCGAGGGTGTCAGCGCCCAGGTAAGCGCCCATGTCCCAAACCGCGATCCCGATGTGGCTGGAGTTGCGTTCGATGATCAAGGAGGGCAAATTGCCGTTGAGATAAATATGCGGGCGGATGTAACAATCTTTAAAACCGTTGGCGCGAATGGTCTCGCGGACAGCTTCCATGAGGGTATCGACCGTGTATGGTAATTTGGGGAAGCCCATGATGTGCGCAGATTGTAGCAGGCGCGTCATGTGGTCGCGCAGCCGGAAGACTGCGGGGCCTTTGTCTGTATCATAGGCGCGGATGCCTTCAAACACGCCCAGGCCGTAGTGCAGCCCGGAGGCCAGGAAACTAACGGTGGCTTTGTCGACATCGACCAGTTCGCCATTCATCCAAATATACTTAATATTGTTGGGGGCCATGAAGAAAACTCCTTTAGAGGAAAGATTTTTATAATCGGGCGATGATTTCGTCGGTCACGGCGGTTGTGTTTAGATTGCCACCCAGATCACCGGTGACCTTGCCGGCGGTGATGATCTGATCCACGGCGGCTTCCAGGTGAGCCGCAGCGGCTTCCTGTTGGAAGGAGTAGCGCAGCATCAGGGCCGTGCTGAGGACGGTGCCGATAGGGTTAGCGATGCCTTTCCCGGCGATATCGGGGGCGGAACCGTGGATCGGCTCGTACAGTCCGGGGGTGTTCACACCCAAGGAGGCGGAGGGCAGCATGCCCATCGAGCCGGCCAGGACGGATGCTTCATCGGTGAGTATGTCACCAAACATGTTTTCGGTGACGATCACATCGAAGCTGGAGGGGTGGGTAATCAGGCGCATGGAGGCAGTGTCCACCAGGACATGGTTGAGAGCAATGTCTGGATGGGCAGCACCGACTTCCATGGCGATTTTGCGCCACAGGCGAGAACTTTCCAAGACGTTGGCTTTGTCGACAGAGGTGACCATTTTACGACGGCCAGCGGCCAGCGAGAAGGCCATTTCCATCACGCGCCGCACTTCCACATCGGTGTATTCGAGCGTGTCCACGGCCCGCTCTCCGGTGGCGGTAACTTCGCGCCCCTTGGGCTGTCCAAAGTAGAGCCCGCCGGTCAGCTCGCGCACAACGATCATGTCCACTCCCGCCAGGCGTTCAGGTTTGAGCGGGGAAGCGTCCAACAATGCAGGATGAACCTTGACCGGGCGCAGGTTGGCAAATACACTCAGACCTTTGCGTAAGGCCAAAAGCCCTTGCTCGGGGCGAACTTTGGCTGAGGGATCATCCCATTTGGGGCCGCCGACAGCGCCCAGCAGGACAGCATCTGCCTGCTGGCAGGCTTTGAGGGTTTCGTCGGTCAGGGCTACCCCAGAATGATCGATGGCGCAGCCACCGATCATGTGCTCAGTGTAATGAAAACGAAAGCCCATCTTTTCTGATAAGGCGTCTAACACGCGAACCGCAGAAGAGACAACTTCTGGGCCGATGCCGTCGCCAGGCAGGAGAACGATATTTGCTTCCATGTAAACTCCTCGCTAAGAATTAATCGGGAACTATCATCAAACCGTATTCGATTGAATCGACGAGCGCGCGCCAACTGGCTTCGATGATGTTGGCGCTAGCGCCAACAGTGCTCCAGGTCTGACCGTCGTACTGGGTGTCGATTAGTACACGGGTGGTGGCGGCGGTGCCTTTCTCACTGTCCAAAATGCGCACTTTGAAGTCTTTGAGGTAGATCCCATTGAGCTTGGGATAGCGGCCGGTTAGGGCCTTGCGCAGCGCGCCATCCAGGGCGCCCACCGGGCCGTTTCCTTCCGCGGCGGTGTGCAGCACCTCACCGTCCACGCGCACTTTCACCGTGGCCTCTGCAAAAATACCGCGCCCGCGGCGGTGTTCAACCTGTACAGAAAAGTCAATCAGTTCAAAGGGTGGTTTGTATCCGGGCTGCTGGCGCTTGAGCATTAGCACTACGGATGCTTCGGCAGCATCAAAGGCAAAGCCTTGCGCTTCGAGAGCCTTGATTTCGCCTAAAACAGTGACAAAATCCTCGTTGGTGTTGTCCAGGCCATACTGTTCCGATTTGCTGGCAATGCTGCCGCGCCCGGCCAGTTCTGAAACAACAATGTGCATTTCGTTGCCCACCAGGGCCGGGTCGATGTGCTGGTAGGACACGATCGAGCGGCGCAAGCCGGCTACGTGCAGCCCGCCTTTGTGGGCAAATGCAGCCCGTCCGACATAAGCCAAATGATCATCGGGGTTGAGGTTGGCGACCTCACTCATGTAATGGGCCAATTCAAATATCTTGGGCAAGTGGCCTTCCGGTAAAACTTGCCGTCCCATCTTGATTTCAAGGTTGGGAATGATAGAACACAGGTTTGCATTGCCGCAGCGTTCACCATAGCCGTTGATGGTGCCCTGTACCTGTACGCAGCCGGCGCGGATGGCAGAAAGTGAGTTGGCCACGGCTGACTCGGTGTCGTTGTGGGCGTGAATTCCCAAACGTGCTTTGGGGAGCGCTACCTGGATGGCGGTAACTGCTTCGGTGATGTCCCAGGGAAGGGATCCGCCATTGGTGTCGCAAAGCACCAGGATTTCAGCCCCGCCACGATGAGCGGCCTGGAGTGTTTTGAGCGCATACTCCGGGTTGGCTTTGAACCCGTCGAAGAAGTGCTCAGCATCATACATCACCCGGCGGCCGAGATTGACCAGATAAGAGCAGCTTTGCTCGATGATGCGCAGGTTTTCTTCTAGCGTTGTTTTGAGAACATCGGTAACATGCAAATCCCACGACTTGCCCACCAGGGTGCAAACGGCTGTGCCGGAATCGACCAGGGCTCGAATATTGCTATCATCGGCAGGTTGAGAACCGGCCCGGCAGGTGGAACCGAAAGAGGTGATGACAGCGTGATCCCAATCCATTTCAGAAGCACGGCGGAAAAATTCAGCATCTTTAGGGTTCGAGCCTGGCCAACCGCCTTCGATGAAATCAATGCCCAGCTCATCAAGGCGGCGGGCAATACGCAGCTTGTCATCCACCGACAAGGAGATGTCTTTGCGTTGGGTTCCATCACGCAGGGTGGTGTCGTAGATTTCAATTTTCATTGCTGTCCCTCAAACGCTAAAATTTGCTTGTTGAACGACAAAATGTAGCCCAGTTCATCCACGCCTTTTAGCAGGCAGGTTTTGGAAAACGCGTCGATAGGGAAGGACGCAGTTTGGCCGTCGGGGAGGGTAATGGTCTGGCTGTCCAGGTCGATGGACAGGCTGGCGGAAGGGACTTCGATTAAGTAATCTGAAAACAAGCGGTGATCTTCTGGGGACAGTTCAACCGGCAGTAGTCCGTTCTTGAGAGCGTTGTTGCGGAAGATGTCGGCAAACGATCCAGCCACCACTGCGCGAAAGCCGAATCCGGTGAGCGCCCAGGGAGCATGTTCGCGGGAGGAGCCGCAGCCGAAGTTGAACCCGGCGAAGAGGATCTGCGCCCCCTGCGCTGCGGGCTGGTTGAGGACGAAATCCGGCTTGGGCTGACCAGAGGCGTCATAACGCCAATCGG
>CAZMMI010000039.1:17967-20200 GCA_964567255.1 uncultured Anaerolinea sp.
TGGTTGAGGACGAAATCCGGCTTGGGCTGACCAGAGGCGTCATAACGCCAATCGGCGAACAGATTGCTGCCCAGGCCGAGTTTATCGGTTACCTTGAGGTAACGGGCGGGAATGATCTGGTCGGTGTCGATATCGTTGACTGGCATGTAGACGGCACGGGATGTGAGAGTGTCAAATTGGGCCATGATTCTACTCCAGTGTGCGGATATCGGTGATGCGACCGGTCACGGCGGCGGCGGCGGCAGTGACCGGGCTGGCCAGGAAGGTACGTCCGCCCTTTCCCTGACGGCCTTCAAAGTTACGGTTGCTGGTGCTAACCGCATATTGCCCAGGGTCAAGTTGGTCGCCGTTCATGGCGATGCACATGCTGCAACCGGGTTCGCGCCACTCTGCGCCAGCCTGCAGGAAAGTCTCGTGAAGGCCTTCGGCTTCAGCCTGACGTTTGACTTCCTGTGAGCCGGGCACCACCAGCACGCGCGTGCCGGGAGCCACTTTGCGACCCGAGAAGACCTGGGCGGCCTGGCGCAGATCGCTGAGGCGGCCATTGGTGCAACTGCCGATGAAGACCACGTCGATGGGGTGATCTAGTAGCGGTTGCCCGGGCTGGAGACCCATGTAACCGAGTGCTTTTTCCATAGCAGCCCGTTGGGCCGGGTCGGAGAGGCTTTCGGGTTTGGGCAAGCGGCCAGTGATGGGCATTCCCATGCCGGGGTTGGTGCCGTAGGTAATCATCGGCTCAAGCGCGGCGGCGTCCAGAGTGATGGTGCGATCGTAGACCGCGCCTTCATCGCTGGGCAGGGATTTCCAACGGGCCACGGCGGCATCCCAGGCGGCGCCTTGCGGAGCACCGGGGGTGCGAGCCAAGTATTCAAAGGTGGTCTCGTCGGGGGCAATCATCCCGGCGCGGGCTCCGCCCTCAATGGACATGTTGCACACGGTCATGCGCTCTTCCATGCTCAGGGCACGAATCGCTTCGCCGGTGTACTCAAATACATATCCGGTTCCCCCGCCTGTTCCGATTTGGGCGATGATGGCCAGGATGATATCCTTGGCAGAAACGCCTTTTTGGAGGCGACCAGAAACTTCGACACGACAGGTGCGCGGTTTGCGCTGGAGCAGGCATTGGGTAGCCAAAACGTGCTCGACTTCGCTGGTGCCGATGCCAAAAGCCAGCGCGCCGAAAGCGCCGTGCGTGGAGGTGTGGCTGTCACCGCAGACGATGGTCATGCCGGGCTGGGTAAGCCCCAACTCGGGGCCGATGATGTGGACAACGCCCTGGTTGGGGCTGTCCAATCCGTACAGGGGGATGCCAAAATCGGTGCAGTTTTGCTCGAGTTGAGCAATTTGTTTGCGGGAAAGTTCGTCGGCAAAAGCCAAGCGGCCTTCAACAGGTCCGCCGGTTGTGCGGGTGGGAACGCCGTGATCAACCGTGGCCGCAGTGCGGTCAGGGCGGTGGACCGCTAACCCCCGGCTGCGCAGCCCGGTGAAGGCTTGCGGGGAGGTTACCTCGTGGACGAGGTGCAGGTCGACATATAAAACTGCGGGTGACTCGGGCTCTTGAACAACGACGTGCTTTTCCCAGATCTTTTCGAAGAGGGTGCGCGGATTTGTCATGGGGCAGTATCCGTCCTTAGTTGTTCTTCCGCCTCAGCCGGAAAGTACATCTCTTCCGTCTCGGTCAGGTAGTCAGTCATGTCCCAACCGGTGGGAATGGTGCGGGGCTCGGGGAAGGGATTGGGCTCGAAAGCCGGGGCAAACTTTTTGGTGGACTCGTATTGGCAATACATGATTTCCTCCTCGGGAAAAATTAAGCAACCGAAATTTCGGCGACAGTTTCACCAGCGCCGGCAGGCTCGTATTGACCTGTGGCTACCAGCATCTTATTAATTGCGGCCAGGTAGGCTTTGGCGCTGGCAACGATGATATCGGTATCCGCGCCATAGCCACCAAAGGTGCGCACCTGCTCACGTTCCGTCTGAACGGTGATGTTGGGTAGCTGCTCGCCGCTGGCGATGCGCACGGTGACCTCGCCCATCGCGTCGATACCTTCGGTGATGGCGTGGATCACGAATTCGAGAAGCGTGGAAGGAGCTTTGATGACTGCATCGATGGCCTTATAAGCGGCATCCACCGGACCGGAGCCGATCGCGGCCTGGACATGCATTTGGCCGTCTGGGCCGTGCAGGCGAACGGTGGCCGTGGGCATACCCATCGTACCGCAGGCAACCTGCAA
>CAZMMI010000040.1:0-19864 GCA_964567255.1 uncultured Anaerolinea sp.
GGCGAGGCTAATCGTACCCGGTGGATCGGGTTGTTGTATCTCGCCTCGCCCCTACAGATCCTGGGAATAGGTTTACACCGTCAACACAATGATGCCGGCGATGGTGAGGACCATTCCAATGATCGTTTTGAACGTGAGCGGTTCACCGCTGAAGATCACGCCCATCAATGCGCCGAAGAGCGGCGAAGTGAAGGCGATGGGCATGACGCGGTTGAGGGGCGCGCCTTTCAACGCTGTGTAGAAGCACAACATGCCGACGGCTCCGGCGACCACGCCCCCGCCGATGACCATGTATAAGATGGCCTTGCTGCCTGCCTGGGGCACGGTCTTCCACTGCGGAAAGCTGACCGCGCCCAGGATGATCAAGGCGCTGATGGTGCGGATGGTGATGCCCATTTGCGGCGAGAGGTTGCCGAGTTGCAGGCCTTTCTTCTCAAAGTAGCCGCCCACGCCCCAGCAAATGGCGGTGAGAAGAGCGAAGAGTTGCGGTTTCATTTTTTTCCTCCAAAGGTAAAGAATTGATCGTAATCGACGCGCTGGGCTTTGGGGTGATACTCGCCGGAGTGAGGATCCTGAATATATTCGTTGCGATACTTGCCGCTGCGAATGGCTTGCAGGGCCTCGATCAGGCGATCGATTTCCCAGTAATCGTTATACAAACCGAATGAAATGCGCACCAGGCCGGGTACATCCCGGCGGTCATTGGCCAGGATGTTGTGGCGCACGCGCTGAGCTTCTTCTTCCGGCACGTGCAGCAGGCTCATCAGATAGGGGTGGGCGCAGAAGCAGCCGTTGCGCACGCCAATGTTGAATTCATAGCCGAGGATGGCCGCCACCAGGAAATGTGAAACGCCGTCCATATATGTAGGAACCACGCCCAGACGCTCGCTGGCGTGTCTGGGATCTGCATCGCCCAGGATGCGCAGTCCGGGCACCTGGGGCAGGCGTTCCAGCAGGTAGGTAGTCAGCTCGGCTTCATGGCGGGCTACTTTGTCCATGCCGATTTCTTGCAGTTGGGTGATGGCAGCAGCCAGGGCCACGGCGCCCACTGTGTTGGGGCTGCCGGCTTCATCGCGCTCGGGCGCGCCGGACCAGTGGACGACATCTAGCCCAACAAATTCCACCTGCCCGCCGCCGCGATGATCCGGCTCTCCCTGCTCAAAGGTGTCGCGCCGCCCCACCAGCGCGCCCGTGCCATAAGGCGCGTAGAGCTTGTGGGCAGAGAGGACGACATAATCCAGGTGGGCGGGATCGGAGAGGGGGCGCATGTTGACGGTGCGATGGGGGGCCAACTGGGCGCAGTCGGCCAGGATTTGAGCGCCGGTGGCATGGGCTTTCTCGGCCAGACGGTGAATTGGGTTGAGGTAGCCGGTGACGTTGCTGGCGCCGGTGATCGCCACCAGAGCAACCTGGCCGCGGTATTCGTCCAGGAGCCTGTCAAAGTGAGCTTCATCCAGGCGGCCGTCGGGCAGCGTGCGGATGTGTTTGACGGTGGCGGCGTGGCGCCAGGGCAGGTCGTTGGAGTGGTGTTCCATGGAGCTGACCAGAACAACATTGCGCTGCGCCGAAAAGGGGAAGCGCAGCGCAAGGCGGTTGATCATCTCGGTGGTGTTCTTGCCGTAGATACAGACATGGTCGGTCGGATTTCCACCGACAAATTGGATGACGATCTTGCGAGTGGTTTCAAAAATGTGAGTGGATAATTGGCTCTTTAAACCTGTGCCGCGGTGCACGCTGGAGTAAGTGAGTAAGAAGCGGTGGACGGTTTCTTCCACGGCTTTGAAGGCGGGGGTGGAGGCAGCGTTGTCCAGGTTGGCGTAAATTGAATAGTCGCCAGGTGCATCAACGGTGGGACGCTCTACGCCGACAAACAAGCCGCTGTAGGTGGGAAGGTCACTTTGCATTTTTGATAACCTCTAGAACGACGATCAAAGTTAAGAGAATGGGGAAAGGGCTTGAAAAAGTCCTGCAATTCGTTTATACTGTGGAAGTAAGTGGTGGTAAGTGGTACGAAGTGGTAGTAATTTATTGGTAAGCACCGCGTAACAGGTAGGTCACAATCATAGATTAGAGCGCCGGGAGTGTCCCGGCGTTCCGCGTATCAGGGAGAGGTAGAACGCATGTTCCTTGGGCAGTTTGAGCACAACATCGACGATAAAGGACGGCTGATTATACCGGCCCGCTATCGCGAGCTGCTTGAAAACGGCGCCTACATTACCCAGGGTTTTGAAGAAAACCTGATGGTGATGACCCCGGAACATTTCTCGATGATCTCTGACAATGTCAATCATATGAGTATGACCGATCCTAAAGCGCGCCAGCTCAAACGGTTGTTCTTCTCTACGGCAGAAAAGATTGAGGTTGATAAAGTAGGACGTGTCCTGATCCCGCAGCGCCTCCGCGATGTGTTCGGCCTGAGTGGCCCGGTGATGCTGGTGGGGATGGGCGATTTCTTTGAAATCTGGTCGACCGCCCAGTGGGCCAAACAAAACGAAAATCTGTCGGATGCTGAAGCCAACGAAAGCCGCTTCGCTGCCTTTGATATCACCACGCGGTAGATTGGGATGACACTCCCGCCCCACCGCTCAGTACTTTACCACTCCATTATACACGCTTTGCGCCCGCACAGCCCAGGGCGCTACGTTGACGCAACGGTTGGGGCCGGTGGTCACGCCGCGGGGATCTTGGAAGCCAGCCAGCCGGAGGGGAACCTTCTGGGAATGGATGTGGACCCGCAGGCGCTGGCCCTGGCAAGCCGGCGCCTTTCTGTCTTCGGCGATCGGGTGACGCTGGTGAAAGCCTCGTACAGCACCCTGCGCGAACAGTTGGACCGGCTGGGATGGGAAAGCGTGGACGGTATCCTGCTAGACCTGGGGGTCTCATCCATGCAGATCGATACCCCGGAGCGCGGTTTCTCATTTTTGAGCGACGGGCCCTTGGATATGCGGTTTGATCCCGAACAACCCTTCAACGCAGACGACCTGGTGAACCGCTGGGGAGAGCAAGAACTGGCCGATGTGATCTGGCGCTATGGCGAAGATCCGCTGGCGCGGCGCATTGCCCGGGCGATTTGCCAGGCACGACCGCTGAACACCACGTTGGAACTGGCGGCGGTGGTGCTGAAAGCGGCGGGCGGGCGCAAGGGGCGCATTCATCCGGCCACACGCACCTTCCAGGCGCTGCGCATGGCGGTCAATCGCGAGTTGCAAACCATCGAAGCCGTGTTGCCCCAAGCGATGAATGCCCTGGAGCCCGGCGGGCGGCTGGCGATCATTTCCTTCCACTCGCTGGAGGATCGCCTGGTGAAGCAGTACTTCCGACGTGAGGGTCGGGACTGCATTTGCCCTCCAGAGCAGCCGGTTTGCACCTGCGGACATTTTGCCAGTTTGAAAGAGGTCAACCGCCACCCCATTGAAGCCGACGAAACTGAAATTGCTGAGAACCCGCGATCGCGAAGCGCAAAACTGCGGGTGGCCGAGAAATTGACCGGGTTGGCATGAGATTTGCACGAAACAGGATAGAGATTTTTACAAGGAGATGAGATTGTGACGATCAAGAACCGCCTGAAACAGGCTTACAAACAAGCTCCCTGGCGTCTCCATACGCAGAAGGGTGTCTTGTTCTTGATTGCGGCAATCCTCGGCGCCTCTATCCTGTGGATCATGGTGACCGTGTCGGTGGAGGCTTCGTCCGCCGGCCTGGAAATCCAGTACTTGAACAGTTTGCGGGATGAGTATGAGCGGGGGAATGCCAGCAAGATCACTGAGATCGCGAAACTGAGTTCGGCTGCCCGGCTGGCAGAGCGGGCCAAGGAACTCGGCTTCGGTCATGCGACCAGCGCTCAAATCAGCTATGTGTATGTGGATGGGTACACGGGCCGGACCGTCAAAGTTTCAGCGCAGCCCCCCGGCGCAGACCTGCCGCCGGTTTTAATCCGGCCTGAGTACACTGTGTCGCTTTCAGAATGGCTGATGAAAGAGATTGTAAAACTTAATGAGCAATCCTTAGGGGTGTCCCCATGAAACAGACCTCATTTTTCCGGTTCCGCTTTATTGGAGGCGCGCTAACCCTGGCGGGCCTATTCGTTTTTATATGGATGATCCGTTTATTGAACAATGAAGATGCCCGACAGCTTGTTTTGGAGGGCAAAGACATTCAGACCAGAACCGAAATTGTTATGCCGGTGCGCGGTTCGATCTACGACAAGTGGGGACACTTGCTGGCGGGTAACGTAGAAGTCTATGATATCTACGCCGATGTGCGTTACGTGTCCGACCCGGACACGGTTGCCGCGACTCTGTCATCGGTTTTGGGTATCAAACAGACGGAGATTCGGGGAAAACTGCTCAATCCGGGAGTCAACGATACAGGACACGATATCGTTGATGTGAAATTAGCTGAATTTGTCACCAGCGAACAGCGCGAGCAGATTTTGGCAATTGAAGAGGACCTGAGCAAAGAAGCAGAAACCCTGCGCTTGCGCAAGGGTGAGGTTGCTCCGAATCTAGACGGGATAAGGTTTGAGCCTTTGATGCTCCGCACCTACCCCGAAGGAATGTTGGGTTCGAATATTATCGGCTTTTACAACTTCAAGAAGCGTGAAGATGCCTCGGGCGTATATGGGGTGGAAGAAAAATATAACCGCCTGCTCATGGGCACACCTGTCCGGAAAGAATTTACGAGCGATCCGCATTTGATGGACGAAACGCAGAGCGAACAGATTCCGCCCGGCGCCAACTTGATTCTGACCATCGACCGGGATATTCAGTCGATGGCCGAACGGGTGGCGGACGAGGCGATGAAATCAACAGGCTCCGAATCGGCCACGATCCTGATTATGGATCCAGAAACGGGCGACATTTTGGCGATGGCCGTCAACCCGCGGTTGAATCCCAACGAGTACTGGGAGCTGGCAGAGGTCTTCCCCGACCCCACCACGCCATACAACCGCGCGGTGGAGATCACCTACGAGCCCGGCTCGATTTTCAAGGTGCTCACCATGGCCGCCGCGCTGGATTCTGGCACGGTGCGGCCGGAGACGGACTTTTTGGATACCGGCGTGTATTACATTGGCGGGGTTGGTATTCACAACTGGGATTGGGGCGCCTGGGGCCCACAGACTATGACCACCTGCATGCAGCACTCGTTGAATGTGTGCCTGGCCTGGGTAGCGGACCAGATGGGGCCAACCGTATTCTACAACTACCTGGAGAAATTTGGGGTCGGGCACACCACCGGCGTAGATCTGGCCGGCGAGGTGAGCAGCCCGCTCTTGGTTCAAGGCGACACTGATTGGTATCCGATCAACCTCGGGACCAATTCGTATGGGCAGGGCGTGGCAGTTTCGCCGCTGCAAATCACCGCGGCGATCGCCGCGGTGGCGAACGACGGCAAGTTGATGATGCCGCGTGTGCTGAAAACCGTCATCGACAATGGCGAGGAATATAGCAACCCGCCCCAGGTCATCGGCACACCCATCTCCGCCGAGACGGCGCGCACCTTGACCGACATGCTGCACACTTCGCTCAAGGAAGAGTCTTCCGCGGCGCTGGTGGAAGGTTACAGCGTGGCGGGCAAGACCGGCACCGCCTCTATCCCGGGGCCGGGTGGGTACCTGTCTAATGCGACCAACGCCTCGTTTATCGGTTGGGGGCCGGTGGATGACCCCAAATTCATCGTTTATGTGTGGCTGGAAGAGCCGGCTGGCGAATGGGGTTCGGTTGTTGCGGCCCCGGTGTTCAGTCAGGTAGTAAGCGAACTGGTAGTCTTAATGGACCTTCCTCCCGATCAGATTCGGGAGCAGATTGCCGGAAACTAAGAGGAGTAGAAACGAAGTGTTGACCCTGGCAGATATTCTGGAAGCATTGACCGGTACGCGAGTCGAAGTGTCCCGCACGGTGATCACCGAAGCGGCAATCGATTCGCGCCAGGTTATTCCAGGCGGGCTGTTTGTGGCGCTGCCAGGCGAACGCACCGACGGGCACAACTTCTTGGATGCGGCCTTCCGGCAGGGGGCATCGCTGGCGCTTGTTCAGCAAGAGGTGCCCGCGGAATTCCCCGTGCTGGATTTGCGCCAGGGGCCGGTGAAGGTGGATACGACCATGCCGGTGGCGCTGCGCACCGGGCAGCCGTTGTGCTTGCGGGTGAACAACACGCTCCAGGCTCTGCAACAGTTGGCCTACTTCTGGCGCCGCAAGCAGAGCGTGCGGGTGATTGGAATTACCGGCAGTGTGGGAAAATCAACCACCAAAGAACTGGTGGCTGAAGTGTTGAGCACGCGCTTCCGCACGCTGCGTAACCCGGGCAACCTGAACAACGAAATCGGTTTGCCCCTCACGCTGCTGCGACTTGGACCGGGATACCAGCGAGCGGTGCTGGAGATGGGTTTCTACGTGCCGGGCGAGATTGCTCAGTTGTGCGATCTGGCCTTGCCCTCGGTGGGTGTGCTGACCAATGTTGGAACGGTGCACGCTGAACGGGCCGGTTCGATGGAAGCCATTGCTCGCGGCAAGGGCGAACTGGTGCAGGCGCTGCCCGCTGCGCCCAACGGCACGGCAATCTTGAATTATGACGATCCTTATGTGCGGGCGATGGCCGGACAAACCCGCGCGCGGGTGTTCTATTACGGGTTGGATCCTTCTGCCGAGCTGTGGGCCGACGAGGTGGTTGGGCTGGGGCTGGAAGGCATCCGCTTCCGGATACACTATCACGACGAGATGCTCTCGGTGCGCGTGCCGTTGATTGGACGCCATTCGGTGCATACGGCGCTACGAGCCACAGCCGTGGGTTTGACCGAAGGTTTGAGCTGGGGCGAGATCATTGAAGGCTTGCGCACCAGCCAGACGCAGTTGCGCCTGGTGGCTGTGAAGGCTGAGAACGGCGCTTTACTGCTGGACGACTCCTACAATGCTTCGCCGGAATCGACCCTGGCGGCGTTGAACATGCTGGAAGAGATTCAGGGGCGGCACATTGCGGTACTGGGCGATATGCTCGAGTTGGGCCAATATGAGCGCGAGGGCCACCTGCGGGTTGGCGGGCGCGCAGCCGAAGTGGCCGACATCCTGGTGGCGGTTGGCGAGTTGAGCCAGATAACGGTGAAAGCGGCGCAGCAAGCCGGAATGAAGGCCTCACAGGTCACCTGGGTGGCGGACGTGGATGCCGCCATCGAGTTCTTGAAACCGATGCTAAAAGAAGGGGATGTGGTGCTGGTGAAGGGTTCGCACGGTCTGCGCATGGACCGCATCGTCAGCCAATTGGAGGTAGCAGAATGAGTGATGCTACGCTGGCGATCACCCTCAGTATGCTGGCTTTCATGATGACGGTCATTTGGGGCGGGCCGTTGTTGCGCGTTTTGAGGTACTTCAAGATCGGTAAGATCATCCGTGTTGAGGGCCCCGAGCGGCACTTCAGCAAGATGGGTACGCCGACGATGGGTGGCGTCCTGTTCATCCTGCCGGTGGTACTGCTAACCGTGCTGCTCAACGCGGTATCGTTGATCGGCATGGAAGTGCTGGGCCGTTCGGTGCTGTTGCCACTGCTGGTAATGCTGGCCTACGCTTTGATTGGCGCTGTGGATGATTGGGAAGGCATTCGCGGTCCGCGGCGCGGGTTGGGAATGCGCGCGCGCACCAAATTCCTCTTGCAAATCCTCCTGGCGACTGGGGCCGCTTTTGGCTTGAAGTATTTATTGGGCGTGCCGGAATTGTTCTGGCCGGCGGCCGAGGAGCCCTTCTCACTGGGTGTGATGTACATCCCTGTGGCCATTTTCCTGATTGTGGGCATGTCTAACGCGGTCAATTTCACCGATGGGTTAGACGGGCTGGCCGGGTTGATCTCGGCGACCGCCTTCGCGGCTTTTGGCGTTGTGGCGCTCATGCAGGGGCAGACTTTCCTGGCGCGCTTCTGCTTCACTATTGTGGGGGCGCTGTTCGGGTATCTATGGTTCAACGTTCACCCGGCCCAGTTGATCATGGGTGATACGGGTTCGATGGCGTTGGGGGCGACCCTGGCGGTGGTGGCCTTGATGACCGGGCAGTGGCTGCTGCTGCCGCTGATTGCTATCATCCCGGTCAGCGAAGCGTTGAGCGTCATCATTCAAGTGTTGTATTTCAAAGCCACCAAGGGCAAGCGTTTCTTCAAAATGGCTCCACTCCACCACCACTTTGAGTTGTTGGGCTGGAGCGAAACGCAGGTTGTGCAGCGCTTTTGGTTGGTAGGTCTGTTATTTGCCATGCTTGGCATAGCAATTGCACTGGTGTAACCATGAGTAGAAACTGGCAGGGTCAACGCGTGTTGGTAATCGGAGCCGCCCGGCAAGGGCTGGCTCTGGCACGCTACCTGTGCAGCAAGGGCGCGCTGGTGACCTTGAATGACCAGAGCCGCCCTGAGAAGATGTCTGCGGCGCGGGAGGCCCTGGCTGGGCTGCCCGTGGAGTGGGTGTTGGGCGGGCATCCTTTGGAACTGCTGGACCGGATGGACTGGGTGTGCATCTCGGGCGGCGTGCCGCTGACCATGCCGATTGTGGTGGAAGCTGTGCGCAGGGGCCTGCCTTTGACCAACGACTCGCAGATTTTCATGGAAGCCGTGCCCTGCCCGGTGGCTGCCATCACCGGTTCGGCGGGCAAAACCACCACCACCACGCTGGTAGGACGAATGACCCAGGCGGCGGTGCAATCTCCGCGGCGGGTGTGGGTGGGTGGTAACATCGGTACCCCGTTGATCGATCAGGTGGACCAGATAGGCAAGGACGACCTGGTGGTGCTGGAGCTGTCCAGTTTCCAGTTGGAGTTGATGACCCTTTCGCCGCAGATTGCCGCTGTGTTGAACATCACCCCTAATCACCTGGACCGCCACGGAACGATGGAGGCCTATACCCAGGCCAAGGCGCGCATCTTGAGCCACCAATCGCATCATGACACGGCTGTTTTGGGCAGCGACGACCCCGGCGCGTGGAACTTGCGCAGCCTGGTGCGGGGAAAGTTGGTTTCCTTTGGCTGGAACCGCCCCGATTTGGGTTGGGCGGGCGCCTTCCGCGGCGGGGACGAGTTGTACTACACCGACGGACACAGCGTTCAAAAGCTGATGGCAGTGGCGGATGTACAGTTGCAAGGCGCGCATAATCTGCTCAATGTGCTGGCGGCTTGCGCCGTTTCACTGGCATGCGGAGCGCCGGTAGAGGCGCTGCGAGCAGGTGTGGTAGGGTTTGGCGGCGTGCCGCACCGCCAGGAGCTGGTTCGCGAGTGGCGCGGCGTGCGCTGGTACAACGACTCGATTGCCACCGCCCCCGAGCGCAGCATGGCTTCGGTGCGCTCTTACCACCAACCGGTGGTGCTGATGCTGGGCGGGCGCGACAAAGACCTGCCCTGGGGTGACCTGGCTGCGCTCATCCGCGAGCGGGTGGATCATGTGGTGATTTTCGGCGAGGCTGCCGAGAAGATTGCCGCCGCCATTGGCCCGCTGCGCAGCGGCGAGCGGCCTTATTCGGTGGACATGTGCGCAGGTTTGCAGGCGGCGGTGGAAGCTGCCGCGCGGGTGGCTCAGCCGGGAGACGTGGTTTTGCTCTCTCCAGGCGGCACCAGCTACGATGAATTCAAAGATTTTGAGGAACGTGGGGAAAGGTATCGACTATGGGTACAGCAACTTTCGTAAATCCTGGACGGTCTGCATCTCGCCCTGTGCGCGGGCGCCAGAATTTCCTGTGGGGAATTGACCTGGTGCTGGTGGGGGTGACCCTTGCGCTTTCCTTATTCGGCGTGATCATGGTCTATTCTGCCGGCCCATTGTTCGCCATCCTGGCTGAAGAAGAACCCGAATTCTTCCTTTACCGTCAAATTATGTGGGTTGGGGTGGGTTTGGCGGTCATGGTGATCGCGTCTTTTGTGAGCTATCGCATTTTCCCCAAGCTGATCGTCCCGATCATGTTGGTGACCATTTTGACGTTGGGAGCGACGGTCTTGTTCGGCCAAGCGACTCTGGGGGCGCAGCGCTCGCTGTTTGGCGCGTCTGTGCGGCCTTCTGAGTTGGCCAAGCTGGCAATTATCATCTATGTTTCTGTATGGTTACAGTCAAAGCGAGACGTGCTCAAGCATTTTTCGTTCGGCCTGGTGCCCCTCATGCTCATCCTGGGCTTTCTGGCCGGTTTGATCATGCTGCAACCAGACTTGAGCGCGGCCTTTACCGTCATCATCCTGGGCGTGCTCATGTTCATTCTGGCGGATGGCGAATGGCGCCAGGTTGCGCTGGTTCTGATCGTGGCATTAGCCGTGGGTTTCTTGACGGTGAATGTTTACGACACTGGTAAACAGCGCGTCATGGATTACATCTTAGGCCTGCAGGATCCTGCTGCGGCTTCGGACCATGTGCGCCGTGCTCTGGGCGCCATCATTAATGGTGGGATCTTCGGCACGGGCATTGGCCTGGGCAGCGCGAAATTCATCTTGCCGGTTGCCCACACCGACTCTATCTTTGCCGTGATTGCCGAAGAGACGGGCCTGCTGGGCAGCGCCTTGCTGCTGGTCGCTTACATGCTGATCTTATGGCGCGGTCTGGCGATTGCCCGCAACGCTCCCGACCCGTTGGGGCGGCTGCTGGCTGCCGGTGTGTCCATGTGGATTGCGATTGAAGCATTGATCAATATGGCGGTGATGGTCAGCTTGATGCCCCAGGCGGGCAATGCGCTGCCCTTCATCAGCTATGGCGGTTCCAGTCTGGTGGTTACGATGGCTGGAATGGGAATTCTATTGAATGTTGGTCGCGCGGCGACCCAACATCAAGCAACGGAAGGAGTAAACACCTTTGGCTCGGTTGTTGATTTGCGCTGGCGGGACGGGCGGCGGCGTGTACCCCGCTCTGGTCGTCAGTCAAGCACTCGGTCATGATGCTCAGCCTGTCCTGTGGGTGGGCGGCGAGGGCGGCATGGAGGCGGATCTGGTGACCCGCTCCGGTCTGCCCTTCGCTGCGATTCCTGCGGCAGGTGTGCATGGCGTGGGCCTGCGGGCCCTGCCCGGCAACGTGGCGCGCCTGGTGAAGGGCGTGTCGGCGTCTCGCCGCATTTTGGCCGAGTTCCGCCCCGAGGTGATCCTTTACACCGGTGGGTATGTGGCTGTGCCGATGGCCGTGGCGGCGGGCAAGCGCATCCCCAGCCTTGTGTACGTGCCGGATTTGGAGCCAGGTCTGGCCCTCAAAACGTTGATCCGCTTTGCTCACACGGTCGCGGTGACGGCTGAACCCACCCGGGCTTTCCTGCCGCGCCGCACGCGCAGCGTGGTCACCGGTTACCCGGTGAGGGCGGACATGGGCAATTGGACGCGCAGCCAGGCCAGAGCCCACCTGGGGCTGCCGGAAGAGGGGCCGGTGCTGCTGGTGACGGGCGGGAGCAAAGGCGCGCGCTCGATTAACCGGGCGGTCCTGGCGGCGCTGCCTCAGTTGCTGGCGTTTGTCTCGATCATTCACCTGAGCGGCCAGTTGGATTGGGCCGAGGTGCAAGCCGCGCGGGCCGGGCTGCCCGAGGATTTGGCCGGGCGGTACCACGCGGAACCTTACCTGCACGAAATGGGCGCGGCCCTGGCAGCCGCCGACCTGGTGGTTTCACGGGCGGGAGCCTCCAGCCTGGGCGAGTACCCATTGTTTGGCTTGCCGGCTGTGCTGGCGCCTTATCCGTATGCCTGGCGTTACCAGAAGGTCAACGCCGATTATCTGGTGAACCAGGGGGCGGCCGTCCTGTTGGAAGACGCGGCCTTGGGGGAGCAGCTTCTGCCGGTGGTGCAGGGTCTAGTCAACGATCCCACCCGTCTGGCGGCGATGCGCAAATCCATGTCCGGGCTGGCCCGGCCAGATGCGGCTGCGCAACTGGCCGACCTGGTGCGCGAGCTGGCCGGCGTACAACCTCGTGGAGACAAGCCATGATCAGCTTGCATGTCATTTTCTGGATGTACATCATCCTCTTTGCGATCATTGGCGCCATGCGCGGATGGGCTAAAGAGCTTCTGGTCACCTTCAGCGTGATCCTGGCGGTGTTCATTATGACCGTGTTGGAAAGCTTTGTGCCGTTCGTCAAAGATGTTTTGGCCAGCAAACCTGAAGCGCACTTTTGGGTGCGCACGAGCGTTCTGGCAGCGCTGGTGTTCTTTGGATACCAATCGCCGAACATCTCACGGCTGGCAACCAACAACCGCTTTGCCCGCGACCGCGTGCAGGATATTTTACTGGGCATGTTCATGGGAGCGCTGAACGGGTATTTGGTAGTCGGTTCGTTCTGGTGGTTTATGGCCGATGCCAATTATGCCACCATTAAATTTATCGAGATGCCTCCTATCGACAGTGAGCGCTTCTTGCTCTTGCAGTCTTATATCCAGCGCATGCCGCCCGAATGGCTGCAACCCCCGGTAATTTACTTCGCCGTGGCGCTGGCGTTTGTCTTTGTTCTGGTGGTTTTCCTCTAAAGGTGAGCGAAAGGATGGAACGAATTCACTTCATCGGTATCGGCGGCAGCGGACTTTCCGCAATAGCCCGGCTCCTGGCGGAGCGGGGATACCCAGTCTCGGGCTCGGACCGGGCGGTTTCCCCGTTGGCTGAGGAACTGCGCGCTGCGGGCATCCGCGTGTACGCCGGTCACGCCGCCGAGCACGTGGCGGGGGCCGATGTGGTGGTGCGTTCTTCGGCGGTACCTGAGGACAACCCCGAGGTTCAGGCGGCGCGCGCTGCGGGCATCCCGGTGCTCAAACGCTCCGAATTCCTGCACCGCTTGACAGACGGCTTCCAGACGGTGGCGGTGGCAGGCACGCACGGCAAGACCACCACCACGGCGATGATCGCTTTCCTGCTCAACCGCCTGGGCCAGGACCCCTCGTATATCATCGGCGGCGTGTCTCACGATCTGGGCGGTAACGCCCACGCGGGGCAGGGGCAGGTTTTTGTGATCGAGGCCGATGAGTACGACCGCATGTTCCACGGGCTGCAGCCGGCTTTGGCGGTGGTGACCTACATGGAGCACGACCACCCCGATTGCTACCCCACCCCGGCGGATTACCGGGCGGCCTTCGCGGGCTTTGTGGGGCGGCTGCAGGCGGGCGGAACACTGCTGGTGTGCGCCGATCAAACTGAGACACGCGCTCTGGTTGCGGAAATCCCCGCGGGCTGCCGCGCGCTGACCTACGGGCTGCGCGAGTCCGCCGATTACAGCACACTCAACCTGGTTTCGCGGCCGGGGAAGGGCTACCGCTTTGATGTGCTGCGCGGCGGCGATTTGTTAGCGAGCGTTTCGTTGAACACGCCTGGACTGCACAATGCCAGCAATGCCCTGGCTGCGCTGGCGGCGATGGACTGCCTGGGGCTGCCGGTGGCACAGGCTGCCAGGGCGCTGGAGCAGTTCAGCGGCACGGGGCGGCGCTTTGATCTGCGTGGCACAGCCGAAGGAATCACGGTGATCGATGATTATGCTCACCATCCCACCGAAATCCGCGCCACGTTGCAAGCCGCGCGGGCCATGTATGCGGGAAGGCGCATTTGGGCGGTCTGGCAGCCGCACACCTTCTCGCGGACGCGTGCGCTGCAGGATCAGTTCGCCGCGGCTTTTGTCGATGCGGATCGGGTGATTGTGACCGAGGTGTACGCAGCCCGAGAGCAGGCCAATGGTTTTTCAGCGGAAGCGGTGGTGAAAGGGATGGATCATCCCGGCGCGGCGTTCATCCCGGCGCTGGAGGATGTGGTCAATTATTTACAACAATATTTGATGCCCGGGGATGTTTTACTGGTGCTCTCTGCGGGCGACGCCGATCAAATCAGTGCCCGAATTTGGGCAGACTTGAAAGAAAGAGGAGGAAAACATGGCTAATCCTAAGAAAGAGCAATTGCGCATTTTCAAGGCCGAGCTGGACTCTCTGCCGATTCAACTGGTTCCGCCGGACCCGGTGGGCCACAACCAAAACCGGCGCCCGCTGCAACAGGGCGCGATGAAACCCCCTGAGCCGGAACGTCAGGTAGTCAATCGAGTCATCGACCGGATCAAGAAGATCTAATGCCCAGAAACGCGACCCCTACCATTCCCATGAACCGCCTGCGCGAGGTGTTTGGCCCGGCGCTGCAAGAAAACGTCGTCCTGGCCAACTTCACCACGGCGCATGTGGGCGGGCGGGCGCTGGCCTTGCTCCCGGTGCATACCTCCGGAGAGTTGGAAAAGGCCGTGCGCACGCTGTGGGAAATGGGGCTGCTTTTTCAAGTATTGGGCATGGGTTCGAACGTGCTGGTCAGCGAAGCCGGTTACCCCGGGGTGATCGTGATTAACCGGGCGCGCAACGTGAAGGTGGACGTGCACCACGAGCCCTTTAGCGTGTGGGCCGAAGCCGGCGCGAATTTGGGCACGGTGGCGCGCCAGGTGGCGCTGCGCGGCTTGAGCGGCCTGGAATGGGCGGCGACTATCCCCGGCACGGTGGGCGGCGCGGTGTATGGGAATGCCGGGGCCCACGGTGGGGATATGCGCGGCAACCTGCTTGTGGCAGAAATCTTGCACCCTACTATGGGTAGACAGGATTGGACGGTTGACCAGATGGCGTATGAGTACCGCAGCAGCGCATTAAAAAGAGAATCAGGGCCAAAGGCAGTGATTTTGGCAGCTCGCATGAAGCTGGAGCAAAGCACGCCGGAAGCCGTGCAGGCAAAGATGGACGAGTTTGCTGCTCGCCGCCGCCAGACTCAGCCGCCGGGCGCCAGCCTGGGCTCCATGTTCAAGAACCCGCCGGGAGATTATGCGGGACGGTTGATTGAGGCGGCTGGATTGAAAGGCGCCCGCCAGGGTGACGCGGAAATCAGCGGGCAGCACGCCAACTTCTTCATCAATCACGGTCATGCCACTGCCAAAGACCTGGCGGCGTTGATCGGAAAAGCGCAAAAAGCCGTTTATGAGCAATTTGGAATCAAGCTGGAACTGGAAGTAGAACTGCTGGGCGATTGGCCGAGCCTGGAAAATCTTAGAGGATAGGAAGCATTGGATGGAACGGAAGATTAACGTCGGTGTCATTTTCGGAGGGCGGTCGGGCGAGCATGAAGTCTCGATGATGTCTTCGCGCTCGATTTTAGCGGTATTGGATCCCGCCCGTTACACCGTGACCCAGATTGGCATCACACACCAGGGCGAGTGGTTCACCGGAGAAGATGTTTGGGGCGCTTTCGACGCGGGGCGCGTGGATGGGCTTTCGCGGGCGGTGCTGCTGCCCGAGCCGGGCCGCGCTACGCTTTACGCGCACAAGGGCAATATGCTCGAGCCGGTGGTCGATCTGGATGTAATCTTCCCGGTATTGCACGGCACGTTTGGAGAAGACGGCACCCTGCAAGGCTTGCTGGAACTGGCCGACGTGGCGTATGTGGGCGCGGGCGTACTGGCTTCCTCGGTGGGCATGGACAAAGCCCTGTTCAAGGATGTGATGCGCGCCAACGGCCTGCCGACCATCGAGTCGCTGACCTTCTTGCGCGGGCAAATCGAGAGCCAGATGGACAGCGTTTTGGAGCAGTCTGAGACGATGGGCTACCCCCTGTTTGCCAAACCGGCCAACATGGGCTCATCGGTGGGCATCACCAAGTGTCACGGGCGCTCAGAGTTATTCGAAGGCATCATGGAAGCGGCGCGTTTTGACCGGCGCATCCTGGTGGAGAAGAGCGTGCCCAACGCGCGCGAGATTGAAGTGAGCGTGCTGGGCAATGACCAGCCGGCTGCTTCGCTGCCCGGTGAAATTCTGCCAGGCGACGAGTATTACAGCTATGAGGCCAAATATATCAGTGACAATTCACAGTTGCTCATCCCGGCGCCTCTGCCGCAAGCGCTGAGTGAAGAAATCCGCAGTTTGGCTGTCCAGGCGTATCGCGCCGTCGATTGCGCGGGCCTGGCGCGGGTTGATTTCTTAGTGGACGCCGTGACGCTGGAAGTTTTCATCAACGAGGTCAATACTATTCCAGGCTTTACCAGAATCAGCATGTACCCGAAGCTGTGGGAGGCCAGTGGGATATCTTATCGTGATTTAGTGGATCGATTGATTGAGCTGGCGCTGGAACGCAAGGCAGACCGCGACCGAACCGAGCGCCGCTTCAGGAGGGGAGCATGACCGCCAACCAAGACACCAAGACTCGCGCGGATGAATTGCGCCATCGCCGGTATGAGCAGACCATACCGCGCACGGCCGTTCCCGCTGCTCGCCCAGCCCGCACAAACCGGACGGCCTCTCAGGCCACGGGCGTGCCGGTTTCAATGGCCCGGCCGGTGGTGGTGCGCAACACAACCTTTGGCACACCCATTCACCGTCAAGCGGCCACACCCAATCCGCGCCGCCAGTATTACGTGGCGCTGAATGCGGCTGCCCCTGGCGCCGAGCTGCGCCTTCCGGCCATGCCGGTCATCCACTGGGGCTGGCGGGCGCTTTCGGGCGCAATGGTGTTTGCGCTGCTGGTCCTGGTTGGATCGTTGTTGTGGTCGCCATTCTTCATGGTCAATACGATCCAAATTGAGGGTCTCAACCGCCTGGATGCAGGTGAAATTGAGGCCATCGCCGATTTGGAGAATTTATCGATTGTCGAAGTGAACGCCAAAGTGGTGCGCGATGATTTGACAAAAACCTTCCCGGGCATCGAGAAGGTGGTGGTCAGCGTGGGCTTGCCCAATGCCGTCGGCATCACCATTACCGAGCGTCAGCCGGTCATTGCCTGGCGGTTGGGCGAGGAAACGCTATGGATCGATGCTGAGGGCGTGATCTTCCCGGCGCGGGGCGATGCCGGCCCGCTGCTGACCGTCCATTCGCAGGATAACCCGCCTCTGGCTGCCCCGCTGGTGACGCCCGAGATGGAGGAGGCGGCTGAGGAGAGCGAGGAAGGCAAGGCGGCCCTGGCGGCAGCAAAAGCCACGCCCGAGCCCGACAAAATTGACCCGACGCTGCTGCTGACGGCGCAAAAACTGGTTGCCCTGCTGCCCGAGGGTACCGCCCTGGCGTATTCTCAATCCGACGGCTTGGGTTGGCAGGATCCCAACGGAATGTACGTGTACATTGGATCGAGCCTGGAGGACTTCGATGCGAAGTTCGCCATGTACCAACAAATCGCCACGGAGATGGCAAACCGCGGCCTTCAACCGGCGTTGATCAGTGTAGAATACCTGAACAACCCTTATCTCAAGATGGAGCAATAATTATGGCGGATGAACCGATCGTCGTCGGAATCGATATCGGCACCACCAAGGTCTGCACGCTGGTAGCGCGGGTGGAGGGGGCCAATAATCTGCGCATCCTGGGGGTGGGCATTGAGCCTTCTCAAGGGATCCGCAAGGGCAATATCGTCGACCTGCAGGCTGCGTCGCAGGCAATTGGGCGCTCGATAGAAAAAGCGGAACGTACCTCCGGAATGGAGATTACCTCTGCGTTGATCAGCCTGGCCGGGTCACACGTATCGTCGGTGAACAGCCGCGGCGTGGTGGGTATCTCTGGGCGAGCCATCGACCAGGAAGATGTGTTCCGCGCGCTGGATGCGGCCCAGGCTGTGGCCATTCCGCATAACCGCGAAATCATTCATGTGATTCAGCGCGGGTTTGTGGTGGACGGGCAAGACGGCATCCGCCTGCCGGTGGGCATGCATGGCTACCGGTTGGAGGTGGAAGCGCACATCATCACCGCTGGAGCGGCGACGGTGGAAAACCTGCGCCAGAGTGTTCAGGCTTCAGGCGTGCAGGCTTCTCACTTTGTGCTCAACCCGCTGGCCTCTGCCGAAGTGGTCCTTTCGGACACCGAACGCCAGATGGGTGCAGTGGTCTGCGACATCGGCGGCGGCACAACCGATATGGCAATCTACATCGACGGTGATATCTGGCACACGATGGTGCTGGGCATCGGCGGCAACCATATCACCTCTGACATTGCTCACGGTTTGCGGTTGTCTATCTCGCAGGCCGAAGAGGTCAAGAAGCAGTACGGCCATGCGATGCAAGAGGAAATTGATGAGCGTGACAGCTTCTCGACCCGCATTTTTGGTGAAGAAAACCCGGTAGAAATCCGGCGCAAAGACCTCTCCATGATTATTGAAGCGCGGGTGGAAGAAATCTTCGACCTGGTGCTGCAAGAGATCAAGCGCTCGGGCTATGACGGGCTGCTGCCGGCCGGCGTGGTTTTGACCGGCGGGGCCAGCCAATTGCCGGGTCTGCGCACGCTGGCCAGCCAGGTTCTGGGGCTGCCGGTGCGCGTGGCCAAGCCGGAAAACCTGCTTGGCTTGACCGACCAGCTATATTCGCCGGCTTATTCAACCAGCGTCGGCCTGTTGTATTGGGCCATGATGATGAGCGAAACCGCTCCCGCAGCCGGCGGGGGAAGGCGCTCGCACCGCAAAGGAGGTAATCCAACCCTTGATACCATCAAGAATTGGCTCAAACGTTTGTTACCGTAGTTGTGTTGTCGTGACTTCCCCGACCGGACAGGGAACGGTTGGGGACGCCACGCCGAGTGAGAAAATCCTATTCATTATGCTCTTGGAGGTAAACCATGGACATGTCCCAACCCGTATCTGAGTCGTTCGCCCGCATTAAAGTCATCGGCGTCGGCGGCGGCGGCTGCAATGCCGTCAACCGCATGATCGATGAAGGCCTGCAGGGCATCGAGTTCATCACCGTCAATACCGATGGGCAGGCCCTGCTGCTCTCGCGCGCCGATACTCGTGTGCGCATTGGCGAAAAAGTGACCCGCGGCCTGGGCGCCGGCGGCAACCCCGAGATGGGGCGCAAGGCTGCTGAGGAATCGGCCACGGAGCTGTACGAAGTGCTCAAAGGCAGCGACATGGTCTTCGTGACTGCCGGCATGGGCGGCGGCACGGGCACCGGCGCGGCCTCGATTGTGGCCCAGATTGCAAAGGAAGTCGGCGCGCTGACCATTGGCGTGGTGACCCGCCCGTTCACCTTCGAAGGCTCTCGCCGGGCGCAATCGGCCGAGGCAGGCATTGACAAGCTGAAGGAGCATGCGGACACGCTCATCGTCATCCCCAACGATCGACTGTTGCAGATGGTGGATAAGCGCGCCAGCTTGCAAGAATCCTTCCGCCTGGCAGACGATGTGCTGCGCCAGGGCATTCAGGGCATCTCTGAACTGATCACCGTGCCCGGCTTGATCAACCTGGACTTCGCCGATGTTCGCGCGATTATGAGCGAAGGCGGGGCAGCTTTGATGGCAGTGGGCAAGGCCTCGGGCGAAGATCGCGCCCGCGTTGCGGCCGAAGCAGCCATCTCCAGCCAGTTGCTGGACATCACCATCGACGGCGCGCGCGGCATCCTGTTCAACGTGACCGGCGGTACCAGCCTGACCCTCTTCGAGGTCAACCAGGCCGCTGCCATCATCAAGGAAACCGCTCACCCCGATGTGAACCTCATCTTCGGCGCCGTCGTGGATCCGAAGGTCGGCGACGAAATCCGCATCACGGTGATCGCCACGGGTTTTGACCGGGCCGGGGGCGTCCGGCCGGTAGAGCGGCCTCTGCGCCTGGAAGACAGCCAGACTTCGAGCCGCGCCCGGAGCGGGTCTGTCCAGAACACCCCGGTGGAACGGCCGGTTTCGACCTCGGCCAGTTCAGCCCAGGCTGAATTCCAGCGGGTGATTAATACGGACGATTACGACATTCCTGCCTTCTTGCGCAACCGCAAGAAATAAGCGCGATGTTCTGCGAAGATTGTCCCCAGTAAGCCGGGGCGGGTAAGGGGACCCGCCTCGGGGTGTGACAGTCGCTGGAACTTAGCGGTAGACTGTCTGTCGTCCTGGTTTGCCATACATACGGGGGCCTGAGCAGGAATTCCCTGCCTGCCGGGCTGTTTCCGGGCCTTGCCGCGCTTACCCATCCAGCGGCGAGGCCCGGTTTT
>CAZMMI010000041.1:0-19788 GCA_964567255.1 uncultured Anaerolinea sp.
CCTATAACAAAGAGACCTGGGAAAAATTGTGGCGCGAGAGCGAACGGCTGGCAGGAATTCAAATCCTATAAACTCGATTCGAGGTTGTGCGGAACGATAGCCCGTCTTCACACGTTTGCTGAACTGTCGTGAAGGAGAGACTTTACTTGCTCAAGGCTGCCATTGCTTTATCACAGTCTTCCTGCTCCAGAAAGAGGACGACTCGATAGCCTCCATTGATATGGGCAATCCTGGTATATTCTCAATTAAAAAAGGAACGAGCAGATCGTTGGTGCCATCGCCAACCTCAAAGATTACACCCATTGCGTCAAACACAATCCAGTTGTTCATCGTTTACTTTTTTTGAGAAAGCACCTGTATCTGGAATATATCATCCGTTGCCGGCACGGTATGATCAAAATCCCCGAAGGCTTTTTGGAGCTGCATTCCACGCTGCTGGAAGATTTCGGATAACTCTTGCAAATTATACAGCCGGGTTGGGTTTGAGTAGATTTCTTCAGGGCGGGTAAACACCTCACCGTACTTGAATTCTAATCCCCCATAAAACATGAGAGAATGCTGCGCATCCCATTCAAAATCTGCCAGAGATAGAGCGTTTTTGCCAAACAACCAGGTCCTATTCGGGAAATGCCTGGCGGCATAACCGCCGTTGCATACATCCATCACATGCTTTCCACCGGGCTTTAGCGCCAGAGAGATCACATCAAATATTTTCAGGTTTTCCTGGTCGTCTTCCAGGTACCCGATAGCGCCGTCTGCCATGTTGAGGACAACATCAAATGCGCCGCTGTAGCGCAGTTCGCGTAAATCAGCGCAGACAAATTCCGCATCCAAGCCTTTTTCCTTTGCCTGTTTGTTCGCTTCTTCGATGTACGCCGGAGTGATATCGACCCCTACCACTTTACAACCACGGCTAGCAAGCTCGAGAGAATGCCTGCCAAACCCACACGCCAGGTCAAGAATCCTCTCTTTACCACTTAGTTCAAGGATATTCCACAGAAAATCCACCTGCGATTTCGTCTGTTCGACCCATGCCATTTCTTGAATGTCCAGCGTCCATATTTTTCGGTACCACTGCTTATCGTTTGAAACCACTTTCTTGATGTCGCCCGATGTCATCCTGACCTCCACGGTATCTTCTGTTTTAGAACTGCAAATTCCTGGTACCTGCCCTATTCCCGTGCCCATCCCAGGAAATGCGATCCGGTGGATTCTATCATGAATGGCAGATCCATCCTCAAATGCGCCAAATCTTTACTCTTTTGGGCTTCAGCCTGTGATAGCCATGCCATTTCAATGGCCGTGGCTATCACGAACTTTTCTAGGCATCTCCGTAACCATCACTTCCTAAGAAATCAGTATAATTCAATTAGCAAAATCGGGATTCCAGGGGCTTCCACCTTCAAGCGGATTTTGTTTCTCCAATCATAAAGATAAAAGTCCCGCTAATTTACCGGTTTCGGTTGCCAGTCGAGCAATCAACCACGAAGTTTGTTTCCACCAAAAAGAGTACCGTCATGACCCATTCCAACAAAATTCGCAACACCATCGGCTATTATTTGCTCTTCACTTGCCTGGGCTTCGGCATGGGCATCACCGGTCCGGCCTTACCTTCGCTGGCCAACCAGACCAACAGCACCCTCGGCCAGATTGGCATCATGCTGTTGGTCAGCGCCCTCAGCGGCATCATTGGCACCTTAATCGGCGGACGCTTCTTCGACCGTTCGCGCCATGCCAATTTCATCCTGGGGGGTTGTCAGCTGCTGGCCGCCGCCATGTTGGCCGCCGTGCCGCTGGCGGGAAGCTTGCCGGTCCTGCTGGTCATCGTCTTCATCGGCGGCCTGCCTAACGGCATGATTAACACGGGATCCAACACCCTGCTCATGTGGACCCATGGCGAGAAGTCGGGGCCTTTTATCAATGGGCTGCACTTCTTCTTTGGCCTGGGGGCCTTCATATCTCCCACCATTTATGCGCAAGTGTTAGAAGCTGGCGGCACCTACCGGCAGGTATACTGGATTTTGGCTGGCATCGCCGTTCCGATTGCCCTGTACATTTGGCTGCAATCCCGTAATCCGGAACCCCCGCACAAACAGGCTGTTGACATCTCTACCAGCCGTCAGAACATCACTCGCTCCCTGCCGATGATTATCACCGGCATGCTCTTCCTGTTCTTCTACGTCGGAGCTGAAGTGACCTTTGGCAATTGGATCTATACCTACACCGTGACGCTCAAGCTGGCGGACGCAACTCAGGCGGCTTATCTCACTTCCGGGTTCTGGCTGGCCTTCACCATCGGGCGCCTTATTTCGATCCCAGCGGCCGCGCGCTTCAAGTCCGCCCAAATACTGACCCTGGCGTTGAGCGCCTGCGTTCTGATCGTTGCCCTGATGATTCTCAATTCCAATTCCATCACCCTGTTGTGGGGCTGCACCGTGGCGCTGGGCTTCTTCATGGCGCCGGTTTGGCCTACCGGCTACAACCTGGCTGGTCAGTCGGTTAAGCTGACCGCCACCATCAGCAGCATCATCCTGCTCGGGGACAGCATGGGTGGCATGATTCTGCCTTCTGCCACGGGCCAGATCGTGGAACGTTTCGGCGCCCCGATGATGACCTGGTTGGTCTTAGCCAGCCTGGTCGGTAATATCATCATGTTCACGCTGCTGCTGCGCTTTCGCAAGGCAAATAACCCGCTGCCGGCCTGATCCAGGCCCGAACATCACAATAAACCTGCTGAGGCGAGAATGATCGGCTCCGCAGGTTTATTGTGATGTTCGTTAACAAGATGCTACTTGACTCGGGCCAGAGATCGTTTCTCTACACGATAATCGTCGAACAAAACAAGCCGTCTGAGCTTTGCTTTCTGGCGAGAAATTATTGGATGCTATCTTTGGGACTGCCCTTGGTGCGGCCCATCCAATCAAGTTGATTGAGATCGCCGAAATGCTCCTTGAAGATGCGGTAGTAATAAAGCTCTTCTTTGGTGTTTACTACTTGTCCATTAGGCAGGTTGCGCTCTCGGCGGAAGTCATTATCCGATATTTGCTCTGAGGCAAAGGCAGACAGTCGCTCTTCCACCCCAGCTCCCTCCCAGAACTTTGCTTTCTTGCGCAGGGCCACGGGTTGGGGGAGGAGGTCCGCGGCGGCGCGGCGTAGAATCCACTTTTCCATGCCGTCGAAGATTTTGTACTCCGCGGGAATCTTGAGAGCGTAATCCACCACCTGGCTATCCAGGAAGCCCACATAAGCCAGCGTTCCGTGAGCTGCGGAACAGCGGTCGACGCGCTGGAGGGCTGTGTTGTGCAGCCTGCCAATGATGTCGATCAGTTCACCCGGTAAGTCTTCTAATGGGACGTTGTGTAAGTATGAATAACCGGCAAACAGTTCGTCGCCGCCTTCGCCCGAGAAAACAGCCGGCACATAGTCGGCAGCCAGACGAGCCACAAGGTAGTTCATCAGGCTGGAACGAACCAGCAGCGCGTCGAACGACTCAAGATGAAATATCACCTCGGGGATGACATCGACAATCTCCTGGAAGGTGGGCGTCATCTCGTGGTGTGTGGAGCCAATGTGCCTGGCCACCATTCGAGCGAATTCCAGATCTTGGGCACCTTCAAATCCTGCGGCAAAGGTGTGCATGGTATCGATATAGGGACGCGCCATTGCTGCAAGTACGCTGGAGTCTAGGCCACCCGAAAGCCAGGCGCCGTAGGGCACGCCGCGCTGGGCGCGGTCTGCCACAGACTTTTCCAGTTTGCGCCGCAAGTTGGCAGCAACATCCAACCGGCCAGACTCCACCGGCTCTTGCTGGCTCAAGGTGAACGTGGAGCGGAGGTTCCCCGCTTCGAGACTTGTTCCAGGGGGCAACTCT
This sequence comes from uncultured Anaerolinea sp., assembly GCA_964567255.1. GTDB lineage: Bacteria > Chloroflexota > Anaerolineae > Anaerolineales > Anaerolineaceae > Anaerolinea. The sequence continues at coordinate 3,872 of CAZMMI010000041.1, forward strand.
TGTACTTCGTCAACCAGGCCTAGCAGCCCTTTGACTTCCGACGCAAATGCCAGGACATTGTCCTGAGTATAACCATAATATAGAGGTGAAACCCCCAAAGGGTCTCGGGAAAGGACCAGTGAGTCGTTTATTATTTGTGCTTTGGCATAGTGGCTTTCGCTCACCCAATCTTCGACGGTTCCAGCAGAGAGCGCTAATTCGGCGCTCGGTTGTCCTTTAGGCCAACTGATCCCAAGGGTTGCGTTCTTGAACGACTTGGCCAGAGCCTGGTTGCTTCCCCGGTGAGCCATTTTTTCCAACATTTGAACTACATCTTGCTTCGCATTCGACGAAGCAATTCCTGCAATTGCGGCCATATTGATCCTCCAAAAAGTTATTTTCCCGGGCGTTTGAGGTATTGGCGCTCAGCGTTCAAGGGCTTGCCGGGGAACACGCCCTCTTCTGCTGAGCGAACATCCTCGATGGTGATAAATGCCTTTGGGGAAATGGAATGGATGATGCGCGTAACATCTTTCACATGCTTGCGCTTAACGACTGCATAAACGAGTTTTACCGGACCATTGATCCCCTGTCCGTCCACACTGGTAACACCATAACCGGAGTCATGAAGGCGCTGCATTACTGCATCCCCGCCTGTCGCCAAAATAGCGCGTACAACGAGGGTGCCGATGGCAAGGCGATCTTCGATCCACATGCCAACGAAATTACCCGCCGCAAATCCAGCAGCGTAGCCCAGATACGAGGTGGCGCTGCCCAGGTTTTGAACCAACTGACCGATCGCGACCACCCAGATGAGCACCTCAAAGAAGCCCAGAATGGGGGCCAGGTGGCGCTTGCCGCGGGAAACAAAGATGATCCGCAGGGTGCCAAGCGTGACATCGGCGACACGGGCCAGAAATATGAGTAGGGGTAAAACAATCCAGGCGTAAACTTCAGCTTGTGTCATGGGCTAGGGTTTGGTGATAAATTCTCCTTCCAGGTAAGACTCCATTCACAGTCTGTTTTGCGTTTATCCCAAAACGATTTGGGGCTGACGACATTATAACCCAATTTTGACGCTTCTTTCAACTCCGGCAAACTTGGGTGAGGCGATTTGACGCATTTTGGATTATTGCTTATAATGATTTTTAGATGTTTGCGCACCCAAGATGCGTAGTTAGCGGTCTTGCTGACCGTTTTTGAGTTTCTGGAGTGACAGGACTCGTTTTTTGGAGGTTGTTTCCAAAACGATTTGGATAAAAGGATTGCCAGACAAACTTAACCGGCGAAAGCTATCCTATCCGAAGCTTCAGTTAACAAATCAATGGAGGAGATACAAAATGAAATTTTTACGCAGGAACATGTTCCTGGTCACGGTAGTTGCGCTGCTTGCCTCGCTGCTCGGCGCATGCCAGACCAATCAGACTGTCGAGACTCAAGATGCACCTCAGAGTACTGCGGACAGCACGATCGTTGTGGCTTTGTCTGAAGCGCCTGTTTCATTGGATCCGGCCGATCACCGCAGCCGGCCTTCCGAGACAATCATTCGCAATATGTTTGATGGACTGGTGACCCGCGACACCCGCAGCGGTGTCCACATGCAGTTGGCGGAGTCTATCGATTGGACAGACGACCAGACTCTAACCATCCAGTTGCGCCAGGATGTGAAATTCCATGACGGCAGCCAGATGACTGCCGAGGATGTGGTGTTCACATTTAACCGCGTGATCCAGGAAAACCAAATCGAGTATCCTGAGGTTCATTCATCTCCAAGGAAGGGTCTGATTGCGCCGCTGGAGTCGATTGAGAAGACGGGTGATTTCACGGTTGTGATGCATTTCAGCACGCCCTATCCGCCGGCCATGCAAATGCTGGTCCACCAGCAGATTGTCCCTAAGGCTTATCTTGAGAAGGTCGGCACAAAGGGCTTTGTGGAGCATCCCATCGGTACAGGGCCGTTCAAGTTTGTCTCGGCAGGAGATGGATTGGAAGAAATCGTCATGGAACGCTTTGAAGATTATTACGGCGGCTCTCCTGACCTTGCGCCAGTTGGGCCAGCCTGCGTCGAGAAGGTAATCTTCCGGGTTATCCCCGAGGCCTCCACTCGCGCTGCAGCGCTTCTGGCAGGCGAGGTACAAATCATCCAGAGCGTGCCCAGTGATCTGGTTGGACGGTTGAATGAAAACAGCAATGTGGTCGTAAAAACTGCTCCCGGCACGCAGCCAAAATGGATTGAGCTAAACGTTACGAAACCGCCTTTTGATGACGTGCGAGTGCGCCAGGCGCTCAACTATGCACTGGACAAGAACCTCATCATTCAAGAAATTTATGACGGGCGGGCGATTGCTCTTCCGGGCGCACTGTCTCCCTATAACAACTTTGTCAACAAGAGCCTGCAGCCGTACCCCTATGATCTGGATAAGGCTGTCCAGTTGTTGGCAGATGCCGGTTGGAGTGACACCAATAATGACGGAATCGTTGACAAGGATGGACAAAACCTGTCCTTCACCATCGACACGCTCGAGGAGCACCGCGGTTTGGCTGAGGCCGTCGCGAGCCTTTTCCAGGAGGCGGGCATTGACGCCAGTGTCCGCTTCTGGGAATACAGCGTGGTTCGTCCGATGCTGCTGGCCGGTGAACGCCAGGCCTACCTGGATGACTGGGGTGACTCGGCATTCGATCCGGTGGGGCACTTCGAAGCCAAGTGGCATGGCTTTGTCGAGGGCGCATCCTATGGGCGCGGCAATTTCTCGGGATACAACAACGAGCGAGTTAACGAGCTGACCTGGCTGGGCGAGACCACCGTGGACACTGCCGAACGCCAGACGATCTATGATGAAGCTCAGCAGATTGTTTATGACGAGGCCCCAGCAGTGTTCTTGATTCTGCCTGAGGAAATCGAGGCTTCATTGATGACGGTCTCCAATTGGGAACCTGCATCGGACAGCCGAGTAAATTTGCACGATGTGTGTTTGAACAAGTAAGCGGTTCTCTCAGCTAAGGGATGCTTGCGCTTCCCGCACGTCTGAAAGCGCAAGCATCCCTGATGCTTTCTGTACCTAATCAGGAAAATCCATGCGCTTCATAAAAATCATCGAACGTATTCTTGTCATGATCCCTATCGTCATTGGGGTGGCCGTGATTGTGTTTCTCTTCATGCGCCTGATGCCTGGCGACCCGGTAGATATTATGATGGGGCAAGGCGGCGCTGTGTCTTCCGGAGAAATTGAGCAGCTTCGAGAAGAGTTCAATCTGGATAAGCCTCTTTACGTTCAATTAGGCATCTTCCTGGGCGATATGGTGCGAGGCGATCTGGGAAATTCCTATATTCAAAAACGGCCGGTTGTAGACATCATCGCCGGGCGCTTGCCCGCCACCATCGAGCTTGCGCTTGGCGGGTTGATCGTCAGCCTGCTAATTGCCTTCCCCATCGGCATTCTTTCGGCTGTGAAGCAAAATTCCTGGCTGGATCGCCTGAGTATGACGGCTGCTTTCCTGGGTATTTCCATGCCCAGTTTTTGGCTGGGTATTGTGCTGCTGTTGTTGTTTGCGGTCACGCTGCAGTGGTTGCCTGTGCAGGGGCGGATTCACCATGCGGTGCCGCTGGAGGCCATCACCGGATTTTATGTACTGGACAGCATCCTGACCGGAAATCGTGAAGCGTTGAACAGCAGTTTGCGCCACTTGATTCTCCCATCTGTGACCCTGGGATTGCCGATGGCGGCAGTCATTGCCAGAGTCTTGCGTTCGAGCATGCTCGAAACGTTACGGGCCGATTATGTTACCCTGGCGCGGGCCAAAGGCGCTGCCGAGTCGGGAGTGGTTCTGCGCCACGCCCTGCGCAATGCCCTCATCCCCACCATCACGGTGGTGGGACTTCAGGTGGGTGTCCTGCTGGGCGGCAATATGATCGTCGAAACCGTTTTTGGCTGGCCTGGATTGGGACGGACCGTTGTTACTGCCATTTTCGACCGCGATTTCCCGTTAGTGCAGGGAGCGGTCATGATTTATGCATTCATCTATGTTGTGACGAACCTGATTGTGGACGTGGTTTACACCTACCTGAACCCAAAGATTCAACTATGAGAGGAGAGTGCCGTTGACCACAGCACCTGCAAGTACACCCGATCAATCCGGCAACCTGTTTCTCTGGCGGATTCGCCTTGAGCTTTGGAAGAAGAATTTACTCGAGTTAGCCGGAAATTTCAGAAAACATCCTCTGGCTATCCTGGGAGCCGTGGTTCTAGTCGTTTACGTGCTGGTCGCGATTTTTGCGCCCAATATCACTGCTCAAGATCCCAACCTGGGCAGCCTGCGCGACCGGCTCACTCCGCCCGTGTGGGAAGATGGCGGTTCCTGGGAGTATCCTTTAGGTACCGACGCGCAAGGCCGTGATTTATTAACCCGCATTATCTATGGCAGCCAGGTTTCGCTGGCCATTGGTTTTCTATCTGTCGGAGTTTCGGCGCTGGTTGGGACCATCCTGGGCGCGCTGAGCGGGTATTTCCGAGGCTGGTTTGACAATGTGATGTCGCGCTTCGCGGACCTGCTGCTGGCTTTTCCGTACCTGATCTTTGCCATTGGCATGATGGCCTTCCTGGGGCCGGGCTTTGTCAACCTGATCCTGGCATTGACTTTCAAGAGCTGGGTAGAATTCTTCCGCCTGGTGCGCGGAGCCATGCTGGCTGAGAAGACTCAGGAATATGTCGAAGCAGCCAAGGTCAGCGGGCAGGGGCCCATAGCAATTATTGTCCAGGAAATTCTGCCAAACATCTTTCATTCGATTTTTGTCCTGGCCACGCTGCGGATGGGTTTCCTGATCATCATGGAAGCCAGCCTGAGCTTTCTTGGGTTGGGCCTTCCGGCAAAAATCCCTGCCTGGGGCTCCATGGTCGCGGCAGGTAGGGATCATTTGCTGGTAGCCTGGTGGGTTTCGACCATCCCAGGGATTGCTATTTTGATCCTGGTGCTGGCGATCAACCTGTTTGGGGAAGGGTTGCGCGATATTCTTGACCCCAGATTAAAGGTGGACTGATGAAAACACCATTGTTACAAATCCGAAACATGACCACTGTTTACCCTACCGGGCGCGGTCACGTACGTGCGGTAAATGGGGTGAACCTGATTTTAAAAGAAGGCGATGTTCTTGGCCTGGTTGGAGAATCGGGCTGCGGGAAAAGCACCGTGCTGCTTTCAATTCTTGGACTGGTAAGACCGCCAGGACAATTGGCGGAAGGGGAAATTCTGTTCAAGGGGCGGGACATGCGCGAGATGAGCGGCAGCGAACTGCGAGCGGTTCGTGGAAAGGAGATCGCCATGATCTTCCAGGACCCGCTCTCCACACTCAACCCAGTGTTTCCAGTGGGCGAGCAGATTCGCGAGACCATGCGGCTGCATCATTATGTGGGTGGAAAAGGGCTTTCCTGGCCGTTTGATCGGAACACGACTCGCAGGGAACGAGAGTTGGTGCTGAAAGTGATGTCTGAGGTTGGGATCCCTTCTCCAGACAGCCGTTACGCCGCTTATCCCCACCAATTTTCGGGCGGCATGCAGCAGCGCGCTTTGATCGCTATCGCGCTTTCTTGTAATCCCGCCTTGCTGCTGGCCGATGAACCCACAACGGCGCTGGATGTGACCATCCAGGCGCAAATCCTGGACCTGATGCGGCAAATCAACCAGGAACACGGCACAGCTGTGATTCTGGTAACCCATGATTTAGGTGTTGCCGCAGAATTCTGCGACTCGATCGCCGTTATGTATGCCGGACGGATTGTAGAACGGGGGAGCGTGGACCAGGTAGTGGAGAACCCCCAGCATCCCTACACAAAGGGACTGCTGAACTGCCGCCCGCGCATCGCCATCCCCAAAATGCCCGTGGCGCCTATCCCCGGAAACGTGCCCGACCTGGCCAGTTTACCCGATGGGTGCGCTTTTGCTCCGCGCTGCCCCATCGCAAGAGATGTCTGTACAGAAGGGCCGGTTCCCCAAATTGAAACTGATCTGGGGCATTTCAGCCGTTGTCTGGCTCACTATGACTATCAGCGGGAAGAGGATTGGACCTGGGCGGAGCGGATTGAGTTGGACACTCGCATAGAAGAAACGAGGCACGAAGATGCAAGAGAATAACGCCCAATCCTCTACGCCCATTGTAGAAGTGCGCAAACTGACCAAGCACTTCACCATTCCTCGCAGCCCATTGGCACGGCTGCTGACACGCACGCCCAATCCCGTTGTGCACGCCGTGAATGAGGTGGACTTGAAGATCTGGCGTGGAGAGACGGTAGGGTTGGTGGGGGAAAGCGGCAGCGGAAAGACAACTCTGGGCAGAGTTCTTGCCCGCCTGTACGAGCCGACAGCCGGCGAAGTCTTCTATGAAGGCAAACCCTTAAAAAACGGCAAGGTGACTGTGTCGACCGATCGCGAGGGTTCTCCACAGTCTCCGATGCAGGTTCCCTATTATCGCTTGATTCAAGTGGTGTTCCAAAACCCCTATTCATCGCTCAATCCGCGCAAAACGGTGCGCGATATTCTTTCGGTACCGCTCATCCATCGCGGGATGAAGTCTGGGGTGGAGCGAGAAGCAGAGATTACTCGGTTGCTGGAAAATGTCGGTCTGAACCCGCGCCACGCGGCTTCTTACCCACACCAGTTTTCAGGTGGGCAGCGCCAGCGTATTTCCATTGCTCGCGCCCTGGCCATGTACCCGCGCATCATTATTGCCGACGAGCCGGTTTCATCATTGGATGTCTCGGTGCAGGCACAGGTGATCAATTTGCTGGAAGGGCTGCAACAGGAATTTGGCCTGACATACCTGTTCATCGCCCACGATCTGAGTGTCATTTATTACATCAGCACCCGGGTGGCCGTGATGTATTTGGGGAAGATTGTGGAAACAGGGCCGACAAAGGATTTGTTCTACCAACCCCTTCATCCTTATACGCAGGCGCTGTTGGCGGCGATCCCCAGGGTGAAAAAAGAAAACCGCAAAGGCCGCATCTTACTGCAGGGCGATATTCCCTCTCCCATCAATATGCCCGCCGGCTGTCCTTTTGCTTCACGATGCTTCAAGAAGGTGGGCGAAATCTGCGATCATGAAATGCCGCCCGCGTTCCAGGTCGGGACTCAGGAAGTGTCTTGCTGGATCTATCAAGAGTAGACGTTTCGAAGTTAGCACATCAAGCCGCCCGAAATAATCCACTCGTTGTACTATCCGAGTCATCTCCACTGGTTAATCAGGCAGCACAGGCTCGAACATAAACATAGGAATCTTTTGGCCCATCGAGCGAATAGCATCCTCCGTGCCATCCAACTGGTATCCCATAAAATGGGCCAGTTCGCGCATTGCCAGAGGATGTCGGCGGGAGTAATCTAGCAGTTCTCGTTCACTATCTTTGGACAAGAGACGCTCGGCTCGTGCCGCAAATTGTTTATTGCGGATTTGGACGGAGACGTTTGGAGTAGCGATTACGTTCTGAAACCAATCCGATTTTTCGCCCCATCCAGAAGCCACTATGCAGACCCCGGTAGATGGATCATAGCGCACAACCTCCAGCACCGTTTGACGGGGCAGCCCGCTCTTGCGCCCGGTATGGGTAAGCAATATAAAACGGTGTCCTAGCAGCCATCCCATATGAGCGCGGTACAACCAGATGGGAAACCGAAAAGCCAGACGCGACAAACCCCGCGGTAACTTTGGCTCAAAAATCTTTTTGGTCATAGGAAACCTCAATTTAAAAGTTTGTGAGACCACCTATCATTGGGAGAAAAGACCCATTCTTGGGATTGGCCATCAACCCATTTTCTTCGGCCAGAATGCTGCGGTTTGCTTACAGTATTCAGCGTAAGCATTGCCGTATCGCAGCAGTAAATCCTGCTCCTCCGCGTAACACAGGATTACAAAAATTGGGAAATAGATCAGCGAGAACAATGTAAGGAATGGAGAGTGAAGCAAAATGCCCATCACAGGAAAGAGGAAAACTTCTCCCACCGCTTGTGGATGCCGAATTTTTTTGTAGATGCCACTATACATGCTATGCTCTTTCTTGGGATGCAGTGCTTCTTCTCCTGCGGCGCGCAGCCCAACGATCATGAGAATGGTAGCCGGGATTCCGATCAATGCAGCGATTACCAATGAAACCCACCAGGCCCAGGGAAACTGATCTGGTAACGGTGTGGGTAGTGGAAAGAAGTAGTAGAGAACATAGTTTATTGCAATCACCAGCTCAAACAACCCAGAGATCAAACGATCACGGAAACAATGGCTATAAGCTCGTGAACCAATGATCATCTCTCGTCCAGCGGGGCTGACACTGCGCACATAGAAAAACAAGAAGAGCAGTGAGGCAAGGAGCATAACAGAAAAGTTGATCCAGGCAAACATAAGGCTATCCTTTCAATGGGGTGAAAATGGGAGCATCGCCGAAGAAGCCAATCAATAAAATGATAACCAAAATTCCATTCAGCAGCATCTCAACTGAGGTGAATGGCAGGAGTATCGGCGCCATGATCAATGTTGCGGTGGAAACAAAGATCGCTAGCCAAAAACCCCACATTCGGTTACGCCACAACCCGATGGCAGAAGTGACCCGCAGGACGGTGTAGAACAGGAATAGAGGCACCAGCCAGGCTGCCTGGTTTTCAAAGAGCGTTTGCATTTCCTGGAACAGCATTTTGGGGTAGTAATTTCCTAATAGGCCCAACGCCATGAGCAGGGCAACAATACAGTCGGTGACCTCAATCAAAGCGTATAGCGATTGCATGATCGCTGCAGCCCGGATTAACCCCGGGCGTGCCATCTGCCCTTTCGGCGTAGATCGAGCAGTGATTTCCATAAGAATTCCTTTCCCAGGTACGAACATTCACGCGTTGTGCTATCTAAATCTTGATCAGTTCTTGCCCTCATCCTGCCAGCCCTGGGCGACCACTGGATTACATGCAAAAAAAGATGCCCGTGTGGTTTGATCCACCCCATTGAATGGGCAGGCAAGATTGATGCAACGGGCGCACATCAGCCGCTTCATTATGGCTGCATTACAAGCCACGGTGATACCCAACAGGGCCAGCAGCAGCCACTGTGCAGAGCTTATCAGAAACGCCAATGGATAACCGGCGATCACTACCAATCCGGCAAAGAACACAAGCTTCTCGTTCCGTGTCATAGGGCCAGGGCGGTACTTCCACAACTTTGGCGAGCCGTAGTTGGCCCAGCATTGCAAAGACTTGCTACCCGGCTCGGTATAATGCGGGCAGTGTGAGCACATTACCCGGATTTCGACAAAGCCAAAATACGCGACAGCCATGCCAATCCAGGGCAACAGCAACCAGGCATTTATTTGCGCAATCCCAATTCCTCCCAGGATGAAAGGGGGGAGGGCGATGCCAAAGAAGCGCAGCAGTTCGCGGCCTCCAAAGTGACATTGGAGGCGGCTTTGCAGGGGGCAGCCATCGCAAGCAGCTGTAGCGCAGGTAGATAACGGCTTGAGTGGATCAAGAAACAAGCTTTTCATTTGCGTACTTCCAACCCTTCCAATATCAGCTTCATGCTAAGATTCAATTGCTGCTCCGGCTGGACTATGTCGGGAGCATAAGCCCACAGCAGCAAAGTTCCTTCTAGAGCAGCACCGATAGCTATGGTTACCTGGCGGGCGTCACCGGGGGTGAACTCGCCGCTCTCCATACCCTGCTGCACGATAGGTTCCAAAATGGACACAAAGCGCCCCAGGAATTCTTGCATCACCATGCGCACTTTAGAATTTCGAAATGCTAAGGCATAGAATTCATAGATTACCGGTGCTACATTTAACAAATGTCGCATATCTTCGGTAAAACTTTCAACGAAATTTTCTAGACGGGCTCTTGCTGTCAGACCGATGGAAGAATGTTCTTGCATTTTGCGAAATTCAGCACCAAACAGCAAATCAGCAATCGCAATGATGATCTCGTCTTTGCTTTTAAAATACCAGTACAGCAAGCCTTTGCTCAAACCCGACTCGGCAGCTACATCATCCATCCGAGTGTTGCTAAACCCCTGGCGGGAAAAGACATTGATGGCTGATTCGATGATTTGCGTGCGGCGTTCATCGCTTACGTTAGGCCGTGGTGACATAGGTCCTCCAATAGATAATTGACTGACTGGTCAGTTTATAACCTCTGTCAGGGATCTTGTCAAGGCTAATGAATAATGTCTTTGTGTCTTAAAAAATCAGCAATAGCCCGCGGATCAACCCCACATTTATCCAGGTAACGCGTTTATTCCTGATACGATTTGTGCGTTCTGTAAAAGAGGACGGTTTGGCACCGCCCTCTTTTACAGATCTCCCATATGGTTCTTTCGCTGGCATTGCTCTTATATCACCATCTCCAGCCAGTCCAAGATTACTTTATTTAACAGCGGAAGGTTATTCACCTGGCAATGCGCCTCCCCTCCCTCTTTAGCCGTCAAAATGGTTAGTCTATTCTTGGGGTTGGGCATCTGGTTAAAACATTTGTTCGCCAGATCCAGGGTAATTTTTGCTTCGCCTTCACCTGCCATGCAAAGTGTTGGACAGGTGATCTTCTTGCAATTTGCCTTGCCATGCACCAGATACTGGAATGCTTTTACCAGCCTTGGGCCAATTGCGCTGATTTGCAGACCGAACCGCCAGGCGAGTTGCTCAAACACCAGTACGTTGATCGGGTCGCTGCGCCCATTCCCTGATTGCTGCGCAGCCGCTGCCTTAAACACATCCGGCATGGGCGGGTTAGCGACCAGGGCCTTGAGCCTGGGTTCACCTTCCGCCCCCTGCAAAACAATATGCCCACCCCAACTGAAGCCAAATAATGCTATCTGTTGTGGGTCCACGTCAGAACGAGATAATGCGTAGTCGATCAATGCACTGACCGGCGGCTTCATGTTGGCCTCCAGGAAAAGTCCCTGATCCGGATTCATCCCCTGTCCAGGCAAATCAATGGCGATCATGTTATAGCCACGTTCGATAGCTAACTGGCCGGTGATGAAGTAACAGTCTTCAGCAAAGGTTTCCATCCCGCCGACGATCAGCAAAGTCGGGAATTTCTTGCCCTGATCACCCCCGCGCCAGGAGTAGCCCTTGGCCTTCTTTCCCTGGTACTCCATCTCAATTGCTTCGATCGGGAATGGGGAAAGCGGCATTGCAGCCTGGAAACAGGCCTGTTGTTTCTCAACGCATTCCCTGAAGGCAGAGGTCTTGGGGTCCATCATGAATAAGGGCGACCGATAGTAGGTGCAGGCCCGCAAGAATGATTTTCGAGCTTCATCTTTCTCTCCCCGTGCCAGCGCTTCCTTTGCCCTGGCCTCTACATCACTGGCCAGTTCTACCCACACGCGCTGCCAGCTTTTTGGATCACCATCTATGATTTTCTCAGCGGCTGTCATGCATTCCTGCTGGTCGCTGCCATCCAACACTTGTCTGCCTAAAATCCAGGACAGGTAGTAATCCATATCCTTGTGATCGAAATAAATCTTCTGCAGGCTGCGCTGCGCCATGGGTGTTTGAGGTTGGTTGGTCATTTGTTCTTCCTTATCATCAGTTGGATACAATATCTGAAACAGAGCGTTTCAGGTCTAGCCATTCGTTCTCTTTGCCAATCCGTGTTGGATGAAATCAACAACCGAATCCACGCCGCGCTCATATTGATCAGACGTGGACAAATCCGCCAGGTCGGCGATATGGGTGAAAAGATACCCAATCAGTTTCTGGATAAACTCCTCGGGCAGATCATCCCGAAAGTCGCCCCTTTGAACAGCCTGCTTCACCATCATCATGATGGCATCGTTGTTTTGAAAGTTGTAAACCGACAACGCTTTATCGTAGATCTTGTTTCCCTTCTCGCGTAAGAAACTTTCCGAAAAACGGCTGATCACAGGATACTCGCGGGCAAAAGCCATACTGTATTTCATCTGGGTCTTGAACACTGCAAAAATGTCATGGCTGATGTCATCAGATCGCATCCTCGACGCCAGGAACTCTTTCTTCTTCGTGATAAGAAAGTCGATCAAGGCCAGATACAGTCCTTCTTTGTTTTTAAAGTGGTAGTAGAACTGGCCTTTGCTCATCCCCGCTTTTTCTAGAATGACATTTATCGACGCCTGCTCATACCCGCAAGCAATGAATTCCTCTATGGCCGCATCAAACAATTTCTGAGAGTGTTCAAAACTTTTCGTAAATACCATGAGTTTTTCCTGGTGTAGATCGAATAGAAGTATTATAGACCGATAGGTCTAGACCGTCAAGTCTAATTTGGCGGTGACTCAATTCTGCCGTCGAAACAACTTTACGTAATCTCGTTTGTAAAACTTTCGCAAGATAGAAAAATTAACGAAAAGGTCAGACCCGGATAAGTTAGGGGAAAGCGAATAGCGAATGAAAAACGAGATCTGATTATGGGTGATGCCTGGTGGCAGCCGTTGATTGATTCCTTCCGCCGCGATAAGGACTGGTGACTACTCTGCTGGGACTGAAAGTCCCGCAGCTTCTACCGGTCCAAGCCTGAAGCTCGATAGCCCCCAAGCCAGGCGCTGCATCGGCTGGATGTACCTGGCGAAGGGCAGCACAACTCCAGCCAGGCCCCGTATTTTGTGCATGAAAGCTGGCTCGGTCGGTAGAACCGGCCAGCCTGAACGGCCCGCTGGAATATGATACTTCCTTGCACACCTGCCCGTTTGTGCCGGGCGAGGCGCGGCAATTCTTATAAGAAATCCTTTTTTTGCGAGAAGACAACGCTAAGATGCGCTGAGCCTCTGTCTGTTTCGGCGTGGTACTAGTAATTCCCTTCATGTTATCTTATAATTTTTTTAGAACCTGATATTTATCCTCATCAGCCCGCATCGCGTCTCGATTAATACCGGTGGGGCTATTTGTTTTAATCTAGATTAACAACAGATGGGCAATGCAAAGCTTTAGCGGACTGCTCGAGCAATGAAACGAGAAAATATTTGGAGGGGAGCATGTGCCAGAAAACTGACCAACGGGGACCTCGCCGAAGGGTTTGCCATTTAATCCTGGTTGCATTTGTCCCATTCTTTGTTGCGCTTGCCTGCAACTTGCCGCTGGAGGCCAGCAAAGAAACGCTGCAAGAGGGCTTTAATTTGGCCTCTCGCAAGGCAGACGGAACCGTCCGCGGTTCCTATCTCTATCCCACCAGCCTGAAAAGTAAGCATATTGTTTTCACTGTTTCTGTAGATGGGCAAGCCACCTATCGGGTGGATGGCGCGGCTGACTCGGAGCAGTTGACCGTCGTGATGGAGAATGAAAACACGGCCGGGATGACCTGGTCTGGTCAGACCCTGGATGGATATGGAGACTTGAGTAGTGACGAGCTATCCGCCCTGAACAGTCTGGGCAGCAGCGATTTGCTGCATGGTCTTTCACTGATTCCGTTAGAAGCTGCCTGTCTGGGTGTAGAGCAAATCGAACCACAGCAATTGGCGGCGCTTTTGTTCCCCTTACAAATGGTGTTGAAGTATCAGGTGGCTGAGCGTGAAACCGCCGCCCGTGAATTGGCAGCCCTCTCCGACTGCCTGGTTCTTGGTGATGAGGAAGGCGCAGCCTTGGGCAGTACGCAAATTTATCTTACCGCCGCGAACCCATTCCCGGTCGTACTCGGTTATTTCCCCTTTGATTCCGACGGGGCAACCGAACAAACAGCGAGTGAATTGCCCGGCCAAAGGCTCGCGAACCTGATCCCCTTTCGGGCGCCTGGTCTTGCCTCGCTTGTAGCTTCAAGCGCACCAACCTGGTCCGGTCCCAACGGTCACTTCCTGGAGATACGCGACGAATTGGGACCGTGCCAGGCCAAATGTCGGGGCGCTTGCGGGCCGGATTGTACCTTGAATAACTGTAAGTTGACGGCAGATTACCGCTGCGAAGTGGATGAAAACGGTGATAACACCGGCAAGATTTCATACCTCCATATTTTTGACTGCGGATTACATCCGGCTTGTATAAAACATGACCAGTGTTACGACGATTGCAATCAACTATATGGATGTGGCACTTTCAAGGCGGCGCATTGCCGGCACGGCGGCTGGGGGGATGGGGTCAACCTGCCTGAAAACACTTATTGCGATAAACATACCGTGAGTGAGGAAAATTTGATCAACGTAAAAGGCTGGGTCAACGGCTTTGGCCCCCAGACCATTCGGCAGGTTTATGTTTATACCGATGAAAAATTGGGCTATCTCGATGATTTGGAAAACTGCCCGCGCCCCTCTGCCGAGCCGGAAATTGTAGTAGAGCCGACCGTTGTTGAGAATGACGAGATGCCGGTTCTCATTTATGAAGGGGTTGTTTCAAAAGCAGCAGGGCAGGGACTTGAATTACTCGGTAGTCAGGTTGTGATTGAAGTTTTCGGCGAGCAGGTTACCGCGATGATTGAGATCACCTTTAAAGCCGCTGTTAAATGGCAGCAGGACGGGGCGCTGTGTACTGCTACCATGAACAGGGTCTACAGCGGTCAGGGACTGCTGGATGTTCCGATAGAAATTGTGCTCGATTTGGAATCCTCCCAGGACAGCACGGAAGGCAGTGATTGCGGGGGCGTCAATGTGCCGTTGGTGCCTACACAAACTCTGACGGGCACTTTTAATGAAGACGGAAGTTTCACCGGCAATATCCGCAATGTCTGGCTGGTGTATGCGCTTAGTGTAGAAGATTGATCATCGAGCCTGGCAGCTTTCCAGATCTCTAGGGAATTCCTTCACCAATCACGTCCATATCGTTACGACTCAGTTATAGGTGGAAGAGGCTCGATATGAGGTGAATGTGGGGTGCGAAGCACTCCACGTTCACCTTAAATTGAAGAATTGTCCCACCCTCTGAACTGGAACTTACAAGAAATACAGGCTCAACGCCAGAAGGATCTGCCCCAAGTAGTAAGCGGTGAGGTTCATGGCGCGGAAGTAGCGGGCGGGCTTGCGCTGGAACTTTGCTAGCGCAAGCAGCGCGTCGGAGACGAAGAACAGGATGGCGCCGCCGATCACCAGCCAGAGCGCCGGGCCGTTGATGCCGCCCAGGTACAGGCTGGAGAGGGCTTTAGTCAACATAAAGGAGATGATCAGCACGTAGGCCAGCACCGGGATTTTCATGGTGCCCAGATCCATATCCAGCACCCGGTAGGCGGCGATGCACGCGCCGACCACTACAACCATGATAAGTAAATCCCAGGGAGAGAAGCCGTTGGCCAGGGTGAAGGCGGTGGAGTACAGCACGTGCGCCACCAGGAAGGCGACCAGCCCATACAGGAAGGTGGGGCGCTGCAGACTCCAGCCCAGCAGCATGTCGCCAGCCAGCGAGAGGGCCAGCCCGGCCAGCATCAGCGCGTCGTAGGCGGGCGCGGGACCTTTGACTCCGGTCACGGCGCTGAGAACGCCGAGCGACAAGAAGCACAGGCTGCATACCAGTTTGAGCGGCAGCTTGACGCGGCGAGCGGAGCGGTACTCCGCGCGCAGAAAGAACGGCAGAACGGCGAGCAGGAGAATGATTGGAGTGATAAGGTACCAGGGCATGGTGTCAACTTCCTTTAGGTGGTGTGTTCCTATTATTATAGAGGAGGTTAGGTTTTACGCAGCGGCGCAGCGCCTGCAACACTACAGAGAGTCATGACTCGTGGTGCCTGGCATCCCAAGTACACTTTGAATTCAAGCCTCTACCACCTCTGGCTGAGTGGTGAAATTCAAATTTGTCACGGGAGCATGCGATCAATGAGACAAATCAAAATCGCTTTGATTTACCGCCGGATGGAAGGCAGGAAAACGAGCCAGGTGAGACCTTCAAAAGCTCCCGTGTCGCAAAAACCATCGGAGCGGTTAACGCCGCGTTGATCGCCTGTCACCGTGCTACCATTAAAGAGCTGGCAAAATCCAGGGCGGTGATCTTTGGCCGGGCTGCCGGCCAGCAATCCGTGGGTGGGGGTGAAGCCGC
>CAZMMI010000042.1:0-19736 GCA_964567255.1 uncultured Anaerolinea sp.
TGGCGGCCTGGACGCGCTGGCGGGATTCCTGCACGGCGGCGTCGGGCAGGCCGACAATGTCCATACCGGGCAGGCCGGGGCTGGTGTCGACCTCGACTTCGACGATGACGCCATCCAGACCGATGACGGCGCAGGAGAAGATGCGAGCAAGCATGGGATGATTGTACATGAAGATGAGGAGGAGCGGGGGAGATTTGGGTATAGAATTAAGAGAAGCCGTAGGTCGAGTTGAGTGGCAGTTGTTCGGCGATTGGATCACCCAGTCAACGCCCCGAAACCCGACAAATGCACGGGAATGTCGGGTTTCGCTGTTGGGATCAAGGGGTTTGGGGCTGGTTCAAGCCGCTCGACCCGACCTACAACTTTCTCGTAATTCAACAGGGTAGCTGACCTTTTTGCAGTGGAGTCTTTAGTATTATTTGGATTTAAAGTAATTTTTCAAGAAAGGAATTTCTTGTTTGACTTGTTGATCAGAATGTCAACGATGTTAATGTTCTTTTTACAAGGTTGCGCCGGTTTTGCGATGATGATCCGCCGTGAGTTTCGGCAAGGGATAATGATTCGTGGTCGAGCGGCTCAAGTTATGGGCTTTATTTTTGGACTCGTAGGTTGGTCTCTGGCCCTTTACGTTTTGGTGTGTATCTTCTCGCAAAGCGCTAAAATGGGGTGAGCTTTGTATGAGCATAAAAAGTATGACTACAACTATTTTAATGACAATACCATTTGTTATAGGATTCTTGGTGATTCTCGTATGGGAGAAGTATGCGCATACGCATTACGATGGCGCAATCCCAAAATCTACAAATGACCTTATCGTAGGCTTAACCTTTCTAACTTGGAGTCTCAGTTTTGTTGTAGTGATTATTCGGAAGGAATTTCCATCACCTATTACCCTGAGGGGTATACCGGCAATTATTGTTGGAAGTATTTTTTTGCTGGCGAGTTTGTATTTTGGGATTGGTTTAGTCCTTAGATCTTTCGGGGTGTTCTAGTGGTTTTCTCACGAAGAGAGAGAACCACTGAGTGCGTTAGGGCTCAGTGAAAATCCAAATGATCCACCTATCACGAATTAAAGAAAAGTTTGTTGATTTGCAGCTTACTCGATGGGCGCTGCTTTTTGCTTTGATTGCTGGAATTTCTCTCTCTGCCAGCTGCGATCCTTGGTCTGATACCAGAAATGCACAACCCGATCGTGCCGACCTGATATCTTATGCTTTCGACTCAACCACCATCCTCGATTCACTTGATCGGGGAGATGAGGTTGTCTTTCCCTTGATCGAAGCCGGTTCCGAACCAACCGCTTTTCCATCTAGCAGGACCGTATTATATAGCCAATCTGATACCATCAAAATTGCGCGAGCATTTATTGAAAAAGTATGGTCAGAACCGTATGACGAATTAAAATTATTCAATATGATTCTCACAACAGACTGTTCGTTGGCACCCGAAGGAAAGTTCAACGGTGGTGAACTTCAATACTATAAAGTAACGAAATCAGATGGAGTCACAACTCGGGATGAATACTTTATCCAAATTGTCCCGGAGAGAAACATGATCGTTACCCTGTGGAAGAATTTCCGATCGAAGGCAGTCGTGGTGCATCCAATCGATTGGCTTGGTTATCAATTCTCAGCCGAGGAAGCATTGCAAATCGTCGAAGCGAATGGAGGCGCAGAAAGCCGGTTGAAATTGGACGATAACTGTCGCATCACGATTCTTACATCTGGATCAAGAGAAATTGGTTGGCGTATTTCGTATTCACAATTTCGGGACGGCTGGTGGGATTCTTTTTTTGAAGTAAACATTGATCCGTCAACCGGTGAATTCAAGCCTTTATTTCCGAGATATGACTAACCAAACTATAGAAGATAGAAATCCACAATGAGTTGCTTGGTGAAACCCCTTCGGATGATATTGAGAACAATGATCGTTTACACGTTCTTCTTCATTGCCATATTTATAATCGGCACCGTATTGTTTGTTCTAGTCGTCAATGTCGTCAACCCCGAATATGTCCAGAAGGAACAGGTCGTGTTAACGGCAGGGTTGATATTAGATGAGGTAAAACTTGGCGTCGTTTTAGGTTCTCTCGCAGGATTAATGGTTGGTTTATTTAATTGGCTATTGGATGCTCGATTGAGGAAATTCCAAAAGCGAGGTGGGTCGGATGGAGGGGACGTGCTGTGACGAGACGATCATTGGACAATTGCCCCGAAACCCGACAAATGCACGGGGATGTCGGGTTTCGCTGTTGGGGTGAATGGTCATGGGGCTGGTTCAATCCGCTCAACCCGACCCACGCCGGACTGGGCGCACGCCGTGCGCCCTGACGGGAGGGGTTCCCGCGGTTGTGAAATAAGTTCGGCGCGAAGCCTGCGCCGAAAAATCACTCGTCACCCCTTGCAGGTTTTTCGGGGCTGTGCTAGAATAAAAGCTGCCTGAAGAGGCACCCAAAGCGTCACCGTTGAAAAGTGGGCGAACCCCACTTTTCTTTTATGTTAGAGGTCATTCTAAACTGGAGTAAGGGCTGGAATGAAGAACGAGTTTGTCCTGGCTTTCAACGAAGTTCTGGAAGAAAAACAACTGCCGAGAGACGTCATCATTCATGCGCTTGAATCGGCGATGGTTTCGGCGTATCGCCGTGCTGTAAACGCCTCGAACGCACAGCAGGTGGAAGCCAAAATCGATATGGACACCGGCAAGGTCACCATCTTCGCCGAGAAGGAAGTGGTCGAGGTTGTGCAAGATGACCGCACCGAAGTGACGCTGAGCGAAGCGCAGCGTTACGACGCCGCTGCCGAATTGGGCGGAATGGTGATTGTGGAAAGCACGCCCGGCGACTTTGGCCGCGTGGCCGCGCAGACCGCCCGCCAGGTGATCCAGCAGCGCATCCGCGACGCGGAGCGCCAGGCCCAGCTTGCCCACTACGAAAAGCAGTTGGGCGAAATCATCAGCGGCGTGATTCAGGCTGTGAATGCGGTCGGGCTGACCGTGGGCCTGGAGATGCGCGCCGAGGGCACCATGCCCCGCAAAGAAATGATCACCGGCGAGCGCTTCCGCGTTCATGACCGCGTGCGCGCCCTGGTGGCCGAAGTCAAAGATTCGCCCCGCGGCCCGCAGATCATCCTCTCCCGCACGCATCGCAACTTCTTGCGCCGCTTGCTGGAAAACGAAGTCCCCGAAATTTACCACGGCATCGTGGAAATTCGCTCCATTGCCCGCGAGCCGGGCGAACGCGCCAAGGTGGCGGTCAGCGCCACGCAGCCGGGCATTGACCCGGTGGGCGCCTGCGTTGGCATCCGCGGCGTGCGCATCCAGGCCATCGTCCGCGAGCTGCACGACGAGAAGATTGACGTCATCGAGTGGAATCAGGATCAGGCCCAGTATATTGCCAAGTCGCTCAGCCCGGCCCGGGTGTTAGGTGTGTACTTGAACGACAAGAGCACCGGCGGCAAGACTGCCACGGTGGTGGTGCCGGAAGATCAGCTCAGCCTGGCCATTGGGCGCGATGGTCAAAATGCGCGCCTGGCTGCCAAGCTCACCGGCTGGCGCATCGACATCAAGAGCCTGCCCGAAGCTGCCGCCGACACCTTGAACCGCCTGCAATCCGATCCGGCTTACGCGACCATCGCGGAGACGGAAGGCGAGGTCATGGATCTGATCTCGGTGATGCTGGCCAAGAAGGCCGAAAATCGCCCGCTGAATCCGGAAGAGTACGAGCGCATGACGCAGTTTGTGGACCGCGTTGAGCGCCGCGCCAGCCGCCGCCTGCCCGAAAAACGGGTGGAAGATCCGCGCGTGGCCGAGATTCGCGCCATGGTCGATCCCAAGCAAGCCAACATGAGCCTGCTCGACAGCAGCCTGCCCGAGCACGTGGCTTACACCCTGCAAGAAGCCGGTCTGACCACGCTCTCCGAGCTGGTGGTGCAGATCAAGCTGAACCCCGACGACGTGTTGAAGCTGCAAGGCATTGGCCCGCGGGCCATGGCCGAGATCAACCGGCTGGTGGATGGGGCGTTCCTGACTCCGGCTGTGGAAGAAGCTGCGGCTGAAGAAGCTGCCCCGGTTGTGGAAGCGGCCGCTGAAGCGGTTGAACCCGTGGAAGCCGTCGAGGCGGTTGAGGTTGCGGCAGAGGAAGCCGTTGTGGTGGAAGAGCCCGCTGTAGAAGCGGTTGTTGTCGAGGCGGCCCCGGTGGCAGAAACCGCCCCGGTGGTGGAAGAATCCGAAGAGGAAGCCAGCTTTGACGAGCTGTTCACGCTGAAGACCGATGCCTTCCCGGCGGCTGAGCCGGAAGAAGAGGAAGAAGAAGGCGGCGAAGCCGGCAAGAAGAAGAAAGAGAAGAAGAAGAAAGGCCGCAAGTTCGTCGAGATCGTTTACGATCCCGATGCTGATTTGACCGTTGCGCGCAAGAAACACAAGCGCGGCGATGGCGACTTTGAATGGGAATAACCGCTCTGATTTTGTTGAATAACGGGAAAAGAGGTGGCTAAAAAGATAGCGAAACGGACCAAGCATGTGCCCCAACGGACCTGTGTGGGATGTCGCCAGGTGCTTGCCAAACGGGCCCTGGTGCGCATTGTGCGCACGGAAGAGGGCCCGCGGGTGGATCCAACCGGGAAGGCTGCAGGGCGGGGGGCTTATCTCCACGCGCTGCGCTCGTGTTGGGAGAAGGGGCTGAAAGGCCCTCTGGCGCATGCTTTGAAAACCGAACTGACCGAACCAGACCGTGAATTCCTCCGCATGTTTATGGCAAGGTTGCCAGATGAAGCGGATGAAGACGGTTTGGCTGATGTCAAACCAGATCAAGAGGGAGCGGAGCGACCTATGTAAGGTGTAAAGTCTCTGGGGTTTGCCTGAAGCGGCCCTCTTGCCGGGATTACATCGCTACATACCTGCCACGTCAACCCAGCAGTATTTTGGGTAAGCATTGTTAAGGAGGTGTTTATGGGCGAGAATGGGCGCAAGAAGATTGAACTCCCCGTCAGCGTGACCGTGCGCGATTTGGCGCAGAAAACGCAGGCAAGCCCGATCCAGGTCATCAAGATTTTGATGTCCAACGGCGTGATGGCCAACATCAACCAGCAGATTGATTTCGACACCGCGGCCATTGTGGCCTCTGAGCTGGGTTTTGATGCCAACCTGGAGACTCCTGAAGAGGTTGTTGAGGAGCAAACCGGAGAAGTGCCGCTGTGGCGGCGCACGATCGCGAACGAAAATTCGGACAACCTGGTCAACCGCCCTCCGGTGGTGACCATTTTAGGACATGTTGATCACGGCAAGACCACCTTGCTGGACGCCATCCGCAACACCAATGTGGCGGGCGGCGAGGCGGGCGGCATTACGCAGCACATCGGCGCGTATCAGATCGAGCACAAAGGCCGGTTGATCACTTTCCTGGATACACCCGGCCACGCGGCCTTCACAGCCATGCGGGCGCGCGGCGCCCAGGGCGCGGATGTTGTGGTGTTGGTGGTGGCGGCGGACGACGGCGTGATGCCGCAAACCCGCGAGGCCATTGCCCATGCCAAGGCTGCCCGCGTGCCGATTATCGTTGCCCTGAACAAGATTGACCGGCCGGATGCCAACCCCGACTTTGTCAAACGGCAGTTGGGCGAGATGGACCTTGTGCCGGATGAATGGGGCGGCAGCACCCTGGTGGTGCCTGTCTCGGCCAAGCAGCGCCTGGGCATGGAAGATTTAATGGAAGCTATCCTGCTGACTACCGAGAGCATCGATATTCAGGCCAACCCCAAGGGCAAGGTGTTGGGGACGGTGGTTGAAGCCCAGGTGGACCGGGCCCGGGGCGTTGTAGCGACCCTGTTGGTACAAAACGGCACCCTGGAAACCGGAGACATCATTGTGGCGGGCACGGCTTATGGCAAGCTGCGCGCCTTATTTGATTTCAGAATGCGCAAGATTCGCTCGGCCGGGCCTTCGACTCCGGTGCAGGTGATGGGTTTGAACGAAGTGCCCGTTACGGGTGAAATCTTCACCACCTACGCTTCCGATCGCGAAGCTCGAGCGGTGGTGGATCAGCGCAGAGCAGCCGCGCAAGCCAAGGCAGCCAAGGCTCCCAAGGCCACCCTGGAAGAGTTGTTTGCCAAAGTTCAGGCCGGCGAAGAAAAAGAACTGCGCCTGATCTTGAAGGCCGACGTGCAGGGATCGTTGGAACCCATTGTCAATTCGGTCAACGAATTGAAGAAAACCGGCGCATCCATCAATGTGCTTCATGCCGACCCCGGTAATGTCACCGAGAACGACGTGCTGCTGGCTTCGGCTTCCAAGGCCATTGTCATCGGCTTCAACGTGACGGCGGACGCCGCCGTGAAGCGGATGGCTGAGGCCGAAGGCGTTTCGGTTCGCCTGTATAACATCATCTATCGCTTGATCGAAGACCTGGAAAAAGCGCTCACGGGTATGCTGGCGCCTTCCTTCACCGAAACGGTGGTGGGGCAGGCGGTGGTCATGGCGGTGTTCAGCATCTCCAAGGTTGGTAAGATTGCCGGAAGCAAAGTAACCCAGGGCGAACTGCGCCGCAACGGTAAGATTCGCGTAATGCGCAATGGGGAAGTGCTCCACGAAGGGGAAATGTCCTCGCTCAAGCATATGAAAGACGATGTGCGCGAGGTGCGTACTGGGTTTGAGTGCGGCGTGGCTTTGAAATCCTTCAACGACTTCGCCCCCGGGGATGTTTTGGAATGCTACGTGGTTGAAAAGATGGGCTAGCCCTGTCTTTGAGGATGAGTTCGAGGTAAGAAAATGCCTTCTAAAATAAGAATGCGGCGGATTTCTGAGCGGGTTCGAGAAGAGCTGTCTGCGATGCTGGTCAAGGAAGTGGCCGATCCGCGTTTATCTGGAATACAGGTAACGGAAGTGAAAGTGGACCGCGAGCTGGCCTATGCGGATGTGTTCGTTTCGGCGGTAGAAGGCGCGGAGCGGTCGGCGGAGGTTCTGGCTGGGCTGCGCCACGCGGCGGGTTTCTTCCGTTCCGAGCTGGCGGCGCGCGTCGATCTGCGCGCCTTCCCCAAACTGCGCTTCCATTGGGACCCCACGCCGGAGCATGCCGATCACATCGAGCGGCTGCTGGCCCAAATTCGCACGGAAACTCCCGCGCCGGCGGAGCCGCCGGACGAGGATACGGAGGACGCCGCGGATGAAGCTTGAGTCGTCAAGGCAGGTGGTGGGCGAGGCGCTCCAAAAAGCCGAAAACATCCTGGTGGTTTCTCACATCCGCCCGGATGGGGATGCCATTGGGGCGCTGCTGGGGTTGGGTTTGTCGCTCATCCAGGCGGGCAAGACCGTGCAGATCGTCTCGCGCGACGGCGTGCCGCCGAACCTGCGCTTTTTGAAGGGCAGCGAGCGCGTGCAGCGCTCGGTCACCGGGATGGCGCGCCTGATTGTGGTGGTAGACTGCTCTGATCTGGAGCGCACTGGAGATTTGCTGGAGGGCGAGATGGTGGATGTGAACATCGACCACCACGTCACCAACCTGCATTTCGCTCGCCACAATCTGGTAGAGCCGGCAGCGGTAGCGACCAGCGCTATTCTGGCGGAATGCCTGCCGGAATGGGGGCTGCCGATGGATGCCAGCGTGGCTTCGGCCTTGCTTACCGGCATCCTCACGGATACCATTGGTTTCCGTACTGCGAATATGAATCCCGCGGCTTTGCGGCTGGCGGCGGATTTGATGGAAAAAGGCGCCAACCTGCCCGATGCTTACCGCCGGGGCCTGGTGCAAAAGTCGTTTGAGGCAGCCCGTTTTTGGGGCGCCGGGTTGACGCGCTTGCAGCGCAGTGACTCGCTGTTGTGGACAACGCTTCGCCAGGTAGATCGCCAGGAGGCGGGCTACTCTGGCAACGACGACGCAGACCTTGTGAATATGCTTTCTGGGGTAGATGGTGACGTAGTCGTTGTGCTGAATGAGCAGAAGAGCGGTAAAATTAAGGTGAGCTGGCGTGCCCGCCCAGGATTAGATATTTCTGTGCTGGCACTGCAATTCGGCGGTGGGGGACATCCTGCCGCGGCGGGGGCGGAAGTGCCGGGGAGTTTGTCGGATGTAGAGCATCGCGTGTTAGAAGCCACTCGAAAATTCCTGGATCAACAGGCCGGGACGAATGGAAAGGGAAACGCATGACCATGAATGACGATCCGATCGATGTACGAAATGCAATTTCCGGTGTGCTGGTGGTGGATAAACCCACCGGGCTGACTTCGCACGATGTGGTTCAAATTATCCGCAAAGGCACCAATATTCGCCGCGCAGGGCACACGGGAACACTGGATCCGCGCGCTTCGGGCGTGTTGGTGATTTTGCTGGGGCCGGCGGTGCGTCTGAGCGAATACGTCTCGGCTTCCGATAAGCGCTACCAGGCCGTCTTGCGCCTGGGCGCAAGCACCGATACGTATGACGCGGATGGCCGGGTGGTGAGCTCCGCGCCTACGGAGCATATTACTGAAGAGCAGTTCGATACAGAATTGCAAACTTTTGTGGGCGAAATTGAGCAGACCCCGCCGCCCTACTCGGCAGTCAAAGTTCAAGGTCGCAAGGCCTACGAAATGGCCCGGGAGGGTGAGGAAGTGGACCTGGCCCCGCGCAAGATCCACGTATACAGCCTGGAACTGCTGGAATGGGCTCCGCCCGAAGCGGTGATCGATGTGTACTGTTCGTCGGGAACGTACGTGCGCTCGTTGGCCCATGACCTGGGCAACAAGCTGGGCTGCGGCGCGCACCTGGTGGGCTTGCGCCGGACAAAGAGCGGGCGCTTCACTCTGCGGGATGCCGTGCCCCTGCGCAAACTGCGCGAGGCCTTCGAGACTGGCACCTGGTACCAGCATCTCATCCCTGCGGCGGAAGCGCTTTCGGATTGGCCCTCGCTGGAACTGACCCATGAGCAGGTGGAAGCCATCCGCCACGGGCATCGTATTCCGGCGGAAGAGGGCAGCCCGGAACAGGCTTGCGGTGTGAGCGAGATGGGCGAGTTGGTGGCGCTGCTGGTGCACGACGCACAAACCCACGAGTGGCAGCCGAAGAAAGTTTTCTTCCAATCCTGAGCTGATGGACAATTAGGCGACTTTCGGATTGTCCACGATGCTCCATACTCACTCTTTGGATGAACTTCGACTAACAGACGCATTTGTGACGATCGGCACGTTCGATGGCGTCCATCTTGGGCACCAGGCGATTCTGCGATCGATGGTTAACGCTGCCCACGAAGCCGGGGCGCCTGCCGTGGTGGTCACCTTTGCGCCGCCGCCGGGAGTCATGCTGCGCGGGATCACCGAGGGGTATGCGCTCACGGGGGTGGATGAGCGAGCCGAACTGCTGGGCCGGTTGGGCATCGACGCGGTGGTGACCTTGCGGTTTGACCGCGACCTGGCGGCTTTGAGCGCGGCGCAGTTCATGAGCATGCTCAAAGAGTCGTTGGGGTTGAAGCAGTTGTGGGTAGGATACGACTTTGCGCTTGGAAAAGGGCGTGAAGGCGATATTCCCTTTTTGCGCACCCTGGGCGAAGCGATGGGCTATGCGGTGGAAGTGATTCCACAGGTGAACACAGAAGATATGCCGATTTCATCCAGCCTGGTGCGCTCGCTGCTGCGTGATGGCAACGTGACTGCCGCCGCCGGGCTGTTGGGGCGGTGGTACGGGGTGAGCGGACCGGTGGTGCACGGTGACGGGCGCGGGCGGAGCATTGGCATTCCGACCGCCAACGTGGATGCGCCCGCCGAGATGATCATTCCCGGCAACGGTGTGTATGCCACATGGGCCATCTTGGAGGGTCAGCGCTTCCCGGCTGTGACCAACATCGGCCTGCGCCCGACCTTCGTCAGTGAACCAACGCGCCCGCGCATTGAGGCGCTGTTGCTGGATATAGACCGCGACCTGTATGGCAAGGAGCTGCGTGTTGAGTTCGTCGGGTTCATTCGCCCCGAGCAGCGTTTTGCATCGGTACAGGATTTGTTGGATCAAATTGAGCGAGATCGCAACAAGGCACGGGAGGTACTGGCTTATGAGCGCTGAGCGGCAAGTTTATTTACTGGACCCGCAAGATTACCCGCCCGAGACGATCGCGGTGGCGTTTGCCAAGACTTCTCGCTCGCCGGAAAGCTTCTTGAAGATTGCGGCGGAGCTGAACGCGGAAAAGAGTTCTGAATTCCACGAGAAGTGGGTAGTAGGTTATGGGCACGCCTCGGTGGCGGAACATGCCGTTCTGCACATTGCTGTTGAGAACGTCTCGCGGCTGGCGGTGGAATCGCTCGAGTCGAACCGGCTGGCGTCTTACACCGAGAAATCGACGCGCTACCAGAAGTGGGGGCCGGAAGATTTCTACGTTCCCAAAGAGCTGGAAGGGCATGCCCTGCGCGAGCTGTATGTGGACACCTGCCGGATGTTGTTTGCAACGTACCACGAAATTCTGCGCCCGGTGCGCGATGTGATCGCGCGGCGAAACCCGCAGCGCGAGGGCGAGAGCGACGCGGCGTTTGACCGGCGGGTGCGCTCTGAGTACGTGGACGTGTGCCGCTTCCTGCTTCCGGCAGCTTCGCTGGCAAATGTGGGCGTCACGGTGAATGCCCGGACGCTGGAACACGCCTTGCGCAAGATGCTCTCGCACCCGCTGGAGGAAGTGCGCCAGATGGGTGAGGAGATGAAGAAGGTTTCGGAAGCACGGCTGCCCACGTTGATCAAATACGTGGAGCGGGTGCCCTATTGGGCGGAAGCTGCTCAGCGATTGAGTACTGCCGCCGGTGCGGTGAACTGGGAGCCGGCGGAAGAAGGCGATTGGTGCCGGCTGGTCGATTACGACAGCAGCGGGGAAGAGAAAGTGCTGGCTGCGGCGCTGTACCGCTTTGGCGCGTTCAGCTTTGAGCGAGCGCTGCAAACCGTGCGCAATGCCGGGCCTGAAGGTCGCAAGCAACTGGTGGAGGCGATTTTTGCGGGGCGGGGAAAACATGACATGCCCTTGCGCGAGATGGAGTACGCAGGCTTTACCTTTGACGTGACTCTGGATCAAGGCGCGTATTTTGAACTCAAACGCCACCGCATGATGACACAAACACCCCAGCCGTTGAGCACCTTGTTGGGGTATGCGCTGCCCAAGGCCATCGTCGAGGCGGGGGTGCAAGATGCTTACCGCCGGGCCATGCAAGAGGCGGACGCTGCTTACCGCAAATTGGCTGCCTTCCATCCGGAAGTGGCCTCCTACGTGGTGCCCAATGGGTATAATCGACGGGTGCTGCTATCTATGAATTTGCGCGGGGCCATGCACCTGGTGGGGCTGCGTTCGGCGGGGAATGCCCATTTCTCCATCCGGCGAGTGGCCCAACGCATCGCGGAAGACATCCGCGCGGCGGCGCCTTTGTTGGGTGAATATTTGCCCGTCAATACAGAAGAAACCTGGCAGGGAATAGAACAGCAATTTTTTGCTGGAATCAACGAATCCTAGGGAGGGATGATATGTCTAACATTTTTTGGAATCAAGAAGAACAACGCTTACGCATGTTCTGGCGGATGGTGCTTTCGCTGGTTGTTTTGGCTGTGGTAGTGGGGATTATTTCAGTCGTGGGCGCCGTGCTAGGTATCGGCTTGTATATGGCGACCGGTGGGCAAATTCCGGATATGAGCCAACCGGATTTTATGATGCAAGCTCAAGAATTGAATTACCAGCCCATTGTGCGCTTGTTTACGATGGTCTTTCAAGGGATTGGGATGGTACTGGGCATCCTGGTGGCTGGCCGGCTGCTGGACCGGCGCAAGTTCAGCGATTTTGGCTTCCACATGAACAAGCAGTGGTGGGCCGATTTCGGCTTTGGCTTGGGCCTGGGCGCGGTATGCATGGTGTTCATCTTCCTGGTGGAACTGGCCTTGGGTTGGGTGAAAGTGACCGATGTTTTAAAACCAGGGAACACGCTGCCGTTTGCGGCGGGCATTGGCCTGGCAATGGTGCAATTCATTATTGTGGGTATTCAAGAAGAGCTTTTATCGCGCGGGTACCAACTGCGCAACCTGGCCGAAGGCTTCAACTGGAAATCCATTGGCCCCAAAGTGGCCTTGCTCATCGGCTACATCCTGTCCTCATCGGTGTTTGGCCTGCTGCACCTGGGTAACCCGAACACTTCCGCCATTAGCACGATTAACCTGATCGTGGCGGGGTTGTTCCTGGGGCTGGGCTTCATCCTGACCGGCGAATTGGCCATTCCCATTGGGCTGCATATCACCTGGAACTTCTTCCAGGGCAACGTGTTTGGCTTCCCGGTGAGTGGAACCCAGGCGGGCGCAACCTTCATTGGTATTGAGCAGGGCGGCCCGGATTGGATGACCGGCGGCGCCTTCGGCCCCGAAGCGGGCGTGATCGGTCTGCTGGCTATTGCTCTGGGTTGCTGGCTGACCATCATGTGGGTGAAGCGCACCCGCGGTTCGGCGAAGTTGTTGGAAAGCCTGGCGATTTTCAAACCGCAGTTGGGCAGGAAGGCCGCGGTAGTTCAGCCGGAAATCGAGGCAGTGGATGAAATTAACCGAAGTATTGAGTAAGGTAGAAGCGGGCCGCAAGGCCTGGGTGGATTTACTCGAATCCGTTCCCGTTGAGCGCCGGGATGAACCCGGCGCTTGCGGTGAATGGACGTTGAAAGACGTGCTGGTGCACATGAACTATTGGCAGGCGCACCTGGTGACGATGCTGTTCAATGTGCGCCAGGGTGGAACGGTCAAGACGGTGAACAGCGAAGAGGAAGTGCAGGAGAACAATCGCCGCTGGCACGAGCAAGGCAAGGATCGCCTCTGGGAGCTGGCCTGGGCGGATTCGGAGGGGCTGCACCGGCAGATTCTGCGGCGGGTGAAGGAATTCAACGATGAGGAGTTGAACCGGTCCAATTTGCACCCGGCGCTGGGCAAAAAACCTCTGTGGCAGTGGATCGAGCAGGATACCTGGGGGCACGAGGAAGAGCACGCCGAGTTGATCAGACAATGGTTGCCCAAGAACCCTTGACAAGGGTGGGGATTCTCTTATAATCATTCAAAATTGAGCATATAAAAACGTTGAAGAGGGCGAGTAGGCGCCGCAAAGACGGCTCAGAGAGCAGGTGAAAGGTGAAAACCTGCCCGAACCGCAGCGCTGAATGGACCTTGGAGTTGCAGGGAGAACGGTCGTAAGACCCAGTAGCCCGCGCCGGAGTTGCCACCGTTATCAAGGTAAAGGGTATCGCGGTCTGACCGCCGTACCCGAAAGAGTGAGGCTGGCTTGGGTCCTGTTGTGCATCACAACGGGATTTTTTGTTAAGCGGCCTAAGTTGGGTGGCACCACGGACTACGCGTTCGTCCCAGGAGGGATGGAACGCGTTTTTTGTTTAATGCGCTGGAGGTCGATATGAAAGCAAAACCCATCGTTTTAACCGGGCATCGCCCTACCGGACCGCGCCACATTGGGCATCTGGTTGGGACGCTGACCAATTGGGTCGCCCTCCAGGACAGCCACGCCTGCGTTTTCCTGGTGGCTGACCTGCATGTGCTGACGACCGATTATGGGCACCCCGACCAGGTGCGAGCCAACACGCTGGAGATTGTCTTCGATTGGCTGGCGGCGGGGATTGATCCGCAGCGCGCGTGCATTGCGCTGCAGTCGGCGCTGCCTGCCCACGCTCAACTGGCGGTGCTGCTCAATAATCTGGTGACCGTCTCGCGCCTCGAACGGGTGCCGACCTATAAAGAACAGGTCCAGCAGCTCAATTTGCAACCCTCGACGGGACTGCTGGCCTACCCGGTACTGCAAACCGCCGACATCCTGGCCTATAAAGCCAACCGGGTGCCGGTGGGCGAGGATCAACTGCCGCACATCGAATTATGCCGCGAGGTGGCTCGCCGCTTCAATCAACTCTACGGGCCGACCTTTCCGGAGCCGGAGGGGATGCTTTCGGTAATGCCGCGCTTGCCGGGAATCGACAACCGCACCATGCACACCTCGTATGGCAATGCGATTTTCATCCGTGACAGCGCCGAGGAGACCACCCGCAAGGTGATGAGCATGTACACCGACCCGACCCGCATCCATCCCACCGATCCAGGGCATATCGAGGGCAACCCGGTGTTTGTTTACCACGACCTGTTCAATGCCAACGGGGCTGAGGTGGAAGAATTGAAGGAGCGCTATGAGCTGGGCAAAGTGGGCGATGTGGAAGTGAAGCGGCGGCTGGCTGCTGCGCTAAACGCGACTCTGGCCCCTTTGCGCGAGCGCCGCGCGGAAATCGCCGCGCAGCCCGGACGGGTCATTGAAATTCTGCGCGAGGGTACGGCGCGAGCCAGGGCCATCTCCCAAGAGACGCTGGAACTTGTGCAGGAGCGCATGGGCCTGCGGGCAGGCGAGGTGTTGGGCCCGACGCCCCTGGTTGTTTAGCATGTGTGATATCTAACCGCGGTGAGCGGATAGAGCAGTTCGTTCTTATCCAACCTGCCGGAGGCAGACAGCCGAACGCGCAATCATCCCAAGGAGGAAGCCATGTCTGAGAGAATTCGTTTTGAGCTAGGTGAGTCCGATATTCCGAAGTTCTGGTACAACATCAACGCCGACAGCAACATCCCCCCGGCGCCTGTGTTGAACCCGGCCACCAAGGAGCCGGTGACCCCGGATTTCCTTTCGGTATTGTTCCCGATGGAGCTGATCATGCAGGAGATCAGCATGGATCGCTATATCCAGATTCCGGAAGAGGTCATGGAAGCCTATAAACTGTACCGACCTACGCCCTTGCTGCGCGCCCGGCGGCTGGAAAAAGCGCTGGGTACCCCCGCGCATATCTACTACAAGTATGAAGGCGCGTCGCCGGTGGGCAGCCACAAAGCCAACACAGCCATCCCACAGGCTTATTACAACAAAGTTTCAGGCACACATGCCCTGACTACCGAGACCGGAGCAGGGCAGTGGGGCTCGGCATTGTCGATGGCTTGCGGGTTCTACGACCTGGCTTTGGAAGTGTACATGGTGCGTGTTTCGTATGATCAGAAGCCTTACCGGCGTTTCATGATGGAAACCTTCGGCGCTCAGGTGTTCGCCAGCCCCACCAACCTGACCAATTCAGGTCGTTCGATTTTGGCGCAGGACCCGGACAGCCCCGGCTCGCTAGGTATCGCCATCTCAGAGGCAGTAGAGGTGGCAGCCACCTCTGGCGGCAAAAAGCATTATTCGCTGGGCTCGGTGCTTCATCATGTGCTGCTGCACCAGAGCGTGATCGGTGAAGAGTCGCTCAAGCAAATGGATATGGCAGGCGAGTATCCGGACGTGGTGATCGGCTGCGTGGGCGGTGGTTCGAATTTTGCAGGGATTGCCACGCCCTTCTTGCGCGAGAATCTGAAAAACGGGCAGCGCACGCGGCTGCTGGCAGTGGAGCCGACGGCAACACCTTCGCTGACTCGCGGTGTCTACGCCTTCGACTACGGCGACACAGCCAAGATGGCGCCTATTGTCAAAATGCACACGCTGGGGCATGATTTTATCCCGGCGGCGATCCACGCGGGCGGCCTGCGCTATCATGGCATGGCCCCAACACTGTGCTCGCTGTACGACGCGGGTTTGATCGAGGCGACCGCGGTGGGGCAGTTGGAGGTATTCGAAGCAGCCCAACTCTTTGCGCGCAATGAGGGCATTTTGCCCGCGCCGGAGTCATCGCACGCCATCCGTGCCGCGATTGACGAAGCCTTGAAGGCCAAAGAAACGGGCGAGAAGAAGGTGATTCTGTTCAACCTATCTGGACACGGGCACTTTGACCTGTTCTCGTACAACAAGTACACTTCGGGACAGTTGGAAAATTATGATTATCCCGAAGAGGCCATCGCGACCATCCGCGAGCGGCTGCCGGTGGTGAATTTCTAGGACGTAGGCTGGAGGCCGGTTTTTCAAACCCGGCCTCTTCTTCTATTCAGATCGCGGGAAGGGATTCCCGCGCTACGAAGAGAAGCCATCCACGAACAGGAACGATTAAACGGATTTTTGGCATTCGTTTATTCGTTCCGTCATTCGTGGATGGCACTTTTCAGTCCGTAAGCTGGGGTTTTCCAAACCCGGCTTACACTCCCAACCAGATCGCGGGAATGGATTCCCGCGCTACGAAGAGAAGCCATCCACGAACAGGAACGATTAAACGGATTTTTGGCATTCGTTTATTCGTTCCTCCATTCGTGGATGGCACTTTCAAAGCGAGATGAAAATTCTCTTCATCTGGTATACTTTCTGAATACCCCTTTTGATCGCAAAAAAACTTGATGACGGAGCTGGCGATGGCAAAATCCCTCTTTCTCGAACGATTACAATCCGGAAAACCTCTGGTGCTGGACGGCGCGACCGGGACGAATTTACAGACTCGCGGGCTGCCGGTGGGCACTCCCTCCGATTTTTGGGTAATGGACAACCCCGAGGCGGTGCTGGCCCTGCATCGCGACTTCGTGGAAGCAGGTTCCGACCTGATCTTGACCAACACTTTTGGCAGCAGCCGCATTCATCTGGGCCATGCCGGATTGGAGGAGCGCTTCGAGGAAACCAACCGCCGGGCGGTGGCGCTGGCGCGCCAGGCAGCAGCAGAGGCCGGCGTGATGGTGGGCGGGTCGCTGGGGCCTTTGGGCGAAATGGTCGAACCGTTGGGATCGCTGGCAGAAGCGGACGCTCAAGCCGAGTATGCGGCCCAGGCGCATCTGCTCGCCGAAAATGGGGTGGACGTGCTGGTGATCGAAACGCAGTTTGATCTTATCGAGGCCAGGGCGGCGCTGCGCGGCGTGCGTTTTGCCACCGATTTGCCGGTGGTGGTGTCGTTTAGCTATGACCGTGGAACGCGCACCATGATGGGCGTCAAGCCTGCCCAAATGGTGCAGGTGTTCGCAGAAATGGGCGTGGCGGCTGTGGGAATCAACTGCGGGCGCAGTGTGGACGAAAATTTCAAGGTGCTGCAAGAGGTGCGCGCGCTGACGGATCTGCCGGTGTGGTTCAAGCCGAACGCGGGGCTTCCACTGACCAATCTGGATGGTAGTCTGTATTACTCGGTGACGCCGGAACTGATGGGAGAACAGGCCAGGTCCTGGCTGGCGGCAGGCGCGAACCTGGTAGGTGGGTGCTGCGGCACTTCGCCGAGCCATCTGCGGGCCATTGCCCAGGTTGTGAAGGGCTAATGAGTCAACGCCTGACCGTGACCTTGCAACCGGCGGGCCGCCGGGTGGAGGTGGATGCGGGCACGAATCTGCTGGAAGCCGCCCAAAAGGCAGGCATTGAGATGGTGGCTTCCTGCGGCGGGATCGGGATTTGTGCCGCCTGCCGGGTGCGGGTGGTGGATGGCAAAGTTACGCCACCCGGGGCGACCGAGGTGGAAGAATTGGGTCGCGAGCAGATGGAGGCCGGGTTCAGGCTGGCCTGCCAGACGGTGCCGCTAGGGAATGTGCGCGTGGAGATTCCGCGAGAATCGCTGCTGGGCGGGCAGCAGATGCAGGTAACGGGGCGCGAGGGCCAGGTGGAAATCGACCCGGCTGTGCGCGGCGTAGACATTCGCCTCGAACCGCCCGCGCTGGATGATTTGCGCTCCGATACGGCCCGGGTGAATGAAGAACTGGCTCGGCAGGGTTTTATGCCGCTGCAAGCTGGGCCAAAACTGCTGGAGGCGCTTTCGTTGCGTCTACGCGCCGGGAACTGGCAGGCGCGTCTGGCATTGCGCCCTAACGGCGATTTTAGCGAGTTGGCGGCGGTGCTGCCGGTGGGCGCGCCGTTGTTGGGTCTGGCGGTAGATATGGGTTCGACCAAGCTGGCCTTGTTCCTGGTGGAACTGGAGAGCGGGTCGGTGCTGGGGCAGGCGGGGGTGATGAACCCGCAAATTGTCTTTGGCGACGATGTGGTCAGCCGCATCGCGTATGCGAACAAGAGCGCTGAAAACCGCAAGCTGCTGCAAACGCGGCTGGTCGAGGCGATCAATCAAGGCGCGGCAGAGTTGTGCGGGAAAGAAAACGGCTGTATTGAGCAGATTGTGGAGATTGTGGCGGTGGGGAACACGGCCATGCACCACCTGTTCTGTGGGCTGCCGGTGGAACAACTGGGCAGTGCGCCTTACGTTCCGGTGACGGACGCGGCGCTGGTTTTCCCTGCCGCAGAGGTGGGGCTGGCGGCTGCTCCGGGCGCAAATGTGTACCTGCCGCCGAACATCGCCGGGTATGTGGGGGCCGATCATGTGGCGGCGCTGCTGGCTACTCAATCGTACGTGGATGGGCACACCACACTGGTGGTGGATATCGGTACCAACACGGAGATCAGTTTGATTCGCAAGGGACGGGTGCTATCTTGCTCGTGTGCTTCAGGCCCGGCCTTTGAAGGGGCTCACATCCGCGACGGGATGCGGGCCGGGCCGGGAGCCATCGAGCGCGTGCGCATAGATAGTGAGGGCGCACGCCCGGTGACCATTGGCGGATTGCCCGCAGTGGGCATTTGTGGGTCGGGCATCCTCAACGCGGTGGCGGAGATGCTGTCCGAGGGGCTGCTGGATGAGCGCGGGGTGTTGAACGCCAGGGACGGGAGGGTGCGCTCGACCAACGGCAAGGCCGAGTTTCTGCTGGCTCCGGCATCTTCGACCGGGCACGGGCGCGACATTGTGGTCACGCGCAAGGATGTGAACGAAATCCAACTGGCCAAGGGCGCCATCCGCGCCGGTTTGGACATCTTGCTGGCAGAAGCAAACATCTCCCCGAATGAGGTGGATGACTTTATAATAGCGGGAGCATTCGGCACTTACCTGGATTTGCCCAGCGCGTTGAAGGTGGGAATGTTCCCCCGGCTGCCGCTGGAACGTTATCACCAGGTGGGAAACGCGGCGGGAGTGGGGGCGCGGCACTTACTCCTCTCGCGCCGCAAGCGGGAAGAAGCCCGACAGATCGCAGCGAATGTTGAATATGTGGAATTGACCACAACCGCAGAATTTACACCCCAATTTGTGGAAGGCATGTACCTCAAAGAGTAATCATTTTCTTCGGTCGATAAGGAGAAGGGCAATGGAAGAGCGGATCAAAGCAATTTATGATTGTGTTGTCAATGGTGACAATAAAGGGATCCAGGCGGAAGTGGACGCCGCGCTGGCAGAAGGCGTAAACCCCTCGGCCATCCTCAACGAAGGGTTGATCGCCGGAATGGGCGAAGTGGGTCGCCTGTTTGAGGAGGGCGAGTTCTTCGTGCCCGAAATGCTGATCGCTGCGCGGGCCATGAAGAGCGCTATGGCGATCCTCAAGCCGCACCTGGGTTCGGGCGAGGTGGGCGCCGCTGGCAAGATCATCATCGGCACGGTGAAGGGTGATTTGCACGACATTGGCAAGAATCTGGTGGGGTTGATGCTGGAGGGCGCGGGCTTCCAGGTAGTGGACCTGGGCTCGGATGTGCCTGCCGAGAAGTTCGTGGCGGCAACCCAGGAGCACACTCCGGACGTGGTAGCGATGTCGGCGCTGCTGACCACCACGATGGTGAACATGAAATCGACCGTGGCCGCTTTGGAAGAAGCCGGGCTGCGTGACAAGGTGAAAATCATGATCGGCGGCGCGCCGGTGACGGATGCCTATGCCAGCCAGATTGGCGCGGATGGGTACGCGGCGGACGCCAGCCGGGCGGTGGCTTTGGCCAAGGCGTTGACGAGATAGGTTCGCCACTTCATAGAATCTTCCTTATACCGTTGAGTCCAACCCCACCCCTTCTGACCCTCCCCCAGCTAAGCACCGGCAATATGACAGGACTACCTGTGCTGGG
>CAZMMI010000043.1:0-19408 GCA_964567255.1 uncultured Anaerolinea sp.
TTCTTCCACCTCTGGCTGAGTAGTAACGTAGTGAATTGGTTTATACTTGGTACATTACGGTAACTCCCCAGAAGTGGGAAATTAGTAACAATCTAGATGATGAGGTGTTGCATGGACATTTTGGGGCTGATAATGTGGATTGGAATTGGAACGCTTGCCGGGTGGCTGATCAATTACCTTGCTGACGTACTCCCCGTTGACCGAAAAATCTCCACTCCTATCTGCCTGCAATGTGGCCTGAAACAAAGCCTGGGTGATTACATTTTTTTGCGCGGATGTGAGAAATGTGGTAAACGCAGAAGCATCCGAACCTGGATTGTTATAGTAAGTTACATTGCCCTTGGCGTCCTCTTATGGGTATCGCCGCCTGTAAGGATGTCATCGTGGTGGGCTATGGGTTTGTTGATTTATCTGGGCCTTGTCGTAGTCATTGATGTTGAGCACCGCTTGATTCTGCATGTGGTCAGCCTGGCTGGCGCAGTGTTTGGCCTAGCGCTGGGTGTTACGCTTCATGGCTGGATCCCTACGCTCATCGGGGGCGCCGCAGGGTTCGCTATTATGTTAGGACTATACTTGTTGGGAGATTTATTTGGCCGGTTAATGGCCAGACTCCGAGGCCAGCAAGTAGAAGAGGTAGCTTTGGGTTTTGGAGACGTTAACCTGAGCGCCGTATTAGGTTTGATCCTTGGCTGGCCAGGTATTACGGCCTGCCTGCTGAGTGCCATCCTTCTAGGAGGTGTGGTTAGCGCTTTGTTCTTGTTAGGAATGGTCTTATTGAAACGGTATAAACCATTCACCGCGCTACCCTACGCGCCATTCCTGGTTATTGCCGCGGCACTCCTTCTGTTCAGGCCTTTTTGACCCAATTATTTACTTGATAACTTCGGGCCAGCAAATGATATCTCCGGTGGAACACTTTGGGCAAATTGCTCGAAATTCTTTGTGAACCGGGAGATTAGCTGCTCTGCCTGTTGCTGATACCCCGCAGGGTCTGGCCATGTCGTGATCGGATCTAAAACTGAGGCGGGTACGTCAGGGCAACTGGTTGGAACATATAACCCAAACAATTCATCCAGCCGCATGGGAGTCTGCTCCAATTCTCCTGCTAAGGCCGCTCGGATCATCGCGCGAGTGTGTGGCAATCGAATTCGATGTCCCACGCCATACGGCCCTCCAGTCCAACCGGTGTTAACCAGCCACACCCGAACATTATGTTTTGCAATCGCCTTGCCTAACAAATCGGCATACACATGAGGGTGAAGGGGCAAGAAAGGAGCCCCAAAACACGTTGAAAAAGTAGCCTGCGGCTCCGTCCCTAAACCCGTCTCTGTTCCGGCTAATTTGGATGTATAGCCAGAAAGGAAATAGTACATGGTTTGTTCATAGGTCAATCGAGCGATGGGTGGCAATACCCCAAATGCATCCGCCGCCAGGAAGAAAACGTTGGAGGGATGCCCGGCATGACCTTCTGGAACATGGTTGGGGACATAATGAATCGGATAGGCGCCACGAGTATTCTCTGTATGGTGATCGTCATCAAAGTCCAATTCACGCGTCAATGGATCGCAAGATACGTTTTCCAACACTGTGCCAAAGCGGTGCGTAGCTTCCCAAATTAACGGCTCGAGTTCGGGCCTGAGGTGAATGGTTTTTGCATAACACCCGCCCTCAAAGTTGAAAATTCCATCCTTAGACCAACCGTGTTCATCATCACCGATCAGTCTGCGACCTGGATCAGATGATAATGTTGTTTTCCCAGTCCCAGAAAGGCCAAAGAAAAGAGCTACATCCCCGGAAGCACCGACATTCGCAGAACAGTGCATGGACAGAATACCTTGTCTAGGGAAAAGATAGTTCATGGCGGTGAATATCGATTTCTTGATTTCGCCTGCATAACTGGTGCCAGCAATCAATACAGTTCGCCGAGCAAAATCTAGCGCCACCAGAGTCCCTGAATTTGTTCCATCTTCTTCTGGGTTGGCAAAAAATTCCGGGCAATGGATAACAGTGAATTCGGGCTTATGCTTTCCTAGTCGTTCAGATGGGATGCGCACAAACAGATCATGGGCAAACAATGCTGCCCATGCTTTCTCGGTGATAACACGAATAGGGGTTTTATGTCTTGGGTGTGCACCTGCTTGTAGATCTTGGACAAAGATATCCTTACCTTGAAGGTAAGCGCGCATCTTCTGGAATAGCAATTGAAAGCTCTCCGGAGTCATGGGTTGGTTAACTTTACCCCACCAGATCTCTTGATCAATAGGGGTATATTGAATAATAAATTTATCGTTCGGCGAGCGACCGGTATGCTTCCCCGTATTCACTACAACAGCGCCAGTGCTGGACATAGTAGCTTCCTGGCGCAAAATAATTTGTTCAACGAGCGCGGATGGTGTTTGATTCCAATAAACAGTTCTAAGGTTGTACAGTCCGTGATGCTCAAGGGTGTAATCACCAGGCATCCCAATGTTCTGCATGTTAACTCCTTAGGGTTACTTCATGAATTGGTCAAACCAATACCAGATTACGTCCTCCGCCGGTTTTCCCGACACAGATATTGACTTATCTTGCAGAGCCACTGGCGGGTAGTATCCAGACGAGAATATTCCAGACACCCAGTCGTTCTTGTTGATAGCCCGGAAGGCAGCGTTATAAATTTCGGCTTGCTCTACCAGATCTAAGTTTGTGCCAGGGATATCCAACCCGGCTTGCGCAAATACATTTCCGGGTATGCAGTTCTCACCGGTCTTTACACAGCCAGACGCAGAGCGATCCACGGATGGATAAGCCAAACCGACCCACACCGGCTTGTCGAGCTGGTCGCGAACGATTCGGAGTTCGTTTTCTAAGTAGTTTGTCCAGGCTTGCTCAAGTTCATCCGGCGTTATGTTTTCAGAATCACTGAGCTTCTGGTTGCATACCACAAACAAGCCATCCATCTGGGAGGCTAGAACGGGTATCTGGTCCTGGCCCAAACCAGTAGATCGCCAAATGATGTTGCCAGAATATCGTTGGCGAATCTCTTCAAGAAGGTATTCCCAGCGTTGCTGGGCATCAAATGGCGCGCTACTTTGATCGCCGATCTTCCCACCCGGCAGGCTGGGCAGCAAATTCTCGTCCCCCAAAACTAGAGCATCTGCCCCAGTTTGTTGGGCTGTATCCGCGGCATTCAGAATCAACAAACGGTACCGGTCAAACCAAGTCTGCCACCAACCATCGTTGAGTTCAGCTTCGGACCACCACGCCGAGGCAGGTATGGAGAATGCTGTTGTGGGGCGAACAGCCACTTTCAAGCCGGCAGCTTGAGCTAAACGTATGGATTGCGACAGGTCCTGCCAGGATGGATCTAACCCTGAAACAGGCGCTAAGGCCGGAGGATTTGAACTCAGCCAATGCCAGGTC
Source organism: uncultured Anaerolinea sp. (assembly GCA_964567255.1). Taxonomy (GTDB): domain Bacteria; phylum Chloroflexota; class Anaerolineae; order Anaerolineales; family Anaerolineaceae; genus Anaerolinea. Next base: position 3,403 of record CAZMMI010000043.1, read on the forward strand.
GGAGACAAGATCACCCACTCCGATTCTATCTGTTTCAGCCTTAAAAAGGACTTTGCCAAGTAAGGTTGCCAGGATGGGTGGTAATCTGCTACCAGCTCAATTCCGGCAGAGAAATAATCGGGTTTGGGGGCTATTTCATAAGACGGAACAGTGATTGGCGCGGTTTCTTCCCCGACCCACATCCATTTTGCGATGGAGACTTCAATGAGTTGAGCTTCACCGGATGGAGAAAAAGTTGGAGCACGCCCATCAGGGCCGGTGGTTTCCGCGTTATCAGCTATTCCACATTGTTCATTTCTGCAGAAACGATATCCGGTTTCCCCGATAAAGTTCAAAGGGCTATAGAGGATATAAGCCCATTTGCCGTCCCCAATCGGCCACATCGGAATTGGTTCCGTCCATCCATAAGGATTGAACTGAATACTGATCTGGTCAGTCAATGGAGTATTGGATGGAGTCGCAACGAGGAACGTGATAGGCGCGAGACCAGGAGTATTCCAAGATTCGATTTGATCGCGGATAGTTGTGTCACGGTCGGGAACGATCAAACGCCGCAAACGGGGACGACCGTCGGTAAACAATTCAGCATTCCAAAAGCCATCACCCAAGGAGTATTTATATTGAATTTCGAATCCTACTGGCAGTTGTAAACGAATCGAATAACTCCCATCTTCGGAATACACAAGTTGAGGAGCGCGATTCGCAACCGTGCTTAGCCCACCACGCAAGTCGCCCAGGGAATTTCCTAAACCTAGGGTGTTTCCAACCAATCGAATAGGGATTCCGGTTGGGCTACCTTCGGGCGGGTTGACGTGGAAGGTGATATTTACAAACTTGCTAGACGTTACCCGAATAATTGCCGGGGTGGTCGATTCGGCGGCAACCAGCGCCCCCTGCTGGAAGGTCTGATGACTTCCATCTGGACTATAAACTACCAGGTTGTGTGTTCCTACGGGTAGTAGGTCGACAAAAAATGAGCCGTCGGCTGCGGTGTAGGTCTGTTGACCGCCAACAGAAACCAAACTTCCTGCTGCAAAATGATTTTCGCCTTCTAAAACAACTTGACCAATGATGCGGCCGTGCGAACCTGTGAATGGAAGATCGTTCCATGCGCTAATTTTGTCATTCACTTCTCCAGGAGATTCAGCATAATACATGCGGTACCGCACTTGCCGCTTCTGGCTGGTATATTCGATCGCGGTGGTTTTACCTTCCTTCACATATCGGTACTTCGTAACAGAATTCGGTGGAAGGGCAATCTGGGCAGAATAATGGGTATCATCATCCGCTTCAAGTTCAAATCTGTTTGCGTTCAGTGCCAGTCCGGTCACTTCGTCGACGATATCCAAATAGAGTGTCTCTTTATCAGCCAGAGCAGCGGGTAATTCCACGTGGAATTGGACCGCCACAAGGTTTTCATCCACCTTGCCCGTACCAATCACCGCCGGCTGACCGACGTCGGTCGAGGGATTCGGAACCTGGCCACAAGCTGAGAGGACCATTGATGCCAGAAGGATTAGAACAACTGTGATCAAGATCGGACGATGAGGGCGGTATGAGGGAACTGGCATGACTGACCTCGAGAGGGATGTAAGGTTGTTATAGTTGTTCTGGCGGGGTATCGCTGTTTCTCTGCCCGGAAAATTCTTGCTTAAGCTCGTTTTGGCGGGCTGCAAGGCTGCCGAGCACACCATTCACAAAACGAGGCGTGCTTTCAGACCCGAAAAATTTTGCCAATTCGATGGCTTCATTAATTGCTACCTTAATTGGGGTGCAGCCCGCAACAGCAAACTCCCATAAAGCAATCCGCAATATATTTCGATCAACCACCGCGACCTGATCCATAGGCCACTCTGGCGCATGTTGAGCGATCAGGTCGTCTAGCTTGCCAGAAATCGGCAATATTCCTAAAACAATCTGGCGTGCAAAATCAGCCAGACCGTCTTCCATAGGTTCGTCCATCAATCGCTCGTCAAGAGCGATCATGGGCACGTGACCCGTTAAATCTATTTCATAAAGTACTTGCAAGGCAATACCGCGAGCCTTGGTGCGAAATTTCATATTGATTATCGTTAGGATTTATTATTAACAGGATAGGCGATATCTTCCACGTGGACATTTACCTTACCGACTTCCATGCCCACCATTTCTGAAATAGCCCTGGCGACACGAGCCTGGATGGCTCGACTAACTTCGCGGACATTCACATCCGCATTCATGACCACATATACATCCGCGTAAACAACGCCGCTGTCAACCTGAACCCGGACGCCTTCGTTGGTTCCTCGGGTAATCAACTGATTTACATCTCCCGGTGTGGTGCTCAAGTGACTGACGCCAGGTACAGAAAGGACATTCAACCGAGCAATAGCCAGTAGTACTTCCGGAGCGATTGTTGTCTTACCCGGTGTGCGTGATGGATTATCCATAGCATCTCCGTTAATTTCAAGAGTGTATTATGTATATTCTAACCCATAATTCCAGTTCTAGTTGTTGTTTGCCGCAATCAAATCCGCAGGGTTGTTGTGGCGTGTGGAAGTATTGCAACTTTATCAGAAGGTCCTAATTGGCCGGCAAGAATATCCGTGGTGGCTTGAAGAGATCTCGCTGGAGTTAGTAGCAATTTTTGGACCAGTTCGTCGGCCATGGACGAAACCAGCGTGACAGGGTTTCGTTGCAATATTCGGGCTACCTGAAGAGCTTTGTGAGGACCAACTTGAAACGGGTGCGATTCGAAATAATCGAATATTCCCTGGCATGATGTTAATTGCCCCATTAAGGTTTCATAAGCCGCGTTTCCACTACCTTCAGGACAGGCGGCTATCAGCAAGATAGGTGCTCCAAGGCGAGCAAATGTGGATGCGTGCGTAAGCGCTTTTTGGGCTTGATAAAAGTTGATGTCTTTCGGTCTTCCACCCGCCGAGGCAATAACCAGGCCGTAATCGGCGCTGGCTTGAACAGCACAGATTTGTTGCGCAAAAGGAATTCCCGCCTCCATTACTGCTCGGGGCAGTCCGCATAATACTCGCGCAACATCTCTGTCCTGGTTCAGGATGACGTTGACTGCCACCTGCACGCCGATTAACTGGCCAATCTCCTCAATATCTTGGCGCAACGGATTGTTCTCGTAGCGACCTATCCAGGCGTCGGGATGGGAGAGCATGGCGTGATTATGGTTGATGGTCTCGCGCCCACCCAGGCCAATCGCAGCCGTCTTCATCCCACCTGAAAAGCCGGCAAAATGATGGGGCTCGATGTTTCCCACGGCTATTTTTAAATCGGCCTCATAATAGGAACGGTTCACCCACGCATCTGTTCCATAACTGGTCTTTCCTAAAAACACCAGGGCACTCTCATCGCGAATATCATGGGAGCGGATCGCGTAACGCTCAATTATTTCTCGAGGCAGAATACGCGGTAATTCTTCGGCCTTCAGTGGAAGATGCGTTCCGGTAGCTATCCAAAACACAATGTTTTCATCTGGAATACCCAGCGCGTGAAGTTTCTCCAATAGAGGCGGAAGAATTACTTCATGTGGAACAGGCCGCGTTTTGTCGTTTATTGCAATTGCAACCGTATCGTTACTCGCCACTGAACTCCACTCGAATCCCACGGGCGTAGACAGAGCTTGTCGAACTAATTCTAAAGGGTTTGAAGGTGAGGGGGTGTGTGCCGGAAGGATCAGATCCGTTGACAAAGTGTCCGGTAAATGCACCTTAAGTTCATCAGTATGATAGGGTAGGGAATATGTGGGCATTCCTATGCTACCGATAGAGAACAAACGAGGAATGCGGTGATGTCGTCCTGTCTCAACGCCATGCAATTGACTCCCTGAACAACGCCATCTGTTGAGGGGATTTCATCGGCTTTGAAGCGGATGATTTTGGATTGCCGGGAAATGATAAACAGGTCATCCTCTGGCCGGATCGCAGCAGCGCCAATGATGGCGTTGCTCTTCATCGCAATTTTTCCACTCCCGCCTGGACTCTTGTTGGGGGCAAATCCTGTCATCTGACGAATAGTACCCTTCCCATCCGCCGCAAGGATGACTACCTCGCTTTCCTGATCGACTGAGGTGATCCCAACAGCGTTATCCTCAGTTGATAATCGGAGACCGAGTTCGCCCTGAGGCGCGATTGCCTTTTCGCTAAATCGAATCCCCATGCCGGCTCGGCTGATTATGAATAAATCCGAGTCTCCTGAAGTCCAACAGGCTGATGCTAACGGCCCAAATTCACCAAAGTTGTAGACAGGCGTCCCCGGTCGCATATGCTCCCCAAACAAGTGATGCCTGAGGCAGCGAACCTTGCCAGATTGGGACAGGAATGCAATATACCCACGAGCCTGCTCGGGAAGTATGGCTACGATAGACTCGTTTTCTTCCAATGGCAAGCGATCAAAAGCTGCGATTCCTTTGGAACGAATGGGTGAGGCTTCCAGGTTTTGAAAGTTGAAGCGATATGCTCTGGCACGGTTCGTAAAAAGCAACAGCGAGCGATTTTCATTGCTCATTCCAAGCAAATAAGGAAAATCAGGGGCGGCTATATCGACGTCATAAACCCCCATTCCTCCCCTGTGTTGCCGATGATAAAAATGTCTCAATGTCCGCTTTACAATACCCCGATTACTGATGGTTAACAGACCAAAAGTGGTTTCGGGTTCCGCGGGCAAGGCTTCACTCAATTTTTCAATGTCTGCCTCAGTCTCCAGCTTATTCGAGCGCCGGGCGCCAAGCTGATTTTCAAGGTATTCGATATATTGGCGAATTAGAGGTTCTACTGTAGAAAGATCCGGTCTTTGCATGAAATTCCTCGATCTAGAAGTTAATTACGGGCATGATTTTATCATTACTCATCTGCGACCGCTGAAAGCCAACCCACAATAAATAAGCACCTCAATGAGTCCTGGCCTTTTTGGGGCCGTCATGTCACGAAGTGCTTATTAGCGATCTTTAGCAGTGAAGGATTATTTTTTGACTAATATTTCCACGTAGAATGAGCACAGAGTGACGCCACCCTCTTGCACCGACCAATACGTAATATGATAGCCTGGCGCATCTGGGGCGACCATCTCGACAATCACCTCTAATGTGGCGTCCAAAGGAACCGACGCAGCTAGGTCAACCGCATTCGCGCCAGTATGCATCGGATCGCCGGCCATGAAGCGGATATCGGTGTTTTCGGTATCCCAAGCTCCATCCCCAGAGTTGCGGACAGTCCAACGAGCTGTAAAGGCTGTGCCCGGTTGATAGACCGTTCCGTCAATTGGAGATTGGGTGACGAGCTTACACTGACCGCTTAGTGGGATGCGTGTGTTCGTCGGAATGATGGGCAGTGGGGTGAAGGAGGGCAAAACGAACAATGTGTTTGTCGGGATGATTGTCGAGGTAGGCCGGCGCGTAGGCTCAACGCCAACTTGCGGAATATCTCCTGTGGGTGTCCATGTTGGTGGCAACCGGAGCGGGGTCTCGGTGGCTGTTGGAATAATGATGGACGGAGGCATAGTCGGAAGCGGGTAGGGGTTGAGTGGGCTGGTTGGATTGGCAAGCAGCAAGAATGTAATCCCCGCTATAACGACAATGCCCAAGATTAGAAGAATCGACAGAATGTTCCAAATGGAAGTCTTCATTGTCTTGGCTGTTTTCTCCTCGTTAGTAAAGTCAAATCTTAATGATTATATAGTAATTTTTCAGTTAACGGCAACTAAATTGAGAAGAAAAATCGTGATAACTCAGTCTGATGTTCAAGAATGACGTTCTCTTCCTTTACGCTTCGTAGTTACTTAAGAATGCTTATTCCTCAATGGCATCCCAATACCCTTTGTCCAATTCGTCGTCGGTTAGATGGGTGTAACGTTGAGTTACAGCAATGCTTTTATGCCGGGCCAACTCTTGGGCCAATTTTAAGTTTCCAGATGACACTAGAATCCGGGTAACAAAATAGTGACGAAAAGAATGCGGCGTGATCGTTCCATGAGCTTCCTTGCCCAGGAATTGGTCAACCCTTTGGGACACGATATTCCTTCCCGTGGTTGTAGTAATGGGTTTGGTCTTTCGGCCTGCCCCTCGATCGTGGCGAGCAAACAGAGGCAAGGAGGTTAATGCTCGCCCGCTGTTTCCATCCAACTTTGCCCGGGCGGAAAGATAATCTTTAATTGCACCGAGTGACCTTGATGAAAAACGCACAACCGCTTCGCGATTGCCCTTGCCAATCAGAACAGCCTTCCCTTCATTCCAATCGACGTCTCCTCGCCGCAAGTTGCACGCCTCATGTACTCTCAGTCCAGTATCTGCGAGGGTTAGCAAAAATGCACAGTCGCGCAGATTCCTCAAATGCTCGGTTTCATCATCCGATGGAGCATTCTTCAGCGCAACAATCTTTTCCAGGATGTCATCGATCGAATCGCGTGGAAATTGCGGCAACCTTGCGCCTGGGCGGCGAGATCTTTGGCGGATCAATAGCCGAAGTCTGTGCAAGTTTACCTGCACGAGACTTTCCGCGGCCAGAAATTCATAAAAGCCGGCGGTGGCCGTCAAATACAGCGCTTCGGTAGTAGGGGCAAGACTCTTGAGACTGGATGCAAACCAGGCTATTGCGTCTTCGCGAAGATCTGTGATCGGGGTGTTTTGCGCAATCACTTTGTGTTCGCCTAAGGACCGCACAAAAGCATTGAGTGCATTCTTGTATGTTGAAGCCGTATGTTCGCTACGCGCTTGAGCAACGGTGTCCAGGTATGTGTTAATTGCCCCGGCGATCGTCACCCCGGACTGATCGCCGGAAGAAAGAGCATCATTGAGGGGCATTTTGGCCGCTTGCACTCGCATGATCAGAGGTATCTGCCCCATTCACAGGCAACAACACGTGGAGCGTGGCTCCGGGCAGTGTATTTTCGTCATATCCTGTGCTATCGGCCCAAATTCGACCACCGTGGGCTTCGATAATTCCCCGTGCAATAGTGAGGCCCAAACCCGGGCCTGCCCCCTTGAATTTCGTGTCACCTGTACTGTGGAGGAGCACATTGCCAACTCGATAGAATTTCTCGAAAATTCGCTCCAAATCATCGCTGGATATGCCAATCCCTGTGTCTGCCACCAAAATTTCGACAAAGCTCGGAGCAGAAGCCGTCGAGTCATCGCTTACAATTTGTCGTCCCGTGATGCGGATTTGGCCTCCATCCGGCGTAGATTTGATCGCGTTTTGAATTAGGTTAGAAAAAACCTGAGTCAGTCTCTTTCCATCGGCCTGGATGGAGGGAAGTTTATTTAAACCTTTGACGCTGATCGATAATTTCCGCTCATCCAGCGCTTTACTCCACTTATCGACGGCCCCAGCAACGATAAGGGGGATGGAGGTTGGCGACTTGGCCAACTCCAGAGTCTTGGTGTCCAACCGGGACACATCAAACATGGTGTCTACAATTTCCTCGAGCCGGCGAGCGGCTTTACGAACCGAGTCAACCATCTGTATGCCGACGCTGTGCGGCACGGAGCCACTCTGCACCATGTCGCCAATGATGTCGTTGTACCCGATAATCTGGGTCAGAGGGGTGCGCAATTCGTGAGAGGCTATGCTGATGAAATCCGATTTAGCTTGATCAAGTTGCGCTAGTTTCTCATTCGCTGAGGACAGGTCCTGGTTTAGTCGTTCGTTTTCCAAGTTTCGTTGAACGATATTCTCATATAATTTAGCATTTTCAAGAGCCACCGCTGTTTGGTCGGCTATCGATTGGAGAATTTCAAGCTCTTGCTTGAAATATCGATCCCCAGAGCTTTTCGGGCCAAGAGTTAGCAGACCAATCCAACGGTCCTGGACAAATATTGGGATAAAAACATCCATGCCGAGCGCAGATAACCAGCTTCTTTCGGAAGGGTCCGTAGATAGGTAGCGGGGCGCTAGGTCAATGTCGTACTGGGTCAGTGGCAGTCTTTCGCGACTCATCGCCAAAGCTACAGGTGACTTCCCTGCAAGAATGCCTGATGCTGAACTTCCTTTTTCAGAATCACTCTCCGATGCATTACGCAACAGGAAGGAAGTCAGATCCTCAGAATAATCTACCAGAAAAAGTGCAGTTGTCTCTACTGCGAAAGCTTCAACGAGTAAGCTCTTAACAGTTTCAGACAGACGTTCCAGATCAAGTATATTCGATATATTCTTGCTGTATTCATTGAGCAGTCCGCTCGCATCCCGCCTGGTCCCTGAGACTACTCGGAATATGAATTGTTGGACAAGATTCAGTAGTGGGTTGACCAACAGAGCAAAGGCCGCTCCCAATCCAACAATGGCTACTGTCAAGTTGAAGTCAGAAAATGCAGACCTTTGAGTGAAAAGCCATCCGATCAACCCGCCATACACAACCGCAGCCAGAATCCCGCTGAGGATAAAGCTAGCGCTCTTTCGGGCGAAAAGCCTAAGGTCAGGCAAATGAAGCGTGGAAGACGTATAAACGATGAAAACAGCACTGGAAATCAAAAGCAGGCTGCCAAACAAAGGTTGAAATAACCACAGGCCGCTTCCAACGGCAAACAACCCCCAAGCAATTGACCAGTACTTGTAACGGTTCCTGTGAAGCGGCCGGTTCGTGCGCCGATAACCCTGAATGAGGAGGAAAAACGAGAAAGTCGTGAAAACTCCCCAACTCGCAATAGCAAGAGCCAATCCCGCGTTGACACGGGGAATGTAGTATGTAGAAGTTCGAATAATTTGTTCCGGTAAAGCGAACGGATTCTCGTATATAATCCCAGATGTGGCGAGCAAGAAGGCGCCCACCACCCACCACAATACATTTTTTCTTCTTGAACGAACGACATGACCAGTTAGATAAGTCAAAAAAGCCGCAGATAATACAATCCCATAGATGTGTAATCGATATAAAACATCCAGCCTAAAGTAGACCGAGTATTCTGTGTACTGGATGCCTAAAATGACCATACTAACTAATGAGGTCAACAAGAACCCGGTTAGGGAGACCTCTAGTTTTCGGTCGAATCTCGCGCCTCTAAACACCAGCACTAATAATGCCAAATAGGTCAGGCTAATAGCAATCGTTGCTATTAACGGCAGGTTGAAATCCACCATGAAAATATCCTTGATCTTGTAAAGAAATGTCTATGCTGCAGATAGGGCTTGATTGTAAAGATCCTGAACTTCACTAAATAATTCGGCCCTGCGATGCCGGATGTACCGCATGACCACACCAATATCCAAAACATTTGTCGTAAATTTCATCGCAAGGCGGAAAAATTCGGGGGTAGGTGACACTTCCAGCACCTTGGCTTCAAGAGTCACTTCGCCTTCCGGCAATGCCATGTGAGTCATAAATAACTCACCCTTTTTCACATTTGAGGATTGGACAAACACTCCCATGCCGCTGATAGAAATATCAGCCAATTTTCCGCGTAAGGTCAGCCCTTCTTTCTCCAACTTTACTTCATATAGCGTTTTTGGTTCTACTCGTGCCACCATTCGTTCACCCAGGCGCGACCCCACATACTCAAAATCGCCCAAATTAGCAATACCGGTCTTGATATCAAAGCTGACAATCTCAGCTTTAACCGCTTCTAACAGCCGATTACTTAAGATCGTTGTTCTTCTTTCACGCACTAAGCAAACCGAGCCTGGGGGCTGCGTTAAGACCTGGACCCTTCCACCTTCAAGTCCGAGCAATCGTGCTTTGCAAATGATAGGGAAACTCTTGTAAAAGTGAAGCAAATCGACTTCACGATTTGTTTCAAGCACATAGCCAAGGTCAGCCAAAATCGGGTCTGTGATGGTCATTTCATCCCCTTCTTTTCCGTTTCATGTACTTGGACATTAATAATACAACACCACCCACAAGGCCCGCGATTGCCCCAAAAAGCAAGGATTCGCGTGGGCCAAACAGTGTGGTGACATTTCCTTCAACTTTCTTGGCGATCAAAAAAATGGTGGATGAGTTTTCGACTTTGACATCATTGGAAACCAGAACTCCTAGCGCACTTTGATCAATCGTGGCGTTGCCTTTTGAGATAAAAAGTTGGCTAAGAGACTGATCCATGTGGGTGTCGCCTTTGACAAGCATGACCCCCGTTTTCGCAGCCGTAATACTAGCAGCATCTGTTTGCACAAAGCCTACGAACCCCTGGGTTACATCGAGGCGAGTCGCATTTGCCTTTGCCGCACCGCCTTGACGAATGATCAAATGGTCAGCCTCAATCGATTGAGCTCCACCTTGGCGGACCACAACCTGGTTACCGATGATCCGGCGCGATATTTCATTTGAAATGTCTGGATTTAGCAAGGGCTGATTATCAGCTTCTTGATTGGTCTGAGAGCTTTCCATTTAGAGACTCCAGTTTGCTTCCACATGGGTGGAGAGCCTGCTTAACAAGGTGATTCTATTGTCCATATTTACAAGCGTTTTGTCAATTAGCTCACCGATTGAATCTCAGCAGTTGGAAGTTTCACCTTCGCAAGGGTCAGCGTTGAAAGCAAGAAAAGACCTGCATAGATCGCAAAAATTATAATGTAACCTAGCCCGGGTTGAAATTGGTTAAAAAAATCAGCCAAAGGCCCGCCAATTCCGGCTCCAACGATACCCGCACCGGCTCCCGCCAGGTTTGATATGCCAAGATACTTTCCTGCATCAGCCTTTGGCACCAGGTCCGTTCCAAGCGCCCAATTGGTCGCCATGAATGTTCCAGTGGCCAGCCCAATTATACAACCACTGATAATCACCAATGGGAAGGTACCAGAAAACATCAACAGCAGCGTTCCTCCGGTTGCAACCAACCCCGACAATCCAATAAGACGCTTTCGGCCAATCCGGTCAGCAAGATATCCGCCTCCAATTGCAGAGGGAATCAAGAATACCGCCACCACCGCCAGCAAGATGGTTGTCATTGTTGCAGCATTTTCCATGTGCAACACATCTTTTAAGAAGAACTGGGCAAAGCCTTGAATTGAGCCGACGGCGGCTAAAAACAATAGGCGATTGATAACCCACCAGATAAACGCCTTTTGAGTATTTGCGGCTTTGCCGATTCCAATCCATGCACCCGCATAAACCCCAATCAAAATCGCCCCGACCATTGCGGCCAGGCCAACAAAACCCACCAGGAGCACCTGTTGAGGGAGAGAAGCAGATAGGTGATCGGCCCACCGCCCGGCAGCACGAACACCAAAGGTTGCCAATTGAGTAACGGTCACAAAAATAGCTGTCAATGCCAAAAGACGAAGAACCGGCTCACGAATGGAACCCTCAGGCCTGGTGTTGAGTGGTGTTTCTTTGACGAAGAACATGGTGACGGTCATGGTGATCAAGAATCCCGCCGCAATGATTCCCACCACCAGGGGAATCTTACCTTGGTCTACCAACGGCCCGATGAAGATTACCAGAAAAACCGGAAGAAGTTCTAGCACTGCTTTCACTCCAGATGCTCTTCCCCGCTGATCTTCTGGAACAATATCTGGAATGACGCCTTGAAGCGCTCCATGACCAAGATTGGAGGAAAACTGGATGAATACAGTGCCGATTAGCAAAACCAAAAAAGATAATGGCCATGGGCCGATCCCGGCTTTGCCATTGAACAGGGGGGAGATACCAATGATAACTAAGAAGAGCACACTCAAGAGCGCGCTAGCCAGAATAAATGGCCGCCGCCGACCCAGCTTGGAGGTCGAACGATCGGAGAGCATCCCGGCCAACGGTTGCACAAACATCGCCACGGCTAACCCGATCACCCGAACGGTCGCCAGGTGGGTGTTTTTTTCCTCTGGCGGCATGAACAACAAGATCAAATAAGGCAGTAGGATGGGAGTGATCGTGCCTGTTGAAATATTGATTCCCAGCCAGTAGCTGTTGATTAACAGGTGATCATACCATTTCAATTTCTTCTCCATGTCTCCGCTCCTCTTATCCCATGATTGCTAGGTCTTGTCCACAACTAAGAACTGCGATCCGGCTATTCCAATTAATAGGACTGCCACACCAGTGACGGCGAACATTGGTTGGAGCCCAATTCTTTCTGCGAGTGCTCCGCTGATCCACGGGCCGGCAAACATCCCAAAGCCATAGATCGCTTGATGAAGCCCCATCGCGGTATTTCGTTGTGATTGATCTACCTTAGCGATACTCAAACCCATCAAAAGAGGGTGGCTGATTCCTGAACCCAATCCGGCAAAAACCTGTGCCAAAAACAACCAGCCTAATGACGGAGCCCAAGCGGCAAGCAGCGCACCGAATGCCAGCGCGACAAAACTGAATGAAGATAGCTGGCGAAGATTCATGCGTCTGGACAACATTGCCGTGACCGAATTCCCAAGAGATATTATGAGGATAGATAAGCTAGTCAGTGCGCTTTGGGTGACATCCGATGCGCCTAATTGAGCAGCCAGAATCGGCGTGAAGCTTAATGTCGCCGCCCAGGTTACATATTGTGCCAAAGCAGCTAAAAGCGCCGGCCGCAGTACATCTGGGCGGACAATAACGGACCATATTCCAGGCAGCGAAAGTCGCTGGGGCGGAACGCGCTCTTCACGGAGCGGTAAAACCACCAGGATTGCCAGTGCTGCCGCAACCATCGCTACATAGAAAGCCAGTGAGTAACCGCCAAAACCATTCAACCACCCCGTTAGACTCGTTGCGATCATTCGGCTCAAAGAGTTGACCAGAGTCAGTATCGCTGTGGCTCGCACAGCCTGTTCTGGTGGAAAAAGACCGCTAAAAATCACAATCAGCGGCACCCAGGTTCCGGCAGCCAACCCAGTAACAGCGCGCCCGACTAGTAACTGATCGCCGTTTTGCGCAGTCGCCAAGAGCCATGCGCCCAGGCCGGCCAGCGCGAAGCCCATAAGAATAAAAGGCCTTCTTCGCCCCAAGACATCGGTCACAATACCTAACGGGAGCCGTATGATGGCTTGCCAGAGGCCATACATGGATAAAATGGTTCCGACAAGTGCGAGGCTTTCAACCTTGGTCTGTGCGTATACGGACAAGGTCGGCACATAAAAATACAAGCTCATCCAGTACAAAGCGACCGCTATAGCATAGAATGTGATGAGGGTTTTTCTATTCGACGAATGAGGAAGGGGAGGTATGGTGCTGGTCGAATTAGATGCCATAGTGTTCGATAATCCCGTTTTATAAATACGTTTACCAGTAATAATGGGTTCAGTATAGCACGGCACGAAATTTGATGACCAGTGAGTTTGGCCTTGAGCAGTTGACAGGCGAATATCAATCTAGATATACTCAGCCCAGGAGAAAAAATGGATCAGACACAGGCCTTACTTTATTCCGACTGGGAACTAGAAGCTATTGTAGCCAATATTAACACTGAAAGAGACGATGATTTTTCTTTGGCTGTAGATCGTATTCAACAAGGCCAATCCGAGGAAGCAAGAGTTTGGCTAGAGACCGAAATTAGCCGGTTTCCATGGATATTATTGGCAGCGGCCTATACCCGTATCAATGCGGGCGATCCTGAAACCGCACTGAGATATCTACGTGCCGTAACGATATTGGCAAATGACAGCCTGGTGCAATTGTGGGCCTGGCATTCCATCCGAAAACTGGGCAAGCAGCCCTCAGCCAGTATTGCGTCGCAAGTGCTGGGTATCGTGATCGAGGTTCCCAACGAGGGCCTTGCGGACGTGCTAGCCTCTTATGCGGATGGAACCGCGCGCTATATCAATCATCAAGGCGGGATCATTCTCTGGGAAGATTACGACAATTCGATCACGCCGTTAATCCACGATGGCATCCAAATGGCGATACCGGTTGGGGAACTCAGAAACCAGCATGAGACAGACCCCGTCCCCGAAGGGCAAGTTCGGTTGACAGTATTGACGCCTGGTGGAATGCACGTTTGGCAGGGAAGTCCCACGGCAGGAACGGACGTAGCCAAGTTGTTTGCTCAGCAAGCAAATTTGTTGCGAGTTTTGGTCCGAATGGCGTTAGAGAAACGTAGTGAAGACGGTCAAGAGACAATCAGCGACTAATGACAGATTAAGACAGGGCAACGGGTTTTCCACAGTACACGGTCGACAGTTGACCCAAACATCAACTCCCGGAAGTAACCGCCTTCATAGCCTCCCATCAAGATCATATCGCAGCCAATTTGATCGCATTGGTCGATGATAACCTGATCTGGATTGCCTGTTGAGTTATGGTAATGCGCCTGAGGAATTCCGTGACGAGTCAAGTAAAGTCGAGCTCTGTCAATGAGCTTATTGCCATCCATTCCTTTCCGGTCAATGGTAACAACATGAAGTTCGATACCCCACCGGTTTGCGAGATAGGCCGCCAGAAACAAGGCTTCGTCGGCTTTGGGCCCTCCGCCGTATGCGAGAAGCGCAGTCCGCGGATTTGGCTGCGCAGATGGAGGTACTACGAGTAGAGGTGTTGTGCAGCGGCGAATGAGGGTTCTCAATCCCGATCCCAGCCGGCCAAAGAAGAATAACGGAGGCGGGTGCGACAATCGCAAAACCACCAGATCTGCCCAAAAAGAGCGTTCATAGACAAGACGGGTAATATTGCCCCGTTCCACCGCCATTTCGCCGCTAACTGCTGCTGTTTTACAACGGTTTCGAAATTCTTCCTGAGGCGCATCTGCGTGAATCGCCTTTTCCGGCGTGACATATAAACCGCCAATAAATGAGCCTTCTTTGTTTGCAACCTGAAGGGCGTACTCTAGCACAGCCCACCCAGAATCGTCTCCGGTAATTGTTGATAACACGTTCTTGAATATTCCTTGAGGCGGATTATTCGTAGTTTGTGTAATCTCGGAATGTTGTTTCCGCCAAACACCGGGAGCGGGGGATACGTCAAGCGGGTCTGGAAGGACAGCGTCAACAATTTTAGAGATTTGCCTGGCAAAAACGCGATTGATTCGCTTGCCAAATTGATTTACAAAATCATTGACCGCCATCAAGGGATCGACCTTCCAGTTCAATTTCTCTTCGAGTTCAGCACGACGGTTCATAATCCAAAGGTACAGGTCAGTTTCTGTGTTTTTTGGGAATTCACCCATCAGATCGTCACGGCGAATGACCTGAACAACCGGTAAATACACCGTGTCGTGCCAATGAAGGACGGCCTCCCGGTAACCGATCTCCCGTTTTTGATCTATTCCCATAAAATACCGATGGGCTGAAATGTGCTCAAGTAGTATTGTGTATCCATCAGGCACAGTGCAATGCAGGTTTGTGTCTGGACGAGATTTCTCCAAGTCGGTGTTCGCGACGAACTTTGCGTATTCCGCTTTCTGAATAACATCCTCAATCTGATCGTCCGGCGCTAAAGGCACAGGAGATTGAACCTTTCGAACATATGCTTGAATGTGCGATGCGCCCATTTGCCTGGCAACGGATGCCCGATGATGTCCATCCAGTATGAAATATGTTTCTCCAACTTGGAACACTTCGATGGGCGGCACGCCTACTTGGCTTTCAAATGCTTGCTTTACTTTCGCCCAGCGAATATTGTCTCGTTCATTGAGTGGAAGTAGCTGGCGCGAAAAATCGGCTTCTCGGCTCACAGACCCAACGATTGCCGACAGGGGAATATCTTCAAGGTGAACAGCAGCAGACTCAGTTAATGAAACGTTCCGCCTGATTTCGTCGTATTGCAGCATTTCCGAAGATTTCCCACGTAGCCACGACGCAACCATTTCGAGGCGTGCGCGCCGGCGCGCACGTTGAAAATCTTCGAGTGCATCCAAATACGAGATATTTTTACCTTGATAGTCCACTTTGTGCCTTCTTGAAATTCATCGACCCGAAATTATAGCAGCAATTGCCTTAGATTAATCACAACATTCACGGATAAAAGAGAGGCAACCAAAAGAGGGTAGGGGAGGCAATTTCCGGGCAGACACGATTTAGCATCAGGCGTCCATCATCGCGTACACATAAGCTCATCGCCAGATTCAGTTGAATTCATCTCCAATAAATTTCTAATTAAACGCCAGTGGGGGATAGGAGCCAGTATTCTATTCCGTTTATGCTTTCGATAAGTATTATTATCGAAA
>CAZMMI010000044.1:0-19281 GCA_964567255.1 uncultured Anaerolinea sp.
GGCCCAGCGGAAGAAAGCCGAAAGTGTGACCCACGCATTGCGCACAGTCTTAGGCGAAAGCTTCACATCATTTCCCCCGGTGATCCGGCGGGGGGTATAGTCGGTCAGCAGATAGGTGATGTAAGAGCGTAATTGCTGCGGGGTGAACTTGGTGACATCCTGGTCCCCCTGATGTTCCACCCACAATTCCAGGTCATGCTTGTACATCACGATGGTCCGCGGGCTCAAGCCCTCGGCGGTCTTGTACTGGAGAAAGCCCTCAATGGCCTTCTCAGTTTTTAGGCCTGTAGGTCTACGGTTCATTCGAAATCCTCCTTGTGGGTCGGATTTGCGAACTAAAAACCGTCAGGCTAGTCTTTTTTGACTAGCCTGACGGTCGTTAGTAGCGGGGATTGGATTCGAACCAATGACCTTCAGGTTATGAGCCTGACGAGCTACCTCTGCTCTACCCCGCATCAATGTCCCTGTATTATACCACCCATCCCCTTCCCGTCAAGAAAACCGCTCATTCTCTAATCTTAGTTTAACCTTGTATTACACAAATATTACCGCTATAATCTAATAACATCCATGTAATGACTCATCCAAGGAGGTGGTTACAGAACACTAGAACAGTCAACAATTTTCTTTTCACTATTCTGTCGGTAAATTTCCACGAGGAGAATGTATCTATGTCCAAACGGACACCCATGTATTTGATCCTAGCAGGGTTGCTCGTGCTCGCCGCAGTACTTCTTAGCAGTTGTCAAGCCGCAGCAACCGAAACGGCCGCGCCCGCGCCGGTGGTCATCCCCACCTGCCCCGCGCCCGAACCGTGCCCGGTGGTCGAAGCGCCTCCGCCTGGCCCCACAGTTCCTTACGAGGAAATGTGGGCTGCCTCGCCGCACAACGATGCTGCCTCTGAAGCTTTCGTCCATTGGGATGAGACCGAGGATAAAGCCGTCCCGGCTGGCTGTGCTACTTGCCACAGTAGCACCGGCTACGTGGACTTCCTCGGCGCCGACGGCAGTGAAGCGGGCAAAGTTGACGCCGCTGCCCCTATTGGTACCACTGTCGATTGCGTAGCCTGCCACAACCCGGCTACCGCCGCCCTCACCGATGTCACCTTCCCCTCCGGGTTGGTGGTTAGCGATGCCGGAGACTCCGCCCGCTGTCTCGTCTGCCACCAGGGCCGTGCTTCCAAGGTTCAGGTTGATGCCCAAATTGAAAAATTTGCCGCCACCGACCTGGATGCTGTGGTCGCCCCTATCAAAGAAGGCGACGCGGAAGTACGCTTCGGTTTCATCAACATTCACTACTACGCCGCCGCTGCCACGCTGTACGGTACCGAAGTCAAGGGCGGGTATGAATACGACGGCAAAGCCTATGACGCCAAGTTCGATCACATCGAGGGCTACGCTACCTGCGCCGAATGCCACAACTCGCACACCCTCGAGGTCAAACTCGACCAATGCGCCTTCTGCCACGAAGACGTTGCTGCCGTAGAAGACCTCAAGAACATCCGCATGCTTTCCTCTGCCGCCGACTATGACGGCGACGGCGACACCGCAGAAGGGATGGCTGCCGAAATCACCGGTGTGCAGGAAGCCCTTTACCAGGGCATTCTCGCCTACGCCAAGGAAGTGGCTGGCACCGGAATCATTTACGACTCAGCCACCTACCCCTACTTCCTCACCGATGCGGATGGGGACGGCGCGATTGACAAGAACGCCGAAGGCGGAAACGTTGCCTACACCACCTGGACTCCTCGCCTGCTGAAGGCCGCCTACAACTACCAGGTGTCCCTCAAAGACCCGGGCAACTTCGCGCACGGCAACAAGTACACCATCCAACTGATGTACGATTCGTTGGAAGACCTCAACTCCCAGCTCTCCACCCCCATCGACATGACCGCCATGCACCGCGATGACGCGGGCCACTTCGCCGGCAACTCAGAGGCCTTCCGCCACTGGGACGGTGAAGGTGAGGTTCCGGGCTCTTGCGCACGCTGCCACTCCGCCACCGGTCTGCCGCAGTTTGTAAAGGAAGGCGTCAACATCGCCAACGAGCCCTCCAACGGCTTCTCCTGCTACACCTGCCACGACCACGCCAACTGGCCTGCCCTGCTTTCGGTTGCTTCGGTGCCCTTCCCCAGCGGAGCCAAACTGGCCTTCGCCGAGGGCGACCCCAACAACCTGTGCCTCGAATGTCACCAGGGCCGCGCCTTCTCGGGCACCATTGATAAGGCTGTGACGGACATGGATGCCGATACCCCCAGTGAAACGCTGCGCTTCTCCAACGTCCACTACTTCGCTGCGGGCGCCACGCTCTTCGGCTCAGACGCCAAGGGTATCTACCAGTACGAGGGTAAGGAGTACGCCGCGCAGTTCGCTCACACGGCCAACTTCAACACCTGCACCTCCTGCCACGACCCGCACGCTCTGGCCCCCAAGGCCGCTGCCTGCGCCGGCTGCCACGGCACCGATGATCCGGGCGCCATCCGCATGACTTCTACCGCGGATTACGACGGTGACGGCGACGTGACCGAAGGCCTCAAGGGCGAGTTGGAAGGCATGGCCGAAAAGCTCTATGCCGCCATTCAGGCCAAGGCCGTTGATACCAGCGTTGGCACAGTCTACGACTCGCACGCCTATCCGTACTTCTTTGTGGATGCGGACGGCGACGGCGTGGCTGACAAGAACGCTGATGGCGCTGCCATTGGCTACAATGCCTGGACACCGCGCCTGCTCAAGGCCGCTTACAACTACCAGTACTACCAGAAGGATCCTGGCGCGTTCGCCCACAACTTCAAGTATGTGGCCCAAGCGCTGTACGACTCGATCGTGGATCTGGGCGGTGATGTCACCGGTATGACCCGGCCGTAAGCCTGATCGCTTTGTAATCAGCACGACCCCTAAGCACCCCGAGCAAATTGCCCGGGGTGCTTTCTTTTCATTACTACTCAGCCATGGACTTCCCCCACCCTCTGAACAGTTGCTCTTTTTCTAGGATCTCTAGGAGTCGCCACGCCAATTCCCATTGACCCTTTTTCTAGCGGTTGGATTCGCGTGTAATCCGAGTTATAATATCTCTTAACCCTATTTTAATCTTTCCATTACGAGGGAGTGCCATGAAGAAATTTTTCCGATCCATTCGCAATTTCTTTTTGCCCCCAGCCGACGCGAAAACGTTTGCGCGCATCTTGCCCCTGTTCGCCATCGTCTTGATCATGCTCGTGCTCTTTGCAGGCGCCAACTACGCCTGGGAAGAGACCAACACCCCCTCCTTCTGTGGCCTCACCTGCCACACCATGCCGCCCCAGCACATCACCTACCTCAACTCTGCCCACACCAATGTCTCCTGCGAGGATTGCCACATGGGCCGCGACCGCCTGCACGTGCTCATCCCCCGCAAGGTCGCATATTCCTGGCAAACCGGCAGCGCCATGATCCTCAACAACTACGAATATCCCATTGTTGCCAAGAACATGGCCCCCGCCCGCGAAGCCTGCGAAAACTGCCACAAACCCGAAGTCTTCTCCGGTGACAAGCTGGTCGAAACTCGCCGCTTTGCGGAAGACGAAAACAACTCCACCACCTCCACCTTCCTGGTGGTCAAAACCGGTGGCGGCACCTCGCGCGAGGGCCTGGGCTTTGGCATCCACTGGCACGTCGAAAACGTAGTGGAATACTACGCCACCGATGAGAGTGACCAGAACATCCCCTACGTCAAAGTCACCGCCACCGATGGCGCCGTGACCGAATACGTGGACGTCGAGTCAGGCTTCAACCCTTCCTCCCTTCCGGAGGGAGGCGTGCAACGCATGGACTGCATCACCTGCCACAACCGCACCGCTCACCTGGTTGAAAACCCGGTAGACTTAATGGACGATCTGCTCACCCGCCGCCTGGTCTCCCCCGACATTCCCAATATCAAGAAAAAGGGCGTCCAGGTGCTCAGCCCCAAGTACGAATCCGAGCAGGCTGCCATGGACGCGATTGCCGGAATCACGAGTTATTACAAGAACGAACAAATCGAATTCTACGACGCCAACGCCGCCCTGGTGGATAAAGCTATCCTCGCCATGCAAGAAGCCTGGAAGCGCACCAATTTCCTCGATCAAAAGATGGACTGGGAAACCCATCCCAACAACCTGGCCCACAAAGACTCGCCTGGCTGCTTCCGCTGCCACGACGGCAAGCACCTCTCCACGGCAGATGAAGCCATCCGCCTGGAATGCAATCTCTGTCATTCCATTCCGGTCGTTTCGGCTCCCAACCAGATCACCGCCAACCTCGAGTTGAGCAAAGGATTTGAGCCCGAATCTCACAAAAACCCCAACTGGATCACCCTGCACCGCGATATCTTCGACAGCTCCTGCGCAGGCTGCCATTCGGTCGAAGACGCGGGCGGCTCGAGCAACACCTCGTTCTGTTCCAACAGCGCCTGCCACGGAGCCAGTTGGGAGTTCGCCGGCTTTGACGCTCCGCGCTTGCGTGAAATTCTCAACATCCAGGCCGAGCAGTATATTCTGCCCCCCGCGGAAGAAGAAAAGCCAGCCGTTCCTGCCGGCGGCCCGCCCACCTACGCTTCTCTGAGCGGCGCCTTTGAAACGCGCTGCGGAGCCTGTCACGGCACCACCGGCATGAAAGGCCTGAACATCCTCGATTACACCGCCCTCATGACGGGAGGCGAAAGCGGACCGGTCATCGTCCCCGGTGACCCAGAAAAGAGCCTGCTCTACACCATCCAGACCGCCGCGACCAGACATTTCGGCCAGTTCAGCGCCGAAGAGTTGGAACTGGTTAAACAGTGGATTTTGGACGGCGCGCCCGAGAAATAGGAACCACTGAAAATGACCTTAATGTGAGGTCTGTATGGGGTGCGGTAGCACAGCAGCTAACCGTGCCGATGGTAGCGCGCCCTTTGGGCGCCTAAGAAAAAATGGTTCAGGGAGTTTATTGTCGCACGAGGTGCGACAATAAACTCCCCTTTTCATTTCTTAAGGCGGGCAAAGCCCGCCATTCACAACCGACTACGATTTGGCGCAGCGCTGCCCGGGGTGCTTCACACCCCATACACACCTCAAATTCAGGAACTTTCATCGACCTCTGAGCAGTTACCTTATTGTTATTAATCCGCCTGACTTTGTGAAATTTGTGACATTTATCCGACTTTTTTAAGCACCCCGCTCATATCCCTAAGGTATAATTAATCTTATACTCAGATAGATTTAAGATTTCAAATTGAAATCCACTCCATATTCCTATCGCGAGGAGAATGGAATGAAGGGAAAACTACTCACTCGATCCATCCAGTTCCTGGCCCTGGCTGCCGTGCTCCTGCTAACCGCTGGAGCGGCATACGCGGCGCAACTGCCAGGACAGGTTCAGGCCGCGCCTGAGCCGCTGCCCCCGGCCCAACTGCCGGACAACTCGCTGTGCTTGAGCTGCCACTCAACGCCCGGCGCCGAATTTGAGCTGCCCAACGGGGATAAGCTTTCCATGTTTGTTGACATGGAAGCTTATAACACGGGCGTGCATGCTGGCCTTGCCTGCCAGATCTGCCACCCCAACATCGTCTCCTACCCCCATCCGGCCAACACAGCCCAATCTGCCCAGGAATACGTCAAGCAATATGAGGCGACCTGCACGCAGTGTCATCCCAACCAGACCAAGGCCACCATGGACAACGCCCACAGCAAGCTGGCGGCCGAGGGCAACCCCAACACCCCCGTCTGCGCCGATTGCCACAGCGCCCATGCCACGGCCCCCATCGCCAAGGACGCCAACGGTGACCCTGCCCAATCAGAAAACGCCAACATCGCCCTCATCTGCGCCAACTGTCACAGCACCATTGTAGAGCAGTACAAGAACAGCGTGCACGGCAAGGCCGTCTTCCAGGAAGCCAATCCCGATGTCCCCGCCTGCGATGAATGCCACGGCATCCACAACCTTTCACAAGCCCGCACCAACGAATTCCGCCTGAATTCGCCCAACATGTGCGCCGAATGCCACAGCCGTGGCGATATCATGGACAAATACGGCATCTCCACCGAGGTCATGAACACCTACGTGGCCGATTTCCACGGCACTACCGTCACCCTCTTTGAGAAGCAGTCGCCGGATCAGGAAACCAACAAAGCCGTCTGCTATGACTGCCACGGCGTTCACGACATCCCCGCCACCGACGACCCCCAGAAGGGCTTGCAGGTCAAGCAGAACATGATGATCGCCTGCCAACGCTGCCACCCCGATGCCAACGAGAACTTCCCCGATTCCTGGCTGAGCCACTACATCCCCAGCAAGGATAAGTATCCCCTGGTGTACTACGTTCAGCTCTTCTACAACATCTTGATCCCCGCGGCTTTGGGCGGCATGGGCCTGATCGTTGTCACCGATATCTATCGCCGGGTGACCGATAAGTTGGTTCGCAAACCCAAAGAAACCGCTGCCCCTGCCCCAGAAGAAAAGAAGGAGGGCTAAACGATGAGCACGGAACACAAAACCTACCTGCGCTTTAGCATCCCTCAACGGGTCGAGCACTTCCTCCTGATTCTCACTTTCACAACCCTGGGGTTGACCGGCCTTGCTCAGAAGTATTCCCTGTGGCCCATTTCGCAGGACTTTATCGCCGCGCTGGGTGGCATTGAGGCTACCCGCATCATCCACCGCATCGCCGCCATCCTCTTTGCCCTCGAATCGGTCTATCACGTGATCATCCTGGCCTACAAGCTCTTCGTTATGCGTGTCGAAGCCACCATGCTCCCCGGCATCAAAGACGGCAAGGATGTCATCGACTTCGTGATGTACAACCTGCGCCTGAGCAAGAAACAACCCAAGATGCCGCGCTATAACTTCGCCGAAAAGATGGAATACTGGGCTATGATCTGGGGCACCGTCTTGATGGGCCTGACCGGCTTCATGCTGTGGAATCCCATTGGCGTAGCCAAGATTCTCCCCGGCCAGTTCATCCCGGCGGCCAAAGCTGCTCACGGCGCCGAAGCCGTCTTGGCGGTACTGGCCATCCTCATCTGGCACTTCTACAACGTGCACATCAAGCACTTCAGCAAAGCCATGTTCACCGGCAAGATGACGCACCATCAAATGGAAGAGGAGCACGGCGAGGAACTGGAAAAAATCCAGGCCGGCAAAGCCACCCGCACGCCACCCGACCGCGCCACCTACCGCAAGCGGATGACTTTCTTCATTCCGGCGGCTGTCGTGTTCGTCGGGCTGTCCCTGACGGCGCTTTACTTCGTGACCTTGCGCGAAGAATCCGCGCTGGCCACCTATCCGCCCGCTGTAGCAACCAGCGACGTGTACGTACTGCCCACCGCCACCCCCTCCAGCCCATCCAATTAGGCCGGCTGACCGAATAATCTAAAAAACGATGCCGCGCTTGGGACGGCATCGTTTTTGATTCAACCAGGTAGCTGTTGCGAGGTCCCTAAATTCGAGATTACCCACGCCACCGTGCTTTTTAAGACCCGCATTTATGATATACTCTTTTTCGTATCCTTGATTTCAAGTGAAGCCCGGAGGTCAACAGGCCACATGAAAACTCTTCTCCTTTTACGCCACGGAAAATCTAGCTGGAAAGACACCCATCTCCCCGACCAGGAACGCCCTCTTTCAAAACGCGGACAGCGCGACTCGCACAGCATGGGTCATCTCCTGTTGGACCGAGAACTGGTTCCCCAGGTTGTACTCTCCTCTTCCTCCAAACGCACGGCCCAAACCGCCGAAATCCTGTGCGAAGATTGTCGAGAAATTGGCCCCGTCCACCTGCTGGACGAGTTGTATCTGGCGGAACCTGCCGCCTACCTGGACGTGCTGCACACCTTACCCGAAGGCATCGAGCGAGTCATGGTCATTGGGCACAACCCCGGCCTCGAGGCTTTGCTGCTCATGCTGGGTCGGCGCATCGAGGCCATGCCAACTGCCTCACTGGCTCATCTCGTCCTGCCCATCCAATCCTGGGCCGAGCTAACCCAGGAAACCGAAGGCGAACTGGTAGATTTCTGGATACCGCAAGACATCCAGGATATTGCCGAGCAAGCTGAAAAAGAGAAAGACAAGCACAAAGAAGAAAAGCACAAAGAAAAAGACGAGCATAAGGACAAGGACGAACACAAGAAAGAAAAAGAGAAGCACAAAGACGAAGACAAGAAATCCAAAAAGAAAAAATAGGACTCAAACCATGTCTTTATTGCCCATCACCGACCAGTCTTTTCAGTCTCAAGTAGCCGGCTCATCCGTGCCTGTCCTGTTGGATTTCAGCGCCGAATGGTGCGGACCCTGCCGCCAACTGGAACCCATCCTTGAAAAGCTCTCTACCGAGTTGCAAGGCAAGCTTGTCATCGCCCGCATCGACGTAGACGCCAACCCCGAGGTGCCCGGACGGTTGCAGGTCATGGGCCTTCCCACCCTCATCCTTTTTGTCAAAGGCCAGCCCGTCGAGCGCATGTCCGGCTTCATGCCCCGCGAGCGCTTGCTGCAAAAAATCAGCCCCCACCTGGGGTAAATCACCCACTTTCCGCACGCGAAGCGGCAAAGAACAAGAACAAAAATTGACGTGTATGTGGGTGCAAGACTCCCCCATACACGTCAATTTTTGGAAAGGAACCCATGAGCGAGAAAACCCCCAAACCCTTTGGATTGTGGCCCAGCCCGCTGAGCGCTCAAATGCTGGGGCAGCGCACCCGCCTGGATGAAATCGGCTGGGACAGCAACGGCGAAACCCTGGTCTGGCTGGAAGGCCGCTCTGACCGGGGCGTGCTGGTGGCCCAAACCGGCCTCGAAGCTCGCCGCGACCTGACCGTCACCCACTCGGTGCGTGGCGGCGTTGGTTATGGCGGCGGCGAGTTCTGCGTTTCGCAGGGCCGGGTCTTCTTCGTCGATCGCAACGGGCAAATCTTCACCCGCAGCCTCTCTCACGGCTCGCCGCGCCCGGTCACCCCGCCTTTTGGCGCCTGCGCCTCGCCCACCCTTTCACCCGATGGCCGCTGGCTGGTGTATGTCTTCAGCGACGGCGCCACCGACCTGCTGGCCCTGGTGGACAGCGCCGGGCAGGATTGGCCCATCCAGGTCGCCCGCGGCGCCGACTTCTACAGCCAGCCTGCCTGGAGCCCGGACGGGAACTGGCTGGCCTGGGCCGAGTGGAACCACCCCAACATGCCCTGGGACGGCGGCCTGGTCAAGCTGGCCCGCCTGGAGGGCACGCCCCCCCGCCCATCAGAAACGTTTGCCCTCGGCGGAGACGCCCTCAACGCCGCCGCCCAGCCGGTCTTCTCGCCAGACGGAAAACAGCTGTGCTTAATCGAAGCGGTTGGAGAATTTGAGCAGTTGGTTCTGGTCGACGTGGTCTCGCAAGAACGGCGCGTGCTGTGGAGCCCCGGCGACCGCCACCTCATGCTGCCTGCCTGGGTACAGGGCAACCGTTCCCTGGGTTGGGCCGCGGATGGCCAATCCCTCTACAACCTCAGTAACTTCGCCGGACGCGTGCAGCTCTGGCGCATCGACCTGCAAGGCCGCGCAACGCAAATCGACACCGCGCCCTACACCTGGCTGAGCCAGTTAACCGTTTCGCCGGTGAACGACAAAATTGCCTGCCTGGCCTCCACGCCACACACCTCCACCCGCGTCGTCGTGTGGGAGAACGGCAAGGCCAGGATCATGGCCCGCAGCGACGCCGAAGCCCTGCCCCCCGGATTCACCGCCGAGCCGCAGGCCATCAGTTGGCGAGCGGCCAACGGCGCCCCCGTCCACGGCCTGTACTATGCTCCCACCCATCCGAACTTCACCGCGCAAGGCAAGCCCCCGGTCATCGTCAGCATCCACGGCGGCCCCACCGGAGCCGCGGGCATCACCTATTCGCCCGAGGCGGTCTACTTCACCTCGCGCGGCTACGGCTTTTTCTATGTGAATTATCGCGGCAGCACCGGCTACGGGCGCTCCTACCGTGAAGCGCTGCGCCAGCGCTGGGGTGACTTTGACACCGAGGATGCCGCCAGCGGGGCGCAAGCCCTGGTGGAACTGGGGCTGGCCGACCCCAAGCAGTTGGTCATCACCGGGGGCAGCGCCGGCGGCTACACCGTGCTCAACGCCCTCATCCGCTACCCAGGGCAGTTCAAAGCCGGGGTGTGCTTGTTTGGGGTCAGCAACCTGTTCACCCTGGACCAGGATACGCACAAGTTTGAAGCCCACTACAACCATTCGCTGGTGGGAGCCCTGCCCGAAGCCGCCGCCCGTTACCACGCCTGGTCACCGGTGTTCCACGCCGACGCCATCCGCGACCCGCTGTACGTGTTCCAGGGCGCCGATGACAAAGTGGTGCCGCCCAGCCAATCGGAAGAAATCGTAGCGGCCCTGCGCCGCAACGGCCTGCCCCACAAGTACAAGGTGTATGAAGGCGAAGGCCACGGCTGGCGCAAATCCGAAACGATTGTGGATTACTACACCGAGTTCGAGCGCTTCCTGCAGCAGTTCGTCCTCTTCGCGCCGTGAAGAAGCTGTCAGCTATCAGCCGTCAGCCATTAGCTTGAGGAAAAGACCCGCTGCCTGTACTCTTTCTCTGCGTCCTTTGCGCGCTCTGCGATGTCTCTTCTCATCACCTGCGCCTACCCTCGTCTACATCTCTGGCTGATAGCTGACGGCTAACAGCTTACAGCTTCCTAAACAATCAACATCGCATCGCCAAACGAGTAAAAGCGATACTCCATTTCCACCGCCGTGCGGTAGGCTTCCAGGATTCGCTCCCGCCCCACCAGCGCGCTGACCAGCATGATCAGGCTGGACTTGGGCAGGTGAAAATTGGTCACCAGCGCATCCACCGCGCGGAACGTATACCCCGGCAGGATGAACAACTGTGTGGGCCCGGCAAAGGCTGCCACCGCCTGGCCCGGCCCGGCTGCCTGCGCCGCCGACTCCAGCGTGCGCACGCTGGTGGTGCCCACCGCGATGATCCGACCACCATTTCTGCGCGTCTGGTTGATGGCTTCTGCCGCCTCCGGCGTCACCTCGCACCACTCCGAATGGATTTTGTGCTCGCGCGGGTCATCCTCGGTCACCGGGGCAAACGTGTCTAACCCCACGTGCAGGGTGACCGAAGCGAAGTTCACTCCCCGCTCCCGCTTCAGATGCTCCATTAACTCATTGGTGAAGTGCAACCCGGCGGTCGGCGCAGCCGCCGAACCCGGCTGCCGCGCATAGACGGTCTGGTAGCGCTCGGGGTCTTTGAGCGGCTCGTGGATGTACGGCGGCAGGGGCATATGCCCGGCGGCTTCCAGGGCCGCTTCCACCGGCGCGTCGAAACGCACCAAGCGCCGCGAGCCTTCCAGCTCAGCCACAATCTCCGCCGTGCGCCCGCCGTCCACATCCAGGCGCTTGCCCACGGTCAGGCGCTTGCCCCCCACCAGCGCCTCCCAGGTCAGCGCATCTTCACGCCTCAGAAGCAGCAATTCCACCTGCCCGCCGGTGGGTTTGCGCGCAAAAATGCGCGCCGGAATCACCCGCGTCTGGTTGACCACCAGCAGGTCACCGGGGCGCAAATAGTCGCTTATGTGCCAAAAGGTGGTGTGCTCCAACTCCGGCGCGTCGCGGCGCAGCACCAGCAGGCGCGAGTTGTGCCGCGGTTCAACGGGCGTCTGCGCAATCCGCTCTGCGGGAAGGTGGTAATCGAAATCGAGGGTCTTCATGCCGGGGAATTACAGCAAGCGCGGCTGGCCGGGCTGTTCGGGAAAAACGATTTTGAGGTGCTCATAAGCCCCCCGCGTCGCTACGCGGCCCTGCGGGGTACGGTCCAGAAAACCCAACTGCAACAGGTACGGCTCGACCACGTCCATGATCGTGTCCGGCTCTTCGCCAATGGATGCGGCGATAGTGTTCAGGCCCACCGGTCCGCCGTTGTATTTCTCTATGATGGTTAATAGCACGCGGCGATCCACTTCGTCCAGGCCCAGCGGGTCCACGTTGAGCAGGTTGAGCGCCTCCGAAGCCACCTCGCGGCTCACATCGCCTTTCGCGCGCACCTGGGCAAAGTCGCGCACTCGCCGCAGCAGGCGCAGCGCCACGCGCGGAGTCCCGCGCGCCCGGCGGGCAATCTCTTCGTAGCCATCTTCCGCTACGGCGATGCCCAGACGTCCGGCAGCGCGGCGGAGAATCTCCTGGATGGCGACCGGATCGTAATAATCCAGGCGGTAGACAGCCCCAAAACGCGCCCGCAGCGGCGCCGAGACCAGCGCCAGGCGGGTGGTCGCGCCGATGACCGTAAAGCGCGGCAGCTTCAGGCGAATGGAGCGCGCCGCCGGACCCTTGCCGATCATGATATCCAGGGCGAAATCTTCCATCGCCGGGTACATGACCTCTTCCACGGCCCGGCCCAGGCGGTGAATTTCATCAATGAAGAGAATGTCCCCGGCGCGCAGGTTGGTCAAAATGGCCGCCAGGTCACCGGCCCGCTCGATCGCCGGGCCCGCCGAAGTTTTTATGTTCACGCCCATCTCATTGGCCAGGATGTGCGCCAGGGTGGTCTTGCCCAGTCCGGGCGGGCCGTAAAAGAGCACATGCTCCAATGGGTCACCGCGCTGGCGTGCCGCTGCGATCAAAATGTTCAGGTTTTCCTTGATCTGCGCCTGTCCAATATAGTCCGCCAGGCGCACCGGGCGCAGGGCGGGGTCAATGGGCTCGTCAGTACGGGATTGTGGGTTCACCAGGCGATTTTGTGCGTCGGTCATGAGGTTGATTATACCTATGAAATGGCTTTTCGGGAGCATCCCGCGAGATCACCCATTTGGCATCGCCATCCAATGGATAATTTGGGTATACTTAGTGCGATGAACACCGGATACCACCTTGGTCTGCTCGCCTGGCTGCTCCTGACCGGCTCCACCTCCACGGCCCTGGCCATCTACATCTGGACACGTCGAGCTTCGCGCGGAGCGAAACGCTTTGGCTGGGTATCCGTGGTGGGTGGAACATGGG
Source organism: uncultured Anaerolinea sp. (assembly GCA_964567255.1). Lineage (GTDB taxonomy): Bacteria > Chloroflexota > Anaerolineae > Anaerolineales > Anaerolineaceae > Anaerolinea. The sequence goes on from CAZMMI010000044.1 coordinate 12,963, forward strand.
CGCTTTTCTTGATGGCCGAAATCCTCACCCCCCACCTGCCGGGAAAAATCATCTGGAATGACCTGCAAACCATTGGCGGCTTTGTGCCCCCCTTGTTCTTGTTCTTTGTACTGGATTACACCGATCGCAGCGGCTGGTTGAAACCCGGGCTCATCGCCGCTTTTCTAACCCCTCCTTTGTTGACCGTGATCAGCGCCTTCCTTGATTTTCCCCCCGGGTGGACTCGCGCTGCGCCGCGTATCGAAGAAGGCGCCGGTTTGCTTCCTCTCGTGACCTTCACCTATGGCCCCTGGTCCATCGTAGCCATGATCTTCTCCGCGCTGGTCATGGTCGCCAGCCTGGCGCTGCTGTTTGACCGCTTGCTGTATGGAGCCAAAATCTACCGGCTGCAAGTCACCAGTCTCATCTTGGGCATTCTGCTCCCCAGCGCGCTAAACCTGGCCCTGTCCACCCGTTTTCCGGGAATTCCCATCCTCAGTCTACTTCCACTCACCTTCCCCATCAGCACCCTGATCAGCGGGTGGGCTCTGCTGCGCTACCGTCTGTTTGACCTGGCCCCCATTGCCCGCGCCGCCCTCCTTGAACGCATGGCCGACCCGGTGCTGGTGTTAGACAATCGGTTGCGCGTCATCGACCTGAACCAACCCGCCCAAAGTCTGTTGGGCACCGACCTGGAGCGCGCCTTTGGCCAATCTTTTGATCATACCCTGCCGCTTGGCCTGGCAGGGCTGCTCAGTTTCGCCCGCAGCGACGAAGAGCGCGTCGAACTGGCCTTGGGCAGCCCGCCGCTGACCTACGAAGTGACCCGCTCGCCGCTGAGTAGAAACCGGGGGCAGTTACTGGTGATGCACGACATCAGCGCACAGAAAGCACTACAAAACGCACTGCAAACCAGTGAAGAGCGCTATCGCCTGCTGGTAGAAAACGGCAACGACGGCATCGGCCTGGTTCAGGATCAGCGTTTCCGTTTCGTCAATCCCCAACTGGCAGAGATCATAGGTTACACGAGCCAGGAAATAGAAGGCCAGCTCTTCCAGGATTTCATCGCCCCCGAACAGCGTGAAGAAGTGCTGAGTTTCCACCAAAAGCGACTGCGCGGCGAATCGGTACCCTTCCAGTATATGCTGGAGGTGATCCACAAATCCGGCCAGCGTCTCACCCTGGATCTCAGCGCCCGGGTGCTGTACATTGAGGGCCAGCCGGCCGTCTTGTTCTTCGCCCGCGATGTCACCGAGCAAGTCAAAACCGCCCGGCTGCTCGAGGAAAGCCGCGAACAGTACCGCGATCTGTATTTTCGCGCTCAGCAAGATGCCGCCGACCACAAACGGCTGTATGCGCTCCAGTCCGCGACCCTCGAAGCCGCCACCGACGGTTTTTTGGTAGTAGGGCTGGATGGTCTCGTGGTCACTTACAACAGCCAATTCGTCAGCCTGTGGAACTTGCCTGCAGACTGGCTGCACTATCCCACCCAGGTCGAACGCCTGGAACTTCAAGCCCAGCAGGTACAAAACCGGGACGCTTTTCTCCACCGGGTGCGAGAGCTATACGAGCACCCGGATATGGATGGCTACGATGTCATCGAGCTGGCAGATGGGCGCATCTTCGAGCGCCGCACCGTGCCTTATCGCATGGACAACGAAATCGTTGGGCGCCTGTGGAACTTCCGCGACATCAGCGAGCGCAAACGGGCAGAGCAAACCGAGCAGGCTTACCGCGAATTGCTCGAAGCCCGCGCCAAAGAGACGGAAATTCTCAAACGCGTAGCCGAAACGCTCAACCAGGTGCTCCCCCCCGCTCGAGCGCTCGAAGTTAGCCTCAAAATTGTGGCTGAGCAAATTCATGCTACCGCAGGCTGGTTCTTAATCCTCGAGCCCTCCGGAGAGGCAACGCTGTCCGCCTCCTACCGGCTTCCGCCCAGCCTGGCGAAATTGAAAGAAGAGAACTGCCCGTGGGGGATATGTCGCTGCCTTGAACGGATGCTGGGAGGTGACCTGAAGAGCTCCGATGCTGAAATCCTGGGCTGCCAGCGCCTGGAAGAATCCGGCGAACTTCCAGCCTACCTACAGCACCATGTGAGCATCCCTGTTCAGGCCAGCGGGCGGGCGGTTGGCATGCTCAACCTGGTTGTGCCCGCCGAGCGCAAGTTCGACTCGACGGAAATGCGCCTGCTGGAGGCCTTCGGCGACCAGTTTGGTGGGGCCGTGGAACGCGCGCGGCTGTTCGATCACATCCAGCGGCTGGCGGTCACCGACGGGCTGACCGGGCTATTCAACCGGCGGCACTTCTTCGTCAAGGCCCAGGAAGAATACGAACGCGCCCTGCGCTACAACCATCCCCTGTCCATTCTGATGATCGATGTCGACCACTTCAAACATGTCAATGACGAGTATGGGCACCATGCCGGCGACCTGGTGTTGAAGCAGGTGGCCGAAACCTGCCGGAAGGCCCTCCGGCAGGTGGATATCATTGGGCGCTACGGCGGAGAAGAACTGGTGGTGCTCATGCCCGAAACCGCCCAGGACTCTGCCCTGCAAGCCGCCGAACGCCTGCGCGAATCGATCATTTCTCTCCAATTCCCAAATATCGAGGAAACACTCTGCGTCACCATCAGCATCGGCGTAGCTACCCTGGAAGATACCATCGAGCTTGATCGCCTGCTGGACCGCGCCGATCAGGCTTTGTATCAGGCCAAAGATTTTGGCAGAAATCAGGTAAAGATCTGGACAGAGGGTGTGGAAACTTCCACCTCTGGTTGAGTAGTCGCTATTCCTGTATAATAGCGAGAATTTGGAGAGCATCAGGATTACCCCACAAAACAAACTTTGCATTAAAATTTCTGTGAATAGCCATCCAAATACCGAAAGTTGAAATTTTAGGAGAATTCTATGGCCGAAGTATATGTTTCTAACCACCCTCTGGTGCAGCATAAATTAAGCATTTTGCGCCATGTCGACACCGAACCCAAAAAATTCCGCCAGCTAGTTCGAGAGCTGGCGGCTTTGTTAACCTATGAGGCCACCCAGGACCTGTCGACTGCCCCGGTCGACGTCCCCACCCCACTCACCACGGCCCACTGCCGCGAACTGTTGGAGAAGATTGGCCTGGTACCCATCCTGCGGGCCGGGTTGGGCATGGTCGAAGGCGTGTGGGAGTTGATGCCATCTTCCGAGGTCTGGCATATCGGCGTCTACCGCGACGAAAAGACCCTCAAGCCGGTGCAATACTACAACAAACTCCCCGTCGATCCCACCGTGCAGGTCTGCCTGATCCTCGACCCCATGCTGGCCACCGGTGGTTCGGCTATAGCTTGCACGCAAATCCTCAAGAATTGGGGCGTCAAGAAAATCAAATTCGTCGGCCTCATCGGCGCGCCCGAAGGGATTGCCGCCATGCAGCAGGCTCACCCCGACGTGCCCATCTACCTGGCCGCCATCGATGACCACCTGAACGAAAAGGGCTACATTGTGCCCGGCCTGGGCGACGCCGGCGACCGCCAGTTCGGCACCGGCTAAACCGTTATTTGATCATATTTCCGAATGTGAGGTATTTGTGTGCACAAATACCTCACATTCGGACTTTTTTTATTATCCGCCGATCTGAATCATGCAGCGGCCTTCTGGGCGGTGGTTGTGAGCCAGCTCGTGTCCGAGCGGCTTCATACCCACCGCTTGCTGCAAAATGGGCAGCAGCGGCTCACCGCGCCGCAGCGCAGGCAGCAGCGGGATTTCCAGGTCGCTAAGCAGGCAGGGCCGCAGGTTGCCGTCGGCGGTCAGGCGCAGGCGGTTGCACTCCCCGCAAAAATGATCGCTGACCGGCGAGATGAAACCCACCCGGCCCTTTCCACCCGGAATAGCAAACTCGCGGGCAGGGCCGCTGCCCGATTTTTCTTCACAAGGCTCCAGCCCCAGCGGCTTTAGCTGCTCCTGGATTTCGGCGATGGACATAAAGGTGTTGGCGGGATTGGGAAAGCCCTCGCCCCATTCCTGTTGATTATTTACCGGCATTATCTCGATGAAACGCACATGCCAGGGGCGTTCCACGGTCAGGCGGGCCATCTCCACCAGTTCGTCGTCGTTCACCCCGCGCATGGCCACCACATTGATCTTAATGGGCGCCAAACCGGCACCTTCGGCGGTTTCAATCCCGCGCCAGACCAAGTCCAGGCTGCCTCCGCGCGTGATGCGCGCAAAGCGCTCAGGGTTCAGCGTGTCCAGGCTCACATTGATCCGCTTCAACCCGGCTTCCGCCAGCGCTGGAGCATACTGTTCGAGCAATGCGCCGTTGGTGGTCAGTCCAATATCCTCAATGCCCGGAGTTTCTGCAATCATGCGCACCAATCCGGGCAGCCCCAGGCGCGCCAGCGGCTCCCCGCCGGTCAAACGCACCTCGCGGACGCCCTCCGCGGCAGCCACCCGCACCACCTCGGCGATCTCCTCGTAGCGCATGATCGACTCGTGGGATTGGCGTTCAATCCCCTCCGGCGGCATACAGTACACGCAGCGAAAATTACAGCGATCCGTGACCGACACCCGTAAATATGTAATCTGCCTACCAAATTGATCTACCAGCATAAACATCCTACAGGTAACACAAGGATAGTTCCTCAGCCAGAGGTGAACCTCCGAGACATTGTAAGGATTGTAACACAATGCTCATGCGCTCAACCGATAGCCCGTCACCCGGCAGATCACCTCACGTAACAAGCGGAAGGGCACCCACAGCACCGCATGAATGCCTAACGAGATGCCAAATACCGCCGACAGGGCCCGCAGCCCACGGTTCAACCAGGGAGCCATATTCTCCAGCATCCACGGTCCGGCCCCCGCCAGCAGCGACAGCCCAAGCAATCCGAGCAGGGTCAGGCCCAACGGCAGCCAGGCGCGGCGGTCCGACTCCGATGGCAGCATGGTAGTGCTGATGGCGAAAGCCAGGTAAAACCACATCCAGAAGTCCGGTTGCTCGGGCAGCCCACCCAGCAGGCGCCAAAACAAGGGCCAGTCGGCAGTGCTGAAAGCCGCCGCCAGCGGCGCCAGCCCCAGCCGGTCCAGGCCCAAAAAAGCAATCGCCAGCCCGCCGGTGATCAACGGGGCCAGTCCAACCAGCGCATCGCGCAGGAAGTCGCTCTGGGCCGTCTCCACAAAGCCGAGCTGCAACTTGCCGTTGGGCAGCAACTGCGGCAGCAGCGAAAAACGCCCCGTCCTCACCCCCAACAGGCGGGCCATGAGGTAGTGGCTGGTTTCATGAATCAGCACACCCGGCAAAAATAGCAGCGAGAACAATCCCAGCGCCAGCCCGGGACGGCGGGTGATGAGGAGAAAAACCGCCTGCAGTTCAAAATGCAGGCGGCGCTGTACCAGGAGGAGCGGGCCGATCAAGACAATCAGCCAGATCAGCCCATCCCCCAGGGAAAGAGACTCAGCCAAGGCTACCCTGCGGCAGCTTTGACGATGGCGATGAAATCGGGAGCCTTCAGGCTGGCCCCGCCCACCAGGGCGCCGTCGATGTCGGGCATGCCAAACAGTTCAGCGGCGTTCTTGGCATTCACCGAGCCGCCGTACTGAATGCGGATGGCTTCGGCGGCGTCTTTACCGAACAGGTCGGCCAGAGATTTGCGCACCACGTTGGCATGCACGTCCTGAGCCTGCTGCGAGGTGGCGGCGCGCCCGGTGCCAATGGCCCACACCGGTTCGTACGCCACAACGATCTTCACCGCTTCTTCGGGGGTCAGCCCGGCCAAGCCGCCCTTGGTCTGGCGCGAAACGACCGCGGCGGTCTGCCCGGACTCGTTCTCGTCCAGGGTCTCGCCCACGCACATGATCGGAGTCAGGCCCACAGCCAGAGCAGCCTTAACCTTCTTGTTGACCATTTCATCCGTCTCGCCGAAATAAGCGCGGCGCTCGGAGTGCCCCAGGATGACGTACTGGCAGAACTCAGCCACCATCTTGGGGGCGATTTCGCCGGTGAAGGCACCCGAGGCTTCCCAGTGCATGTTCTGCGCGCCCAATCCAACGCCCGAACCCGCCAGCAGGTTGGCCAGGGACATCAGGTAAGGGGCCGGCGGGCAGACGGCCTTATCTGCGCCTTTGATCGCAGACAATTCCGGCAGCATCTCCGCCACCAACACCCGGGCTTCTTCCCCGGTCTTGTTCATCTTCCAGTTACCAGCCACAAAACGAGTACGCATAGAAACTCCTCTGCAAAAATTTGGGGGATAGTATGAAACAAAGAGTGTGAGAACCCTTTGGGGATTACCAAATGTTAATGACTGGGCGTGGGAATTATATCGCACTTTCGCATCTTAAAAACCCTAAGGGTCTTC
>CAZMMI010000045.1:0-19132 GCA_964567255.1 uncultured Anaerolinea sp.
CCTTCACACCCCAAAATGCGGGTCTCGCCACGCCGATTCCCAATGAACCTAGAAATTACAAATTCTGTCATCTGCTCGCTCAATCCAGAAGAATGACCCCTCGTTTGATCGCCAGACGGATCAAGTCTGCCTGGCTTTCAAGGTTCAACTTGTGCATCATGTTCGCGCGGTGAATTTCCACTGTTCGGGGGCTCAAAGTCAGCAATTCCGAAATTTCAAGGTTGCTCTTGCCCTGCGCAACTAACTGGAACACTTCACGTTCGCGGGTCGTCAGGGTTTCGTAGGGATCCAATTCGCTCGTTTTCGAACGTTTCAAAAGCGCATCCACCATACTTTCAGACAACGGCTGGCTGAGGTAGCGTTTTCCAGAAAGCACATCGCGAATTGCCTTCACCAGGTCCGCCGAGGTCGAATCCTTCATTACATATCCCATCGCCCCTTTGCGCAGTGCTTCAATCACATAGGCCTCGTTGGCGTGCATGGAAAGGATGATCACATGGGTCAGCCGTGAAACCTGCCGCGTCACCTCCAAACCTGTCAGGCCTGGCATCATCAAATCCAACACCAACACATCGGGGCGCAAGCGATCCACCATCTGCACCGCCTCCAAACCGTCGGCAGCTTCGCCAATCACCTCAAAATCAACTTCGCTCTTCAACAAGGCTTTCAGCCCGTCGCGCACAATGGCATGGTCATCCGCCAGCAAGATCTTCGCGGTCATTCGCTCTCCTCTCAAAAAAACTAACCAACGGCAGCGAAACGATCACCTGGGCGCCTTCACCCGGAGCGGAAAGGATCGACAAGCTGCCTCCCAGGAGCTGGATTCGCTCCCGCATTCCCACCAGCCCGCGACTCGAAATGCCGCGGATCTTTTCTTCGGGCGAAAAGCCCTTGCCTTCGTCTGAGATTTGCAGCCGGAGCTGGGTTTCTGTGGCCCAGGCGGTCACTTCAACAGTGGAGACTCCTGCATACCGCGCCACGTTGGTCAATGCCTCTTGCGTGACACGGTATGCAGCCGTTTCCAACTCACTGGCAAAGCGTCGTTCCTCCAAACCCTGGTGTCGGAAGTTGATCTCAATGTGGGTCAGGCGGGTATAGCGCTCAAAGTACCATTGGAAGGCAGACAGCAACCCGAAATCATCCAACATCGCCGGGCGCAAATCTAACGAAAGCTGCCGAACACGCCCAATTAATTCATTGGTCAGACCCTGTGCCTCTTGAACTTGTTCTAGCGCCTGCTGGGGTGGGCTATCGCGCAAGGCCATATCTAGCTGGATTTTCAGTCCAGTCAAAATCTGCCCTATTTCGTCATGCAATTCGCGGGCAATCTCTCGGCGTTCGTCTTCCTGAACTTCCACCAATCGCTCAGAAAGTGTCTGAGCTCTCATTCGCCCCATCACGATTTGTTCAAATTGGCGCAGGTTTTGTACTGCCATCTCAATCAGGTTGACGAACGGTTTTAACCGGTCCATCCCGTCTCCGGCAAATGCTTTATTGTCTTTTGCGCAAAGCATCAGCAGCCCGGCCACTTTTTCATCCTCGATCAAGGGGAACATGGCCGCGATGGCGTAATCTTTGCCAGACATGGGCATCAACACCGCCGGTTCGTTCGATTTGATCGTCCGACGGATAATTTCCACATTGGTTGGAAGGCAATGGGCTTCTGGAACCGATTTTCGCTCGTGGTGCCAACCGGCTAGCGGGGTCACTTCTCCCTTGGCCTTGTGGAAGAAAAACACCCAGGCGCTGTTGAAATCCATGCGATTTACCACCAGCCGGCACATGGATTGAATTGGCAAAGGCGAATCCACCTGGCTCAAAAGCAATTGAGAGGCCTCATATAGCATCTCCAGATCATTCACCCGCAAACGCAGTTGTTCTTCACTCACCTCGCCCGCGCGCAGGGCCTCTTCCAGGTTTGCCAACATCACATTGATCTCCCGCCCCAATCTCGACAACTCGTCGTTGCCCTTCACTTGCACGCGCCGGCTCGCATCTCGCAACTCGCCAATTTCCACCACTTGTTTCACCAATTTCGTCAACGGCGTAATCACCACCCATTCCAACAATAAAATAATCATCAACCCAAAGATCAGCGTCATTAAAAAGATCGTGTACTGCATGATCATAGAAGTTTTTATGCCGTTTTGATAAATCGTACGGTTAATCACCATCTGTAACACCAAAACCGGTTCGCCGTTCAAATTGTGATAAAGGCGGTAACCACTCAGGCGATTACTATCCAGCGCAACAACATAACGGGGCTGTTCGCTGGACATATGCGCTGTTAATGCCACCATTTCCGCAGGCTCATCTTTTGTAACACTCAGCACAAGAAGTTCGGCATTCAGAATCCGCTTCAAATTCGACATCTCTTCCGCGTCGAAGATCCGGCCTGCCAGTAAAATACCCCCCGCAGAATTTCCGCCATCCGTTGGCAAAACGGCCTGCGCCACCAGCATCATCGGCCCGCGCGCTGTAACAGCCCATTCACTCACTGGCGTGTTTGGATCGGCCAAAACGGCGTCAAAGCGACCTTCCTTCAAAGCTGTCAGCACGACTTCGGGAACCGGCATCTCCGTGCCCTCTTCTGGGTCAATAGCGCGAGCAAAAACCACTTCCCCGTCTGTTTGGGCAAAGGCAAAAACATGGATCCCAATATTGTTTAGACTTTCAACTCCTAAATTGTCTTCGATGAACTGGTCGTTGCGGCCTTGCACAAAGGCGAAGGTATCATCCCAATAGCCCCAATCGCGGCAAACCAGTTGCAGATCTCGGAACATTAAGTCGATCGCCGCTTCCAGACGGCCCAACCCGCTTTGCATGGCCGACTGCTCTTCGCGTTCCGAAAAATTTAACAGGGTTTGCCGCTGCACCAGCACGAGCAGCGCAAGCATTCCTAGAAAAGTTAACCCCACCACCACCAGGGTAATCTTTCGAATCGACATATTCTCAGTATACTGAGAATAGTATGTTTTCGCCACCTTACAACCTCTGAACAAAAATCCCCACGCAGCGCCGCAGCGTGGTAGGATCATAATTGTGTAGTTAAAATGTAATAAGGCGTAAACGCACGGGGGTAAGATGTGCCCCTTAGGCACAAAAAACCTTATCCTTCTCCATAGATCAGGCTCTTTGGGAGTTGCCGTGGTAGGCACCCCAAAATGCGGATTTCACTCGCCGATTCCAAATGAACCATAGATTATGTGACGTAAGAATCCTCTTGTTGTTGTATAATTTTTAAGATAGACTAAACAAAAAGACCGTTGTCTTCCAAAGGGGAGAGCCATGGCCGAGAAAATTCTAATCGTCGATGATGATGTTCAGACCCTCCGTTTGGTTGGATTAATGCTCGAACGGCAGGGGTACAAAATCCTGGCAGCCTCCAATGGCACCCAGGCTATTGGCATGGCTCGTGCCGAACACCCCGACCTCATCTTGTTAGATGTGATGATGCCGGATGTGGATGGCTACAGCGTGGCTCGCACCCTGCGCAAAGAACCGGAAACCTCCGATATTCCCATTCTGATGTTTACCGCCAAAGCCCAGGTGGAAGACAAAATTGCCGGTTATGAAGCCGGCGCAGATGATTATCTGACCAAACCCATCCACCCAGCCGAACTCACGGCCCACATGCGTGCCATTCTCTCCCGCAGCAAGACACGCGGGCCAAGCGCGCCAGTCGAGCGCGGCCACACCATCGGGTTTATCGGCTCGAAAGGCGGATTGGGAGTATCCTCGCTGGTGCTCAACCTGGCCATCAATTACTACCAAAACACCAAACAGGAAGTGGTGGCAGCCGAACTGCGCCCCGGACAGGGTAGTTGGAGCACCGAGTTGGGCATGCCCACGCAAGAAGGCCTGAACAATTTACTTCGCCTGAATCCCAACGACATCAACGTCACCACCATTGAAAACGAACTTCTGCGCGTACCCTATGGCGTCCGCCTGCTGATGACAACGCCCTTTGCTCGCGACGTACAACTCATGAAAAACGTCAAGCAGTTAGAGGCCGTCGTCGATCAACTCTCGCTCATGTGCAAGGTCTGCATGCTCGATATTGGCAACATCCTTTGCCTGGGCCTTGATGAAGTCCTTAACCACTGCAAGGAAGTGGTCGTTGTGACCGAACCCTACCCCGGCACGGTCAATCGAACCCGCCAACTGTTGGACGACTTAAAACTCCGTGGTTTTGGCAAATCCAAACTGATTACCCTGGTTATGGTCAACCGCATCCGCGCCGACGTGCAGCTTTCGGTCATCCAGGTGCAGGAAGCCCTCGGACATCCTGTTGCCCAGGTGATTCCGCCCGCTCCCGAGGTCTCGTTCCAAGCCGCCACTCGCAACTTGCCCATGATCCAGGTCCAAATTGGTGGATTGCTCAGTCTACAGTACAGCCGTCTGGCGGAGTCAATAGCCGAACGTATCGCCTCATGACCTCTGCCCCCGCTTCGACCGAGATCGAGAGCGCCCGGCATCTATTAAGAAACGCCCGTCATGCGGTGGTCTTTTCAGGTGCAGGCATCTCAACCCCCTCGGGCATCCCCGATTTCCGCTCCAAAGGCAGCGGCTTGTGGGAGATGATTGACCCGATGGAGGTTGCTTCTCGAAGCACCTTTTTGAACAACCCCCAAAAATTCTGGGATTGGAAGCGCCCCCTCCTGCTTAAAATGTGGGACTCGCGCCCCAACCCCGCCCACACTGCCCTGGCGCAGCTGGAAAGCGCCGGCTTTATTCGGGCCGTCATCACCCAAAACATCGACGGCCTGCATCAGCGCGCCGGTTCGCGCCAGGTGTTTCCGGTGCATGGTTCGATCGATGAGATGGTGTGTCTAAACTGCCGCTGCCGTTTTCCCAGCCGCATGTTCGAAAGCCTCTTGCGCGCCGGAAAAGAGATGCCCCTTTGCAGCAACTGTCGCAACGTACTGAAACCTGACATTGTTCTGTTTCAGGAAAACCTGCCCACAAAAATCTGGGAAGCCGCTGAAAAACACTGCACGCGAGCCGACGTGATCCTGGTGGTCGGCTCTTCCCTCGAGGTTTGGCCTGCCGCTCACTTACCCGAAATAGCCGTCGAAAACGGCGCCAAACTCATCATCATCAACCTGTCTGCCACCCATCTAGATTCGCGCGCTGCGGTTCGCATCTCACTCGATCTCGCCCAGGCGCTCCCGGCAATTTCAACCGGGATGGTCTGAGCCGCGCGTTTTTTAGGAGAGACTATGCCAGATCATCCCTCCTTTGATCTGAACACCGCCCACCGCTTCTTCTCCGCCGATTGCTTCAACCGTACCTGGGAACTCATCGAAAATTCCCACCGCACAACTGAGGAAGATCAGCACATGCTGATGACGGCTTTTGCATCCCTATGGCATTGGACTCAGCGTTCCGATTGCACGCGCCAAAACCTGTCGGTCGGTTACTGGCAAGTTTCCCGCGTATATGTTTTACTCAAACAAGCAGCTCCCGCCCTACAATATGCCACCCGCAGCCTGGAATACAGCCAGGGAGAGCCGCCCTTTTATGCCGGATACGCCTACGAAGCCGTAGCCCGCGCAGAAGCCCTGGCCGGAAACTTTCCCCAGGCTCGTGAAGCCGTGGCCCAGGCCCGTGCTCTCAGTGCCCAAATGGCAGACGCCCAGGCCAGGCAAATGCTGTTAACCGACTTAGAAAGCATCCCTCTCGATTAAGGACCCTCATGGACTCAGACCTCCTCCAACAAGCTGTAGCGCACATTCGAGCCGGGCGTCCCACCGATGCGCGCCGCTTGCTGGCCAAATTACTGGACAGCAACCCTCACAACGAGGCCGCGTGGTTCTGGCTGGTCGAAACAATGCCCACCCGCGACCAGCGCATTGAGGTGCTGCAACAGTGCCTGCGCTTCAACCCCCAAAGCCGTCAGGCTCAATTGGGGCTGGACAAACTGACTGCCACCCAGTCGCCCCCTCCACCCACACCGCCACCATCCGTCCCCGCCGCGCCGGCGGTCGTGCCCCCCAGCCAACCTGCACAAGGGGGCGGCATCCTCTCGCGGATGAGAACCTCTCCCGGGCCCGAACAGCCGCCTGCCAAAACACCCTCTCAGCCGGAAGATGATCTGTTGGCTATGTTCGCGCAAAGCTCCGAACCGGCCCAACCCACCCCGCCCGCAGAAGATCCTTTCGCCAGCCTCAGGTTTCCTCCCGAGCCCGCCCAGCCGCCCGCGGAAAAGCCCTCCGCATCTGATGAAGATCTGTTCGCGATGTTCAGCGCTGCCGCCGAGCCCTCTCAGCCCAAAGATAACCTGCTCTCCAGAATCAGCCCGCCCTCCCAACCCGCCGCTCCATCAACCGACGAGCCTTTTCGCTGGGATAAACCGGTAACGCTACAGGAAGCCCTCTCGCGCATTGAGCCGGAGCTTCCGGAAGAAAGTAACCAGAAAACTCCCCCTGAGAAAAAGGAACAAGAGAAGGGTAAGGAGAAAGAGAAGGAGAAAAAGGACAAGAAAAAGGCCAAAGTGCCTGCTCAAGATGAACAGGTCGATACGCTGAATTTGAAAGAACTGCGCAAAAAAGGCCGCCGTCGCATTCCCCTGTGGCGATATATCTTGCCGCCCTTTGGCCTGGTCCTGCTTCTGGCAGGCGTATACCTGATCTTCGCCTATGATGTTCCCACCCGCGTGAAAGAGGTTCCCTTCGTCGCCAGGGTATTCTTCCCCACCGCCACCATCACGCCCACAGTCACGCTTACTCCCTCGGTGACCCCCACGCCATCCGCTACGCCTACACGCACGCCTCGGCCTACCGCCACATCCACGCCCACCGTCACCCCCACCGTGCCGCCTGAATTTGGTGTTGGCCGGATCATTTTCTCTTCCAACCGCAGCATCCGCACCATTGATCTCTTCCTGGTCAACGCGGATGGCTCCGGCTTGACCAACCTGACCTCTGACAGCCAGGCAATGGACACCAGCCCCGATTGGTCCCCCGACGGCAGCCAGATTGTCTACGAATCGCAGGCTGACATCTTTGTTTTAGACGTTTCCAGCGGAAGATCCGTGAACCTGACCAATGATCCCGCTCAAGATACCCAGCCCAGTTGGTCTCCCGATGGAAACGAGATTCTGTTTCTGTCCAATCGCGAAGGCTCCAATGAGTTGTATATCATGCAATCGAACGGCAGCCAGGTGACGCTCTTGCCCACCCTCACCACAGCCAAATTCTGGCCGTGTTGGTCACCCGATGGAACTCAAATCGTCTTTTCGGCTCTCCGCGAAAACAGCTTTGAGCTTTATACCATCAACCGCGACGGGTCCAGCCTGAAGCGCTTGACAGACACCCCATACAACGAAATCACCCCGGCCTGGTCGCCAGATGGGAGCCGCATTGTCTATGTCTCGGATCAAGACCGTAATAACGAAATCTACAGCTTGAGCCCGGAGGGAGGCGAATCCACCCGCCTGACCAACAGCACAACGGACGATGAAAACCCAACCTGGTCGCCGGATGGACAGTGGATTCTCTTCTCCACGCGGCGCGATGGGAACGATACCTTCACCCTTTATGTCATGCGCCCCGACGGCTCAAAACAGACCCGCGTGCTCACCACCACCGCCTGGGATGTGGAAGCGGACTGGGGGCCCTAAAACCTATCCAAAAACGCTTCCCTTCCGTAGGTTTTGGATAAGTTCTAAACCTCAGCGCCGCGCGCGTAATTTCCGGAAATCACCGTCTCGAACGGTCACACCTGCCGCATCCAGATGTTCAAGGAAACCCAGGATGTATTTGCGGCTGGTATTCAGGCGGTCGCGCAACTGAGCAACCGTCAAGGTGGCTTCATTCATAAAGTGCTCGTTCACCATTGCTATCAGGCCGTCGTAATCTTCCTTGCGGAAAACCACCTCAGGTGATACCTGCGCCAGTTTGCCCATTTCGATCAGCGCCTGATAAACATCCTCACCCACTTCTGCCTGCGCCTCTTTCACCGAGGGCGAAGCATAAGGCGCCGCCGCAAACTTCGCCAGCAGCCGCTCTATCTGGGATTGCTGTTGAGCCGAAAACGTCACCGTGTGCCCGGGAAGAGCCACCAAGGCCCCCCGCTCTTCCAGCAAACCTTGACTAATCCACTGCCGCGCCGCCGCGTTGAAGATGCGGGGCTGCATTTTCATGCGGCTTTTCAATTCTTCCCGCGGCATTCCCCGGCGCAACGGATAGGCGCGGTGATAGCTTTGCACCTCGCCCTGGGCTTTTTGGCTGTCCACGGCCCACCGCCCGGCTGCCACTGCCAGCAGGTCGCTCGTCGTCGCAACGGCTCCCGGCTCCAATACCAGAACCTGGGAGCTTTCCACCAGTTCGGCAATGGCCACCTGGGCCTGCGCCGTGCTCAATCGTGAACGAGCTACCGCATCTTTGATCGAGGCATACCCCAAGGCCAGGAAAGCCTGCGCCAGCACCTCGCCGGGCGAGCCGCGCATCAACGCCTCGAGTTGAGTGATCACATCCCCGGCGAAACGGCGGTGCCGCCGCTTGGGATAAGGGTCAACGACACTGCCCCCACCCAGAGTCTCCGCCGGAGAGGGCCGCCGCAAGATGTACCGGTCACCACGCACCACTACCACCGGCTCGCGCAACTCCAGTTGCAGCCAGCCCTGCTCGCCTGGGCGCAGTTCTTCGCTTCCCAGCAACCGCACCCGCGCTTGCACCTCCGAGCTGCCCACAAAGAATTTTACGTCACTGGAATGCTTCAGCGGCATCGATGCGTCTGCCAGCAAGCGGAAGTGCACATCCAACAGGCCGGTGGGACGATAACTTCCCGGATGCGCAATGACATCTCCGCGCCGCACCTCATCCACATCCACTCCGCTGATATTCATCGCCGTGCGGCTTCCTGGCACGGCGCTTTGTTCTTTCTTTTTATGGGTTTGCAGTCCGCGCACGCGGCCCTTGACCCCCGAAGGAAGGATTTCCACTTCCTCTCCCAGCTTGAACTGCCCGTCGATCAGCGTCCCCGTCACCACCGTGCCAAAACCGGCGACCGTAAAGACCCGGTCCACGGGCAAGCGCGGACGGCCCAGGTCGGGGCGCGGTGGCTTTTCAGCCAGGCACTGTTCTATCGCCCCAATCAGATCCGGCAAACCCTGCCCGGTCTTGGCCGACACCGGAATTACCGGCGCATTCTCCAGCACGGTTCCCCGCACGGCTTCGCGCACATCCGCTGTCACCATCTCCAGCCAGTCTGGGTCGGCGGCCAAATCCAGCTTCGTCAGCGCAATCAGGCCGCTCTCAACCTGCAAAATATCCAGAATGGCCAGATGTTCGCGCGTTTGCGGCATCACGCCTTCGTCCGCCGCCACCACAAACAGGACGGCGTCAATACCGCCCACTCCCGCCAGCATATTTTCAATAAAATCACGGTGCCCGGGCACATCCACAATGCCCACCGTTTCGCCGCCCGGCAGGTTCATCCAGGCAAAGCCCAGGTCAATGGTCATTTCCCGCTCCTGCTCTTCTTTGAGCCGGTCGGGATGGATGCCCGTCAGCGCGGCAACCAGCGTAGACTTACCGTGATCGACATGCCCGGCGGTACCGATAACCCGCATCGCCGTAGTCCTTTACCCCGTCCGGCCAAAGGCCCGGTCGTATTCTTCCATCCAATCGTGCGCGATCGCCAGCAATCCTTGCAGCCGTTTTTGCGTCTCCGCGGTGAGCAGTTTGAGCATGTCTTGCACATCCGCTATCGCATCTTCAAATTCTGTGATCCGCTCGGTAATCTTCTCAAACTGCCGTCCCGAATCGCGTTGCTGCTCTTCCTGCACCAAAGAGTAATTGGTCCAGCGTTTTTGGTCCTCGGCGCGGAACGAAACCCACTCCTGCCGGAAGCGCTCCTCTGAAAGCCGCTGCATCTCGGTAATCTCGTTAATGCGCCGTTCAAAACGCTGGCTGATGTCTTCGAAGCCCTCTTGCGCGCGCTTGACTGCCCGGTGCGTCGTCTCCAACGCCTGCAATTGCACATCCAACCCCGAGGCTTGCTGCTCGATAATCTCAAAGCGCGATTGCCACTCTTTCCAAATCCGCTCGCGTTCTACAAACGCCATGTTTTGCTTGTCAATGAAAGCGGTTTGGGTTTGGCGGCGGTCCGATTCGGCCACCTGAAGTTCATTGATGCGCGCATCGTATTTACGCAGGCTGTCATTCAACAAATCCACCTTGCCGCGTTGTTCATCCAACCGCTTGCGCATGGCAGTCACCTCGCCTTGCAGGTCGGCGACCCGCTTGGCTTCCTGGCGCTGGCCCTCTTCGAGCAGCTTCTGGGCCCGGCGATATTCCTCATCGGAACGGCGGGCTTCAACTACCTTCATTTCCATTTCTTCAATTAAACGTGAGAGGCGGAAATCCTCTTCCACGCGCGCCTGCACCGCCTTACGCAGTTCAGGGATGGGCTCTAAGCCTTTGCGCACTTCGCCAATGGCCCGGTTAAGCGCTTCCAGGTCGCCCAGGCGGGCTTTCTCAAGCTCCCGGTCGCGATCCATGCGCAGCTTTTCAATCGATTCAACCGCGCGGGTATTATCCTGACGAATCTGGGCCAGCGAAGCATCCAATTGGTCGAAGCGCGCCATCAGTGTCGAAAGGCGCACGATTTCGCTGTTCATCTCTTTGGCCTGCTCGTCCAGCTTCGGATAGCCCTCTTCCATCCGTGCCAGGCGCTCTTCCAGCGTAGAAATAATCGCCTTATCTTTTCTGCGTTCCGCGTCCAACCAATCGATCCGTTTTTGAAGTTGATCAAGATCCATAATTTTCGAATTCCTTTCGGGGAAAGTCAGCGCCGGCGCCGGGCCATTACAGCTTCCCTTGCCAGAAAAAATTATACCCGTGAACTTCCGATATTGGGGTCTTTGGGTTCATTGGGAATCGGCGTGATGTAATCCACATGGGAAGTGGAGGCTGAGAACCCGCTCAATATAACGCCGGGATAGCCTCCAGCAAGCGAGCCATCCAGGGGAAGAGCGCCCGGGGGAAGACCCCCATCAGCAGTAAAGAGAGCACCCCCAGCAGCAGCAGTGCCATCTGCATCCATGACTCTTGCGCTTTCCGTGGCCCAAAATAGCCCCCCGTCAGCACTGCCAGCAGCCGGAACGCGCCAAACATTAACCCCAGGCTGCCGCCCAGGACCCAAATGACCCCAAAGGGCGAAGTGCGCGCCACCTCTTGCAGCAGGATCTGGCGCAGGGGAAAGCTCCCCAACAGGGGCAGCCCCGCCAGAGAGAGGTACGCCAGCGCCAACCCAGCCGTGGCAAAGGGCAGCTTTTCCGCCACCCGCTCCAGCCGGTTGAACTGCAACGAGCCAGTCTCACGTTGCAAAATCCCCGCCGCCAACGACCACAGGCCCAGCCCCACCAACCGCGGCAAGAACATCATCACAAAGATCTCCATCCCCAGGTTCTCCTGCAAGCTCAACGCCAGCAGCGAATAGCCCGTCTCGATGATCACAGCATAACCCAACAAACGGCCAACATCCCGCTGGAAAGCCGCCCAGACGCCCGCTGTCACCACCATCATCCCGCCCGACAGGCGCAAAATGCCAAAGAGACCCGGGTCGCTGGTCAACCAACCGAATTGTCCCAGAACGTTGAGTCCCAGGATCAACACTGAGGTAGTCATCGCCATCATCAGAAAACCCACCGCATACGGTTGGGCCTGCCCGGCGAGCAAAGGCAGCCAGGTGTAAAAGGGGAAAACCGCCAACCAAAAAGCAAACCCCAGGCCCAGCATAACCACCGCCAACTGCGCCAATCCGGTATTGGTCGGATTGGCTTCCACGCCGCTCAACCCCCAGGCAGCAACCAGAAAAAACGGCAGCGCCAGGGTTTGGAAGACGACGTACCGCAGAACGCCCTGCCCTGCGCGTGATCCAGCCGGAACCAGCATGGGCACGCTGAGCAGCACAGCGGTTTCCACCAGCAGACCGGCGTACAGGAATGGTTCCACCGACAAGGCCGCCAGGAGAATGGTTAAAATAGCCAGCCCAACCGGGGCGACCAGGCGGTTCGCTTTGCTCGCTCGCGTGCCGCCAATCCAGAAGGCGCCAATGACATAAAAGAACACCAGCAAAGGACGGTCGGCGTTTTCAACCAACAGCCGCCTGCCTAAAACGATCATCTCAGGTTCGATGCGCAGCCCAACGCCCGGAATACGCTCACCGATGGGCACGGCTGCCGCCAGCGCCGCCAGCGCAACACACAGCACCAACCCCACCCAGGCCACCAGCAACGTCTTCCGCTGTAACAGCCATAACACCGTCGCCACCCCAAACGGCGCCAGAATCCAAATCAACGGCGCGCTCATGGAGTATCCTCCAAAACAGGGGCAGCCAACAAATAGGCTCCCACAAAAGCAAGCCCCAGGTTTACCACTGCCAGCAGCCCGGCCAGCAATACTGAGGATTCTATCGCGGCGTATACAATCTCGAAACCGCTCATCACGGTCAGCAAGCCCAACACAATCCGCAGCGGGCGCACCGTCATGCCCAACTGTAACAGCCCCAGGCTGATCAACGCCAGCCCGCCCATCAACAGCGGCCGCGGCACAGGCAGCCTGGATTCCGCTCCCGACAACACCGAAAGCACCAGCAGCCCCACCATGACGGCAGCCGCCAGTCGAAAACGCGCGCCCGCAATGCGGCTGCCCGCTTCCTCCAGAGATTCTTCGCTGGCTTGAGAAGCGCCCAGAATGGCCCCTGCCATCCATCCTGCCACCAGTTTGACCACGGCCAAACCTAGCGGCCATGCGGCAGCCGTCAGCCAGAAAACCGCCAGGTACTGTATCGCCAGAGCGACAATGCCTGCGCGCCAGTTCCAGTTCACCAGCAAGAACAGGGCGGTGAGCGCCAGGATTGCCACGGGAATGTAAATCCAGGGAGCCTCGATCATTGCAGTCCTCGCGAGCGGAGGACTGCCAGGAACAAGGCTAGCAGCACAAACACCCACAGCACGCCGCCCTCGCCTTCCAGAATCTCTGTCAACAACTGAATGACCCGCTGAGTCGCCCGATAAGCGCCCCACATCAAGCCGTACAACCAGGACAGGCTCAACAGCCCCGCCAGCGTGCGTCCAAATTGCCGCCCCGTGGCCCGCACCCAGCGTCCCGCCACCCGGTCTAGTTGCTCCCAGCGGGCGGTTAATCGCAGCCAACCCCAACCCGCCAGTCCGAACAACGCTGCGCCCGGGGCCACCCACCACACGCCCGCGCTGAACGAGCCCGGCCAGCCGATCACCCCAATCATCCACAAAGCCGCAATCGGCACCGCCAATCCAATGGGGTAAACCACCCGCGCCCAGCGCTCCAGGCTTTCCCACACCTCGCCGGGCCGCAGCACATGGCGCAAGGCCCCTGCCAGCAACAGCACCAGGACGATCAAAAAGCTCACATCGACCAGATTCACCGGCAAGCCCATCAACCCCAGCCAGCCCGAGGCGGTTGGAGTAAAGGGCAAACCAGACAGGCTGACCATCATCAGGACAGGCAGAAATAGCAAGGCGCGCCTGCGCACACCATAGAGCAGGAATGCCCCGCCGCCGAGGATCAAGGCGATGCCCCAGGCCAGGCTGGCTTGTGGCTGCCCCTGAATGACGCAGGCTACCGCCAGCGCTGCCATAGCAATCAGCCAAAACGGCCGCCCGGTGATCTCATCCGGAGCCGCCAGCCACATTCCGGCGCTATATAGGCCGCCGATGAGGCAAATCCCTAAGAGGACGGTCTCCAATCCGGGCGAGAGCGGCTGCGCAGGCAAACGAGCCAGCACCGCAAGGCTGGATGCTGCCGCCGTCATGCGCAGCATAGTCCCCAGCCCGCGCCGTCCCAGCACCACTCGTAGATAGGGCACGTTCAAAGGCAACACGCCCAGCCTCAATCCCGCTGCCAGGAACAGCAGCAGCCAGTTGGCGAAAGGCAAATCCGCGAAGGTTGGCGCCAGCCCTTGCGAACGGCTGACAATGGCCGCCACCTGGGCCAACAGCGTGCCCGTAACGCGCACAGCAAACGCCACCACCACCTGGGTGCCCAGGCGCCGGTCAGAAGCGTTGGCTTGCAGCACGCCCAGTTCCACCAGATCGATGATCGTCCAGGACAAAATCAGCGTGAGCAAGTTGCCAGACATCACCGCCATGTAGCCAATGGCCGTGATCGCCATGCCCCCCGCCCAGGCTGTGGGGCTGGCGCCTTGCTGCAAGCGCACCGGCGCCGTGAGCACAACCGTCAGCATCAGCGCGGTCAAGCTGAACATATACGGCCAGGAGATGCCATCCAAACCGAACAGGGGCGCGTCGAGAAAACGGCTGTAGGGCAGCCAATCTTGAATGGCATATTGCAGGGGTAGCTGCCAGCGCAAGCCTGCCACCAGGATGGTTGTCAAAACCATCACCACCAGCGCGACCAACCAACCGTAACCGATGCTGTGCTTCAGGCGGTAAAAAACCGTCAGGCTGATTGCGCCAAGAAGCAGCAGTCCAACAGGCAGCAGTGCTAGCATAGACTCACAGCACCGCCCCAAAAGGTTGGCGATACAGGAAGCGACCCTGCCCGGCTGCGCCCAGCCATTGGCCTTGATCCACGATCAATTTTCCGCGCAGGAACACCTGCCGCGGGAAGCCGGTCAACTCCCAACCCTCATACAGGTTATAGTCGGTGCGGTGCTGGGCAACATGCACGCCGTAGCGCACCTTCTGCTCCGGATCCCAGATTACCATATCCGCATCCGAGCCTGGCAGTAAAGCGCCCTTTCGCGGATAAAGACCAAATATCTGGGCCGGCTGGGTGCAGTTCAAAGCCACGAACTGGTTGGGGGTCAGCCGCCCCGCGACCACCCCGCTCGTCCACATCACCGGCAGCCGGTCGCCCACGCCGGGCAGGCCGTTCGGAATCTGGGTGAAATCGCTCGCGCCCAGCTCCTTTCCGGGAATTGCCACCGCCTGTCCTTCATACTCAATCGCCTTGCTGCCGTCGAAATAGAACGGGCAGTGATCGGTTGCCACCACCTGCAAAATCCCCTCTTCCAGCCCCTGCCACAGGCGAGCCTGGTCAGCCTCGCCGCGCACTGGCGGCGAGCACACCCACTTGGCCCCGTCTGGGCGACTCAAATGCGCTTCGGTAAAACTCAGGTATTGCGGGCAGGTTTCACCCATCACCGCCAGCCCCTGCCGCCGGGCGTACTCGAGCATGTCCACCTCGCCGCCGGCATTCATGTGTACCACGTACAAGGGCGCCTCGGCCTGCGCTGACAGCGAAGCGCCGCGCAGCACCGCCTCCACCGCCCCCCAGGCTGGGCGCGTACGCCCATGCCAGGCCGGGCTGGTGTGCCCTTCGGCCAGCGCTTCGGCCACCAACACCTCAATCACATCGCCGTTTTCGGCGTGCAGCATGGTCAGCAGCCCGTGCTTGCGCGCCTCGCGCATCACCCGGTAGATATCCCCATCCGCCAGCCGCAGCCGGTTGTTGTAGGCCGTGAAAACCTTGACCGAGGCAATGCCCATCGCCGGGAGGTCGCTCAATTCCTTGAGTGTATCGGCATACAGGCGCGTGATGTTCATGTGGAAGCTGTAATCGACCGCGGCCTTGCCCCCCACCCGCTCGTGCCAGGCCTCCACGCTCGCCGCCAGGCTGGGCTTGTCTTGCGAGGCAAAATCGATGACCGTGGTCGTGCCGCCAAACGCCGCCGCCTTGTGTCCGGTGTAATGATCGTCCGAGGAAACCGTGCCGAACATGGGCAGGTCAAAATGAGTATGCACATCCACGCCGCCGGGCAGAACGAGCATCCCCTGCGCGTCGATCACCTGCGCGTCAGGCGGCGCCTGCAAATTGACGCCAATTTGCGCAATCTGCTCGCCTTCCACCAGGATATCGGCTGTAAAGGTATCGGAGGCGGTCACCAGAGTTCCCGCCCGAATGAGTAAGGTCATTTCGGCTGCTCCTCAAGTAGTCCAGGGAGAGTTCTTCATTCCAAGTATAACATTGTCCGGTATACTCAAACTGAAGTCCCGGGTCTTTAGGATTCGCCATTGCACCCAAAAATGCGGGTCTCACTACGCCAATTCCCAATGAACCCCGAAAATTATCGGGAAGTTCGCGAATTTTTGGATAGGTTCTTTTCCTACCGCCGGATCAAGGGTAGAGAGGTGTCGTAAGATGGGTAGAAGGCATTATTGGACACCGGCGACCATTCTCCGGTCGCGTTCAGGCTTTTGAGCGCGAAGTAGACGGTGCCGCCGGTATACAGGACAGTGGCGGTGTATGTCTCCGAACTGCCAGGCAGAGAATCAGTGAGCGGCTTAGCGCTTTCCCAGGTGGCAGTAGTGATGGGCGAAGTAGCATAGCGAATGGCAGTCGTCTGCGCCACAGGAGAACGCGTCCAGCGCAAGTCGGCGGTCAATGTGTCCCCGGCAAGGTTTGCCTGCGTAACGCGCAGGTTCGTCACAACCGGATTGGCCGCCTCAATCTCCAGGTAATTGAGCATCGTGTACTCGTCAAAGATCCCTATCGACAGGCTCAGCTTATAATCTTTCACCTGCACCTGTTTGGTGCGCACCAGGTAAGGGGTTGTCGGAGTGGTGGCTTCGTTATTGACAAAGGTCACTCCCTCGATGACCGCTTTTTGGTGACTGTAAGTGCGCCCAAACCAGCCCACCGAAAGGGTCACGTTATAGGTGCCATTCGGCACATCAAATTCAAAGGTCGCAGGACGGCCCCAGTCGGAATACAGGATGCTGCGTTGGAGCACATTTGGCCCACTGGAAGTGTAGGCGGTCTTCCAGTTTGCCTCGGGCGGGCTAAACCAGCCGTAGCCGTTCGTCAGGTTGTAATCGCTGCTGCCAAGCTTCATATAGGTCTTCCCGCCCACCACCAGCGGGTTGGCGGTTGGCTGCCCTTGGGGGTCTTGAAAATTAATATAGTAATTACCCGGCAAGCCTTTTGAGCGCTCATGATCGGGCTCGGGGGCGATGTCGGGAATGGTCGCAATCTCGCCACCATTCTTCAAGCCGATCAAGCGGCGCAGGTTATACATGAACTCGCTGTTGCGCGAGTAGCCGGTCAGCCCGTAAATGATCTTATCGGCTTGCGGATCAGCCACATTCGCCGCGCCAACTTCCGGCCTCCCGCCGCTCAACACGTAAAGGTATTCGTAATCCTCCAGGCTATCGCGCATCAGCTCAAAGCGAATCGACGGCACCATGCGATGCCCATTCGTGCCGTAGCCAATCGCCGTATTGGACTCAGAGGGCGGGTAGAGCATAAAAGTGTCCCCGTTGTGCCCGTCGGTCATCGGGCTGGTCCAGGGATTCACGCTCCAATCGTTCATCGAGTAGTAGGCAATCCCCCGCACCCGGTACTTCCACAGGAACCAGCCGGTCAGCTTGCTCTCGATGCCGGGGTGGTCCAGGGTGATGGGATTGAAATACGGCGGGCGGGTGCCGTGCAGAAAGTAAACCCACGTTTCTTCGCCGTAGTTCATCTCGCGATCATGCGAAACGACGGGATCATAATTGTTCAGCACCGGCAGCCAGATATCGATATGCGCGTTTGGATAACTCGGGTTGGCGTAAATTTCCGGCTTGGGCTCTTCGGAAACCATCAACTTCAGGTTCGGCGCAGCCTGATGAGAATAGCGGGAATACCACGCCACGGCGTTGTAATCGGCCTGATCCTGCGGCTCGTTAGCAAAGTAATGGTAAGCCTCGTCCAGGTAGCCATTGCTGGTCAGGTAATTTTGCATGGCTGAAACATAGGCAAACCAGGCCGTGTTGTAAGCCGAAGTGGGGTTGTTCAACCAATCGCTGGACGAGCGGCTGATGCCGCAGAAGGTGCTGGGGCGTTGGTCAACCCCAGCGTCATTGTGTCTGAAACCCGCCGCCATAAAGGTTGAGAAGCCCGTGCCGCCGTTGAACGCCGAGCTGAACTGCCCACCCATCAAACCCGTGCCATCCAGATAGCGCTCCGCCGGGTCTTCAAAACCCCAGATTCCTTCGGGATCTGTCAAGGTATGCGTGGTGCAGTTGTAATCAATATAGGGTTGGGCAAACGTGCCTCCGCCGGTCAACCCGCCCGACCACAGCACGCTGGAGGGCGTCAGGCGGTGATCAATAAAGAACTGCTTCATCTTATCCACGTACATCCAGTACGCATCGCCTGTGCCAGAAACGCTGTACTTATTCAGTACAGCCTCGTGCGAAAAATTCATCTGCGAGGCCACGTGCAGTTCATCGGGAATAGCAAAATTGAACACGTGCAGCACCACCGGGATAATCACCCCGCCGATGGACACATTTGCGGTGTAATTTCCGGCGGCAGTTGTCGGCGGCACCGAGACGCTAAACCAGAAAGCCGTGTTCTGGCCCCCGGTAACACTCACCGTAGCGCCGTTTGCAATCGGCCACAGCGGGTCGGGGTACGGGCCGGTGCGGCCCAGGCTGTCACTGACCTGTGTGATATTGACGTACTTCACCTGGTAGATTTCGGCACTGATCCCGCTGCCAAAATCACCAATGTTTACCGTTACATTTCCCGAAGAGGTAGGGCGCACTACCACCTGAAACGGCTCGAACTCGTTCTTCGCCGCATACACCTTCACGCCCGAGCCTACTACCGACGGTACCGTGGAGTCCTTGAAGACCCGCTCGCTGGGCGGCGTAGTCCAGAAAGTATAAGCGCTGGTCGATTGGGTCAGCCGGTAGGTATAGGATTCGCTATCCTCTAAGGCAGCGGAAACCGTGCGATAGGGCGCGCCTGGCTGCCCCAGCAGAGAGACAACGATCAAGATGGTTATTGTGATGATTTTCTTCATTGGAGTTCCCTTGTAAAATGAATTTCCGGCGGGCAAGAAAATGATGCTATTTAGGTAACTACTCAGGTCCTGGTAGAAATGCCCGAATTTGTGATGTTTGACGAGGCTTCGCCCCGCCAAACATCACAAATTCGGCCTCTTTCCCAAAAGGGCTGAACAGTAACCTATTTAGTATAGACCCGGTAAATAATTTCCATGGAAAGAATACGGTGGCATTTGGAAATTGGCAAAGATTTCTCCCCGGCAATTCTGCACAAGCCGGTTCATCACCGTGATGCCTCAGAATAAAATGTTACTTTAGAGGTATCGTTGGCTCAAGTAAGAA
>CAZMMI010000046.1:0-19110 GCA_964567255.1 uncultured Anaerolinea sp.
TATTAGAACTTGTGCCGAATCAGGTTTAACCCCTTCCCATGAACGTTGACGTTGAATTAACGGCGGTCCAAATCCAGATACAGCTCTACACCGGAAAAGTCCTGTGGTGGGCAGCCGAGCGCCTGGATCAGGCGCGTCCAATAATTGACCTGGGCAGCGGTCGTAGCCAGAATCACAATTTCACGTTCATTGAAATGTTGTTTCAGCTCAGCGATGTGCGAACGGGGAAAGTTCAAGGGTGTGCTGGAGATCAGCCTGGCATATTCAATGGCCAGGCTTTCTCTCTTGCTGAACG
Source organism: uncultured Anaerolinea sp. (assembly GCA_964567255.1). Lineage (GTDB taxonomy): Bacteria > Chloroflexota > Anaerolineae > Anaerolineales > Anaerolineaceae > Anaerolinea. The sequence goes on from CAZMMI010000046.1 coordinate 296, forward strand.
AGGGAATTTCTTCAACTGGCTTACGGCTTTGAAGCGCGAATAATTCATCGGGGGAGATCAGTTTTTCCCATCCGGACGAATTCATGTCTACACAAAATGGGCAGCCAGCGGTGAATGACACGGCCATGCGAACCAGCTTTAAAATCCGTTCATCGAGCGCGCCATCCTGATGGGCAATCAGGCCTTCAAGCATAGCCGAGCTGACGGCCGCCTTGGGATACCAGGTCAGCAGCCGGGCCGGTAGAAGGTCTGCGCCGCTCATGCGGCGAGCAACCCACAGGCCCAGGCGCAGGAACCAGGGGGTTTTCGTTGGGGGAGAGATAAATGCCGGATTGAGTGAGGTTGTTGAGGTTTTCATACTATGTTGCCTTTGGTTGATGGTTGTACCCATTATCGCATAAAGATGTTTCGTAGAGCGGGGGAGGTAGAAATAAGGTTGGTTGGCGCAGGACAGCCACCCTTTTTTCCATGGAGATTAAGGTGCCCAGAAGCCTGGGAATCATCAACGGGCCGTGCTGAAATAGAAGCGCAGGCCAACCTTTCAGGGCTTGCCAACTCACCAGAAGACCTGTGGATTGGATGAATGGTGGTTCCGCGAATCGGGCTGAAAAGAGAACTTCCGGCAGAAGGATTTCAGCCGGAAGTTCTCTTTAACTTCGCAAACGACAGCGTTCGCTATCGTAAATTTTGGGCGATCTCCTGTAACTGCCGTTCTTCGTCGGTTCCCGTTGAAAGTTGGATACCGTGCGGGATGGGCGTGCCTTCCTGGTCCACATGGATGAAGGTGATAAATCCTTCGACGATCTGGTCTTGATCGTCCTTTCCTTTCATCCGAATATGGGCGACCAGGCGGGTCCGCCCTGCAAAAACAATCCTGCTTTCAAAGCAAATGACTTCGCCACGGTGAACTGGTCGATGAAAACTCATCCCGTGGATTTTCAAACAAACGATGTTCTCGGGGCGAGTGAGGGCTGCGGCAGCGATGAAATCAGACTCGACGAACCACTCGGCGTTTCTCCCGGCAAACAAAGTGCCGTGATGATTAAGATCTTCACTCTTCACAAGGTGGTATGTGATGTAGGAGGTTATGACCATTGGGTTCTCTATCCTATTGTCCAGCTATCAAGCGCCTGTCCGGCGCAAGTACAGCTTAGTAAACTCTTCAACTACAGCAGGGATCAGCGCCAGACCTAGCACCGAAAGCCACTCGACTGGGGCCAGAAAATGGGTGTTGAAGATGGGTTGGAAGAAGGGAACGTTGATGACCAACAGCAGCGGACGATGGAAATCCCAACTGCATATTGCATGTATTTGTTGGAGAACATGCCTAACTTGAACACCGAAACGCGTTCGGAGCGGACTGTGTAGGTGCGGAACAGTTCACACAGCGAAAGTGTGGCGAAGGCCATAGTCTCGGCAGTTTGCACGTCGATCCCTTTCCAGTTGTGCTGGAGCAGGTACAGGAAAGCATTGCTCCCGGCCGGGATTTGCTCCGCTAAATGCCAGTACAGCCCGAGCAGGAATGCGCCCAACACAGCTCCCGTCTGAGCAAACGTCTGGACGATGATTCCCAGGCGCATGGGGCCGTTGACGATACTCTCGCGTTTGGGGCGCGGCTGGCGGTCCATGATGTCAGGGTCACCCTTTTCCATGGCCAGCGCCAAGGCCGGAGCGCCGTCTGTGAGAAGGTTGAGCCACAACAGTTGGATGGTCGTTAGGGGCATGGGAAGGCCGGCTATGGTGGTGAGGAAAATGATCATGATCTCAGCCACATTGGAAGAGAGCAGGAAGAAGACGAACTTGCGAATATTGGCGTAGATCACGCGGCCTTGTTCCACCGCGGAAACAATGCTAGCGTAGTTGTCGTCAGTCAACACCATATCCGCCGTTTCTTTGGCAACATCGGTACCGGTAATACCCATGGCAACGCCGATGTCGGCCCGCTTGATGGCCGGCGCGTCGTTGACGCCGTCTCCGGTCATTGCCACAACCTCATCGTTGGCGCGCAATGCGTCCACAATGCGCATCTTGTGTTCCGGCGAAACCCGGGCAAAAACGTCTGTGGTTTTCACCATCTGGGCCAGGGCGGCATCGTCCATGTCATTCAAGTCGGCGCCGGTCAGCACCTGGTGATCGGGACGGAGCAAGGTGATGCTGCTAGCGATTGCGCGGGCTGTGTTGGGGTAATCTCCGGTGATCATGATGGTGCGGATGTCTGCGCCACGCGCGGTTTCCAGAGCGGGCTTGACTTCTTCTCGGGCGGGATCAATCATGCCGATCAACCCGACAAAGGTCAAATCTTGCTCGAGGTCCACGTTGCTGTATTCTTCCGGCATTTTTTCCAGAGTGCGGTAGGCGAATCCCAGGACCCGCAGCGCATCCATGGTCATGCTGTTATTGGCTTCCAGAATGCGCTGGCGCGTGGCTTCATCCAGGGCAACGATCTTATCATCCAGTGTTTGATAGTGAGTGCACAGGCGCAGGACGACATCCGGGGCCCCTTTGACCGCCACGGTGTTCCAGCCGTGCTCGCGGTCGTCATGATACGGAGAGCTATCGTTGATGGTCGGTGAATCAATGGTGTGAATGGTGACCATGCGTTTGCGCGCCGAATCAAAGGGAATTTCGTTATAGCGGGGATAGGCTTTGCTAAGCTCGTCCTGGATTATGTCTGCTTTAGCTGCGGCAACCAACAAGGATGCCTCAGTCGGATCGCCAATCACCCGGTATGTGGTGCTGTCACCATCCTGAATAGAATCCAACTGCGCATCGTTATTCAATACACTTACCCAAAGGGCGGTCAAAACTCCAGGGATTTGGGACAGGTCGGTCTTTTTTCCATCCAGCAAGAAATTGCCGATGGGCTCGTATCCCTGTCCTGTCACGTCGATGAACTTGCCATCTACCCACATACGCGTGACGGCCATTACATTCTGGGTGAGTGTGCCCGTTTTGTCCGAACAAATTACGGTGGCGGAGCCGAGTGTCTCGACCGAAGCCAACCGGGGAATGAGGGCGTGGCGGCGGACCATCTCGCGCATTCCCAGCGCCAGGCTGATGGTGACCACCGCGGCCAATCCTTCGGGGACCGCCGCGATTGCCAGGCTAACGGCAATCATGAAGGATTCCACCATCGCGGCGCTGGTTTCGCTCGTAAACCCTACACTTTCGCGAAGTGGCTGATATATGTTTTATGAGGGTTTGTGCGGCTACGCCGCACAAACCCTAGGTGGACATTCCGATTTCGGCCTCGTCCATCACCTGAGCCAGCGACATGGAACGACCCTTATCCATCCATGTAGCTAATTCATCTGGTTGAACCCGTTCGCGAATATACTCCAGGCTGCGTTGATACTCCGTATAGTCTTCTTTTCTGGGACTCAGATACTGTCTTCCTATACGTGAAGCGAAAAACCCCAATAACCGTCCAGCTCGAGCAAAGTTACCAGAATGCGCAGCAATCCCAGCCAATCCCCAAAAATTGCAGACCAGGTAATAATTGGGTGAAGCCGGTCCATCTTTTAGAATACACGAGACAGACTCCATAAACAACTCGGTCGCCCTTGAATAATCTTGAAGGTGCTGATGGGCCAATTCCAGGTGGAAAGCAAACCATGCTTGAGTGCTATTCACCGTTAGGGTCGGTGAGCGGCGCCAGGCTGGCAAACCACACACCGTTTGGAAACGATTCCAACATTTGTTCGGCGACCTTCAATGCCAGGCGAGTTTTTCCGGTCCCCCCCGCGCCAATCAAGGTCACCAGGCGGTGATTTTCCAGAAGCTGCAATACTTCGGTGATTTCTTGTTCGCGTCCGATAAACGTTGTCAACGGCAAGGGTCAGTTATTCGGGACTTGGTTTGCATAACCTGTCCCTGAATTGGGAAAATGCTGAGTGGAGGATTCTTGTGCCGGGAATTTTCCAGATTGAATAGATTCAAATGGAACTCTGGTTTCATCACTGGGTCCGATCTCTAGATCATATTCGAGAGCTTCTTTACGGTTTAGAAGGTGAAGACATCTATCAAATCTTTGGAGGTGGTTAAGCTACATCCATTTAGAGCCGGCAACTTCCAAAGAGCCTACGTATGCCCCGATTTGCCAATCGGATTTTTATACTATAATCGTAGTACCAATATTTGGAGCAATTCGCCAGATAGCTCACGTTAATTTGGACGGTGAAAGGAGTTCCCAGGCCTCGTGTAAGATTTTAACGAGGAATTCCCATCTTTTTTGCTAACGACATAACAGCCAGACAAGAAGGTGGTGCTTGATGTGCCAGGCAAGAGCAGTTCAGTGCTTGCGTGATCATGGGGGAAAAATTGGTTCAGATCACAGTATTCTTATGTATATACATGGGGGTGGGGCTGGCGAAAAACGCCAGTTTGTACCCGTTTACTCCTACGTTGCCAGTTCCCCCTTTCTCCACAGATTATCCCGAATATCTCACTATCGGAGTCAATCGTACGAGATAAAACAGTTAACCCAAAAGGAATTATTCGATGATTTGCAAGAATTGTGGAAAGAAACTCCCTGAAGGCAGTCGCTTTTGCGAATTTTGCGGCGCGCCAGTTCTTATCGAATCTCCGAAACGCGAACCCGTTCTTCAACCGCCTCTTCCACAAGGTGGGCCTGGTGTTGAAAGTAGAGGGGGCGGCGTTCCAAGAGCAGAGATCTCAATGAATCCAACAAAAAAGACTGCAAGACCCTGGGTTTGGATCGTTGTGGTTGCCCTGGTTGCTCTCAGTTGTTGCTGTGTTGCCCTGGTTGGCGGTGGATTATTATACCTGCGCACGCAAGATCCGACTTTGCAGGAAGCGCTTTCCAACGGTGTGGAAGATCCTACCACTGTCCCTGAGGTTTCAATCGAAACGCCTGTTCCGGAAGAACAGGCGCAACCTGCCCCGCCGGTTGAAACCGATTCTCCGCAAATTGAGCTTTCACCCGACACCCTTTTGGCTGTAACGCGTTCAGGAATATGGGTGGTGAATGAGGAGACACGCGAAGCGACGCCAATTCGCCACGATCAGTTAGATGCTCCCTGGAATTTGAATGAAGGGATGGCTCCTGACAAGAAGTTCTTCTCGTTTATCACTGGGTTTGGGGGTGCCTCTGTGAATCCCATGCTGGTTGTGCTGGACATCGAAAACCAGACCTCCGCCCTGCAATTGGAACTAACCGGCCCGATCATCCAGCCTGGCATGGAGGGGGACCTTGGCGATCCGGCTTTTGAGGCACATCGTGCCATGCAATCCTTTGGCAGCCTGGCCTGGTCTCCGGATGCGACTCGTTTGGCTTTTATTGGCGCCCGCGATGGCAACAGTGCCGATGTCTATCTTTTCGATCGATCCGATAATTCGGTCACTCGCCTTACCGACGAGGCTGGTCATGCGACAGGATTGCATTGGTCTTCAGATGGACAAAGGCTTCAATACGTGAGTGTGCACAGCTTTGGCACTGGGGCAGGTTCCACGATGGAAGGGTTGTGGGTTTACGAATTTCAAAGTAATCAAGCTCAGCTGATCGAATCCCTGGAAAGCAGCGGCGAAGAATTCCTGGCATGGACCGATGAGAGCCATTTTTTGATTACAAGCTGGAACCCCCTGTGTGAATTTCACAATCTGCGCCTGGTAAATGCAGACAGGCTATTTAACGAGGTGATTGTGGACGGTTGTTTCACCGGTGTTGCCTATGACCCGGAACAAAGATTTGGGATGTTCTCGGTTACGGAGTTTAACTACGAAAATTGTAATTGCGGCGAGCCGATGGATGCCGGTTTAAGAATTTTTGGGGAAGGCATAGGCTATCCTGTCGCTGGTGAAATTGGGGTGAAGAAATTTGTGCAGATGGAGGCATACACGATCGGTTTTATTCCGCAGGGCAACTTGTTTACCGTGTATGGTGATGAGGGCTTGCAAAGCATTTACACGGATAACGGAGACTCCAGCGTAGATATCCTGCCGGAAGTCAAAGGGCTCATGCCTTACCCGTCTCCAACCGGAGATCACTGGGCATGGGCATCTGCGCTACAAACCGGGCTTTGGATTACAACCAATCATCACAATCCGGTTGACTTATCGTCTCTCTTTAGCGGCGTCCCACTATGGAGTCAGGATGGACAAACCATCTACTTTTTTGAATACAACCGGATTTTCTCGGCAAGCGCGCCCGAATTTGACACAGGAACACTGGTTGTTGAAATACCCGAAGAAATTTTGGGGCTGGTCAAGTAGATAATTTTCGCGAAGATTCTATGCCTGGTGACAAATTTTGAAAAAAATCGGTAATACAAGCCAGATAACATGAAAGGGGTCATGGAATGATTTGTCAAAAATGTGGTCAGCAATCTCCTGCAGGCAGCCGCTTTTGCGAACACTGCGGCGCGCCGTTTGGTGAACCGTTACCAAAACCTCAAGCCATTCCCCAGCCTGCCGCCCGTCAGGTCAGCCCAGGCGTGATGATGGGCGAGGACGGTGTTATGCGATGGGTATACGAGATGGATATGTGGAAAAATCCAACCCTGGTTATCACCATCTGGAAGGTGTTGATGCTGGCCTCTTTTGTACCAGGGCTTCTAACATTCTTCCTGACTCTGGAAGATGGCTTTGGCGCCGCATTGCTTGCATTTGTGAAAATCATGGCGCTCGTTCTTGTGATTGTCACAGGGCTGATGCTGTTGGCTTACCCGCTCGTGTCCATTCTGAACGGGGGCAAATATTGCGTGATGTTTGAGATGGACGATCGGTCCGTCAAGCACATACAAATGGATAAGCAGTTTAAAAAGAACCAGGTGCTGGCATTGATTGTTTCATTAGCGGGAGCAATGGCTGGAAACGTTCAGGCCACAGCGGCGGGAATGCTGGCTGGATCCAAACAAAGCCTGACGAGCGATTTTGGAAAAGTGAAATCCATCACAGTGAATGAAAAACGACATGTCATCTATGTCAACGAGAATTTGTCTCGTAATCAGATCTATGCCGATCCTGCGGACTTTGCATTTATCAAGAATACGATTATCAGCCGCTGCAAGAAAGCCAAAGTCACCCACAGCTAAACCGTGGTTGGATCGAAAAAAACTCTCTCACTTGAGATGACCCTTAAAAAGGAGAGCCATGCCCGAACGACCAATGACACTCAACCAGATGATCCGGACGCACCAGCAATTAACGGCCGATTTTCAGGCAAACCGGCTGGACAAGGCCAGTTACTCGGCGGCTCTTTCTCGCCTGAAAGCAATGGACGCAGAGAAGCGCTGGTGGGCATGTACGCCGGAAGGCTGGTTTGTCTGGTACGATGGAAGCCGCTGGATTCCCAGGGAGCCGGGGGCCAGCGCAGCGCAGCCGTCAGTAAAGTCTGCGCCCACTGCGTCCCTTGGCAGCGAGCCGGTTGCCCCACCCACAAAGCTCCGGCAGGCAAGCTGGAAAAAACTCGCCTCCACCCCCATTCTGGCTATGCTGCCCGGGGTGGTGGTGGGCGGTATCTGGTTCTTATACACACTCTTGCAGATCATCCTTGGTGAACCGGAAGGCGTCGATATTCTCACGCCAATGATCCTTACGGGCGTGCCGCTGTTGTTGTGGCTACTGCGAAAACCGCTGGATAAACTAATGCTCCCGCTGCAGAAATTTCACACATCCTTTCCGTTTGCGCTCCGCATAGGGATTGCATTGGCGCTGCCTATATTGTTGGGTTGCGGGTGTTCCGCGATTTCCTCCTATGGGTACTTGCCAATGCATCTCACCGCTCTGATCAGCACCTTGTTTGCCTATTTGATGCTGCATACACCGGCAACCAAGAGTTTGGAGGTGAGGTCATGATGAAAAATAAATCCCAACGAACCTTCACCTGGATGATCCTATGTATGGTTAGTTTGTTTGTATTCATGCCTGTCAGTGGAACCGTACGGGCACAAGAGAATGATGGCTACTGGGAATTGATTTCCGTGGATGTCCAAGAAGCACCTGCTGAGCGTTTCACTGCATTTAACATTGGCCGCGGCAGTGCCATGTTCAGAAATGAACTGAACGGAGAAAGCTTTCAAGCGTCCATGACCTGGACGGAACCGGGGCAGCGTTATGCGGCTGGAGAGAAGATTGACCTCACAATCAGTACCAATATCGATGAATACATTTGGGACGATGATGAACCTGGTTATATCAATCAAGGCCTCAATTATATGAGTGCCTCTACCTCTGCACGGATTGATGTACCTGGTATGAACTTCGGCGGTGTAACCAGAAGTTCAATTGATTTTACCGACTCGGAGAATAGATACGCTGCAAAAGTTGCGACCAATTATGGGGAGATTGTCAGTGGTAGTCAAACGCTTCAGGTTTCGACCGCGTTCCCATCCGGGGGAAGTGATGGCGATGAATTAAGCATCTATGTGACCTGCACTGCCGGAATGAACCGTTACAATTATCGATGGGTGGCAGATGACAGTGAAGGGTTCGCGACGATACCAGAAAATGTAGAACCAGAGACTGAATGGGAGCCTTCCACCCCATCGACCACACCGGGAGACGGACGGTTTGTGTCGCGTGTCATCGTTGTGGTGGGCATTGCGATTGCAGGGACAATGAGCGCCATTGCGTCCGAACTGGCGAACAAGGCGGCGCAGGCAGCCGCCTCCGGAAAGGATGAACAACCCACAGAAGAAATAGTGTATGTGTTGAACCCATCGCATAAATTATTCAACCTGGAGGTTGGTAAACCAGTTACATTAACTGTCAATGGATATAGGGTAACCCAGGGAGGTTACCAGATTGAACCAGATGCGCTGATCTCCATCGGTTTACCGCCGGAACTGGAGGAATATTTCCGCCTTCAGACGACAGGTTCCACCGGGCAGGTTTCCTGCATTATCACCCTGTTAAAAATACCATCCGCTTCTGCGGCAACGCTTGATATCCAGGGCGTATTTCCGCATGGCAAAGCCAGTGCGCAAGTCCAGTTGGCGTTCAAAATGGAATTTGTTATTTCTCCGGTGAACTCTCCAAATATCACCTACTATGAGAAAGAAAAACGATGGCTGGCTCCAGAAGTAGTAGTTTATTTCCGTGATCGAGAGCAGAATATGCCGGTCAAGCCCGGATTTTATTACGGCTTTATGGACCCACCCTTGACATTTGAACCGGATATTTTGGAAGTAAAACAGGCTTACTCTTCAGATGATGGCTTGACTTACAATTTCAAGCTGAATGTACGAGATGGAATTGACCTGGAGACATATTTTGGCGAGGACCTCACCGATGATAACGGCAGGGTGACGGTCAAAGTGGTTGTGAAGGATGAAAAGGGGAAAGAGTACGCGGCAAAAACTGCGCTTCAGGTATCGCCGCAATTGAGAATGATAGCCTACGGCTACAATCAAAGCGTAAAAACACGCGGACGCCCCAGTTCGTACGAAGGCCTGGAGTTCGATGAAATGGAATTCATCGCTGATGGCATCGATAAGCTCCCGCTGGTGTTTTTCTTTATCCGCAGCGATAAAGAAGTTGCCAGGGACTCCGAGGCCGAGGCCGTGATGGATATCGTCGATGTGCAAAAAATCGACTGGATAACAACCACCTCTTTTGAAGAACCGTCGGTTAACGCAGCCAACACGGGGGGCGGATTTTTTGCTTACGATCTCAGCTCCACCGACTCGATAGCCCCGAAGAAGGACACCGTCCATGGGGAATATTCCCTGGAGGTCGACGCCCGGATTCGCCCAGGCGGACCCAAAAACTATTCTTTTGAGAAAAATGATCTAAGAATCAAGGTGAAACCGCAGTTTATTTTGCTGCGGCTGTGGGTGGTGCCGGGCGAGAAACGCAGCACTTCGGAGGCGATTGCTTACGCTAAACTGCTACCATCCCATAAACCATTCGCTGGGCTAAAGTTAACGTTGGAGACTTCGGGCGGTGGCGGGGCGATGCTTAATACAAGCGACGGCGCCGAAAAAGTTACCCAAACAACAGATGCGCCGGAAAGGGGCAGAAGTTTCAAGGTGGTCAAGGGAGCGGCACGCTGGACCCTGACTTATTCAGGGTTGACGTGGAGCAACCTGCCTCAGGCTCAGTTCCAGGTCACCTGCAATGGGCCAAGAGGGAAGGCTGGGGTGGTAGCTACTGCCAGCGATTCATTCGATGTCAACGCCAACGTATTGAACATGTTAAGCGATTTGCTCAGTGATAGCGATATCCAGGCCAAGTTGAACAACCCGTATTTTAAAGATTCCTCTCTGCCGTACTGCCTGCGCGGCCCGATGTGGAATATCTACCAAAAATTAGACACCAATAGGCCGTATGTATGTCACCAGATGCGGTCGGATATCATTAATTACCTGCAAAAGCGCCGTAACTATCGCAGCGAAGGAGACCTTAAGGCACGCCTGGCTTCCATGCGCGGCATGAATGGCATCGAGTACGAAAAATATTATGTGTGGAGTGTGCATGTCTGGGCAGGCTTTTTCCTTTCGGGAAGCAGTTCCGGTGATTACAAGGCCATAGACCCGTGGTGGGAGCAGCGCTGGGATGATCCATCCTTTAAAAAGCCGGAAAACCTGATGACCACTTACGGCGAAGCCTGGAACCTGTCGAAAATGACAGCCGCAGTAGGTGTTGTTGTCACTGCGGCCGTGACTGCTCTGGCCGCAGTAGGGGTAGCCGTTTCGGCAGTGGCGATGGCAACGCTGATCAAGGGGCTTCTTTTTGGCCTGAAGGTGACCGTCGCGCTGCAAGCGGCCGGTTTGACGAATGTTGGTTTTTCGAGTTACTTTGATTATGATCCGCTGGCCGAAGAGGACGGCAGCCTGCCGCAATTCCCTAAAAATTGGCTGATCGAGTTTACCCAACGGCTTGATCAACAAGATTTGAACGAATGGAGGAAGTCATGAGTCCATCCATCGATATGAATCCCGATCTGCTGGGGATGTTCAAACAGCAAGATTCTCACGTCCCGACCTCGGTAGCTACGGATCTGGAGACGCTTTGCGCCGCTGTGGATCTGCTGCAAACTGGCGGGCAGGCTGATCTGGATGCTCTGGCGGGCAGCCTGTCCAGGTTGTCGGCCTGGGTGAAAGTACAGGAGAAGGCTGTCCCAGGGGATGTCTCTGGTTGGACCAGCGAGCCGTTTGGTGTGAAGGGCATGGGCGGGATGGTCACCTGTCACAATGAGCGATGGGAAGTCATTTTCAACCTGGACGGCAGCGGCAGGCCTTATATGGGAATGTGGCAGTCTCGGTTATCTGGAGAGAATGGCCGAAGCGGCTCGTTCAGAGTTCAGGCCGGTGGTGGCGGCACGCAGTTGATGTTGGAAGGCGCCCACCCGCTTCAGGTTTCGCTGCAGGGCTTTGAGGCGTCTGCCTGGGGTGCGCCAGACGCTTTCTACCAGCAACTGAACAGCACGAATCAGCCAAAACCGCCAGTAGTAGATTCACAGCCTATCGAGCCGCAGCAGCCGGAAGTTCCCCCAGTTTCCAATATTCCGGAAGGAAAACTCGCTTCGGATGCGGCGCCTACCATTCTCGCCAAACCCCGCAAGCATCCGGTGTCACCTGTGCCGCTATCTTCGAATGTCCTAGAAGAAAAACCTGCATCTAGAGAGCAGCCGACGATGGTCAGCCCCAGGACATGGCAATGCGCATGTGGCAGTATGAACAAAGGAGATTTTTGTCCGAAATGCGGCGGAAGAATACCCTCTCGCGTGGTGGAACAAAGGAGTGTGCCAGCTCAACCAGTTTTGTGTAAGCAGTGTGGCAAAGCGCTTTCACCTGGCGCCAGGTTCTGCCGGAATTGCGGTGCCGAGGTGAAAGATTGAATGATTGGCTCTGAGATATCTTTGTAATTTATTGACTGATTGGAACCCGCCGTAAGTCTCGCCGTTTTGAACGGCAGGGAAAAGGCGGGTTTCAACCGGTCACAGCTCGCAACAGGCGGTCGCGAGTATATTTGTTGAGCTCGCGAACCAGCAGGTGCCCTTGGGTAGAGGGGTTGTTGCAACATGGGCGGGGTGACCATCCCGGGCAAGCAGCCGGAGATGATCGCAGTGGCTCAACGGAAAGCAGAACGCAAGGGTTTGGAGGCGATTTCCGAGTGGGTGTGGTCGAGGCGCTGCCATTCCCAGAGGCATCTTTCGATGTGGTCACGGCCAGTCTGGTGATCCATCACTTGCCATCCGACGAATTGCAACGCAAGGGATTTGCCGAAATCTACCGGGTGCTCAAGCCGGGTGGACGCTTGCTGATCGCGGATATGATCCGCCTCCGGTCATCTATCAGTCCTGCTGTGATCATGCATCACGGCAGGACGTTCGATCCCAATCCGTGGCTGAAGATGCTTGAACAGGTGGGATTTCAAGAATCCGCCCAACTCGAGGAGCATTTCTCGGTGGTGGGTTTCATTCGTGCAGTCAAGTGACCACTGTGCTGGGGTTGGATGTGCCGGAGATGCAAAATGTAAAATTTTAATAAGCAACCGACTTTCAGCTTTGTTATTCCATAAAAACTCGACACACAATGCCGCTTCCTGCGAATATCCCATTAGTCATGACGCGGCCTGTAATAAAACTCATTTCAGAGCTTGAGCAAAAACCTTTCATCCGTTATTCTACATATCAGCGGTTTGAGGGGCAGGATATAATCTAACTATGCTGACGCCAGTTTTGGCCACAAAACTGTATATCCCCCCCGTACGGCCCAACGCAGTCTCCCGACCCCGCTTGATCGAGCGACTGAATGGAGGGCTGCGCGGTGGGGCAGGCGTGACCCTCATCTCAGCTCCTGCCGGTTTTGGCAAAACCACAATGGTTAGTGAGTGGATCAGTGCCTGCAACCTGCCGGCTGCCTGGTTATCGCTGGATGCAGGGGATAACGACCCCATCCGCTTTCTGACCTACCTGGTGGCGGCATTTCAGACGCTGGCACAGAAAAAGGGTGGGGACATCGGCTCCGGAGCATTGACGCTGCTCCAATCTTTGCAGCCACCCGCCCCAGAGTCTGTTTTAACAACCCTGGTCAATGAACTTTCGTCCATTTCAGACAGCTTTATCCTGGTGCTGGACGACTACCATGTCATCGATTCCCAGTCCGTCGACCAAGCTCTGACCTTCCTTGTCGAATTCCTGCCCAGGTCGATTCATCTGGTGATCGCGACGCGTGAAGATCCTCCTCTGCCGCTGGCACGCATGCGTGCTCGGGGCCAGTTGACCGAACTGCGGGCCGCCGATCTGCGCTTCACTCCTGCCGAAGCCGCCGAGTTCCTTAATCAGGCAATGGGCCTATCCCTGACGCCGGAGGATATCACCGCGCTGGAAGAAAGGACAGAAGGTTGGATCGCCGGGCTGCAGTTGGCTGCTTTATCGATGCAAAACCGCCAGGATACCAGCAGCTTTATTCAGTCTTTCACCGGCAGCCATCGATTTGTGCTGGATTATCTGGTGGAGGAGGTTTTGCGTACGCAGCCGGAGCACGTCCGTGATTTCTTGCTGCAAACTTCCATCCTCGATCGTTTGTGTGGTTCATTGTGCGATGTCATTACAGGTCAGGAAGATGGCAGGCAAATGCTGGACACCCTGGAGCATGGCAACCTCTTCGTCATCCCACTCGATGATCAGCGCCAGTGGTATCGCTATCATCACCTCTTCGCTGAAGTCCTGCAAACGCATTTGCGTGAGGCGCAGCCTGAGCGGATTGTCCCACTTCACCGGCGGGCGAGTCTTTGGTTCGAGCAGAATGATCTGCCGCCTGAGGCCATCCGCCATGCGCTGGCCGCGAGCGATTATGAACGCGCGGCGGACTTGATCGAAAAGATCTGGCTGGTGATGGATCTCAGTTACCAGTCCGCCACCTGGCTGGGCTGGGCGAAGGTACTGCCTGTTGACCAGATCCGTGCCCGACCGGTGCTGTGCGTCGGCTATGCCTGGGCGCTTCTGTCTGTCGGTGAAATCGAAGCCAGCGAGGATCGCTTGCGAGAAGCGGAACACTGGCTGGAACCGGCTGAAAACCCAAGAGCGGATTGGCCTTCCAGAATGGTGGTTGTGGATGAGGCTGAGTTTCGGTCGCTGCCCGCCTCGATCGCTGCCGCCCGCGCCTATCGTGCGCTGGCGTTGGGCGATACCGGCAGCACCAAGATGTATGCGCGCAAAGCACTGGCGCTTGTCCCGGAAGGCGAAAACATCCACCGCACCCAGGCGACAGCTCTTTTGGGCATGGCCGAATACGCTGAGGGCAATTTGCCTGCTGCGGAACAGGAGTTCCTCAAATTTCAGGCGATGATGTGGCTGGCGAATAATATTGCCAATGCCATCAGTATCACCTATATCCTGGCGGACATCCTCCTGATCCAAGGCCGTCTGCAGGAAGCTGCCAGCGCCTACCGGAAGGCACTCAAACAGGCCGCGGATCGGGGCGCGCTGTCTTTTCTCGGTGCGTCCGATCTGTACCGGGGCTTGAGTGAAGTGCTTTGCGAGCAGGGTGATCTGGAGGGCGCTGCACAACAGTTACAAACGGCCCACAAGATGGGAGAACGGAGCGCACTGACCGGCTGGCCTCACCGTTTGTGCGTTGCTCAGGCACGGATCAAGGAAGCCCAGGGTGATGTGGCGGGCGCGCTTGAGTTACTGGATGAGGCGGAGCGCAAGCACGTCCGTAATCCCATGCCCGATCGCCCCATCGCGGCGTTGAGAGCGCGGACGTGGGCCAGGCATGGCCGGCTGGCTGAAGCGCTCATCTGGGTGAGCGAACAAAACCTTTCTCCTGACGACGAACTGAGCTACTTGCGCGAGTTCGAGCATCTCACTCTGGCCCGCGTTCTGATCGGCCGCTATAAAACCGGCCGGGCAGATGGTGATCTACACGTATCATTAAAACTGCTGGCGCGCCTGCTACAAGCAGCGGAAGCAGGCGGGCGGATTGGGAGCGTCATCGAGATTTTGATTGTGCAGGCGCTTGCTCATCAGGCGCAAGATGAACAGCCGCAGGCTCTCACATCGCTGGAACGGACTCTCACATTGGCTGAACCAGAAGGCTATGTGCGCATTTTCGCGGATGAAGGCGAGGCAATGCGGGTATTGCTTGAACCATTATCGCGCCGCCCCTCTTCCGTCTGTTGTGGTTATGCGGCCAGACTGTTGGCTGCATTAGCACAAACAGTCCCTGCCTCAAAACTGCCCGCCATTCCTCAGAATCCGACTTTGCCTGAACCTTTAAGCGACCGCGAATTGGAAGTGCTCAAGCTGCTGCGCAGCGAACTCAGCGGACCAGAAATTGCCCGGCAGATGATCGTGTCGCTCAATACCTTACGAAGTCATACCAAGAATATTTTTGCCAAGCTGGGGGTCAGCAATCGGCGGGCGGCGGTCCGCCGCGCCGAAGAACTCGGTTTATTCTAGCTCGCCGAAACCCCACTGGCCCTGGCATGTGTCATCAAGCACTTGCCGGGGCTTTTCTATATTAATCACCACATCGATCACATCATGTGGTGATGACACCTCACCACATGGTTCTGTATGCTTTGACTGAGGACAAGGAGATGCCCTATGAGCGCAAAATCCACACGTAATCAGAAGCAGGTCGAAGGAGGACTGTACGAAATTCGCATTCATGGGCACCTGGATGATCGCTGGACCGGATGGTTTGAGGGTCTGACCCTAACCCTGGAACAAAACGGCGATACGCTGATCAGCGGGCAGGTGATCGATCAAGCGGCGTTGTTCGGCCTGCTCAGAAAAGTGCGCGATACGGGTATGTTACTCGTCTCGGTTCAATGTGTCACCGCCAGCCGGGTGGATCCATGCGGTGACAAAACATAAAAAAGTGATTTGAAATCATAGAGGAGAAAATGATGAAAACGTTTTTGAAGGCGGGCGGCATCGCGGCGCTGCTCCATGCAGCGGCCTATATCGTGGGAATCGTCTTGGGGGTGACCCTCATTTTTCCCATTCTGGACGCCAATCCCGGCCAGTATGTGGCTTTTGTCGCGGAGAACCAGGCGCTGGTAGATCTCTGGAATCTGATCAGTTATTGGGGGTCCGCGATCACACTGGTAGTTATGGCGCTGGCACTCTACCAGCGGTTGAAGGCCGGTTCGCCGGCATTGGCGCAGACGGCAACAGTCTTTGGGTTGATCTGGGCAGCGTTGATTATTGGCTCCGCCAACCTGATGCTGCGAGACAGCGGCGTCATTTCCAGCTTGTACGGGAAAGACCCGGTTCAAGCAGCCGCCCTATGGCCGGTGCTCGAGGCAGTGGAAAACGGGATTGTGAGCGGGAATGAGTTAGTCGGCAGCTTATGGGTGCTGCTCATCAGCATCGCTGCTCTGCGAACCAGGGGCTTTGCTCGGGCTTTCAACTACTTTGGTGTCGCAGTCAGTTTCGCCGGCATCCTCACGATGATCCCCAGTCTGGTGGAAAGTATGCGAATGGTTTTTGGACCGGGGATGATCGTCTGGTCAATTTGGCTTGGGATTGTCCTACTGATGGAAAGCCGCCAGGCAACTTCACCGATCCAATAAGGTACGTTCGCGTATCCTAACAATTGATAAGAAGGAGAATTAGAATGAAGGCAATTGTTTACAAAGAATATGGCTCTCCCGATGTCCTGCATATCGAGGAGATTGAGAAACCTGCACCGAAGGACAACGAAGTTCTCATCAAGAACTATGCGACCACCGTCAACTTTGGTGACATGATGGCGCGCAACTACAAGGCCGTTTCGCCCCGCCAGTTCAATATGTTTTTTCTGTTCTGGCTGATGGGAAAAATCTCTTTTGGCCTCAACCGGCCAAAGATCAATATCCTGGGCAGTGAATTTGCCGGGCAGGTAGAGGCGGTCGGCAGATCGGTAACGCGATTCAAGCCAGGCGACCCGGTCTTTGGCTATCTTGGTATGAGTATGGGAGCATATGCCGAGTATTTCTGTGTGCCTGAAAATGGAGTGGTTGCCAACAAACCGGAGGGTATGACC
The DNA here is from genome assembly GCA_964567255.1 of uncultured Anaerolinea sp. Classification (GTDB taxonomy): domain Bacteria; phylum Chloroflexota; class Anaerolineae; order Anaerolineales; family Anaerolineaceae; genus Anaerolinea. The sequence goes on from CAZMMI010000046.1 coordinate 17,239, forward strand.
TACGAGGAAGCCGCGGTTGTTCCTTATGGAGCGACTATGGCGTTGAGCCTGCTTCGAAAAGCCAATGTCCAGCCGGGGCAAAAAGTGCTGATCAATGGCGCTTCCGGTGGGATTGGGTCAGCCGCCGTGCAAATCGCTAAGTATTTTGGAGCGGAAGTGACCGGTGTCTGCGGTACCCCGCGTCTGGCGTTTGTGAAATCGCTGGGGGCAGACCATGTCATTGACTACGCCGTAGAAGACTTTACCCAAAATGGTGAAACCTACGATCTGATCTTTGACATCCTGGGCAAATGTGCTTTTGCGCGCTGCGAGAACTCGCTCAAACCAAACGGCATCCTGCTTTACGCCAGTTTCAAGATGAAACACCTCATGCAAATGCTGTGGACTTCCAGATCGGGCAGCGGCAAGCGGGTGATTTGCTCGATTGCACCGGGAAGCCTGGAGGACCTCAACTCCGTCAAAGAACTGGTGGAAGCCGGGAAGATCCAGGCGATTATTGACCGGTGTTACCCGATGGAACAAGCTGCAGAGGCGCACCGGTACGTGGAAGAAGGGCACAAAAAAGGAAACGTGGTAATCACGATGCAAATCAGCAGGAATGGAAAAAATGGGCATTAAGAAATTGGCTGTTGAATTTGTTTTTAGTTCACCATAACCTTGGGGGCCACGCTGGTGACATTGCTGTGGAAACTCACCTGGCCCGAAGATAGTATTATCAACTGGGGCAGGTGATAACCATTGGAATTGATTCGCTGGTCCCAGAATTGAAAGCGCAAATAGAGGCGCTGCGCGACAGTGGTAAGATTGTTCATCTCTACGGAACACTGCTGAGCAATGTGCCCGACTACAATAGTTCACAGATCCAGGTCACCCGAATCGAGGTTGATTTAGGATATTGAGGAGCTTATTATGGATCCGCTGGTTAAGGATTTGTGACTACTCTGCTGGGACTAAAAGTCCCGCAGCTTCTACCGGTCGAAGCCGGAAGCTCGCCAGTCCACGAGCCAGAATATTCAAAGCCGCGTTTTGATCGCGACCCAGTTCCAGACCACAATGAGGACAATGGTGTTTTCGAACATGCAAATCTTTGGGAACCATCTCGCCACAACCGGAGCACAACTGCGTAGTATTCCTGGGATCGACTCGTACAACACCCCGACCAGCTTCTGCCGCTTTTTCGGTGGTGTACTGCACGAATTGACCCCAGGCTACATCCGCTATCCCTCGGTTGATCCGATGATTCCCCTCAGACTGCATACCGCGAATATCCAGATCCTCAAAGACAATCCATTGATAGGCATTCACCAGCTTGCGACTCTCCTGGTGAGAGAAGTCATTGCGGCGGTTGGTCTGCCGCTGATAGGCGTGCTGCAAGGCATGCACCGCTTTCTTGCGCTCAGGGTCGCCCTTGGGCAATCGCTCCTTCTTGCGCTGCAGGCGAGCGATGTCTTTCGCGTCCTGTTTCATCCAGCGTTGGCGCCCGATCTCCTGCCCATCCGAAAAGACAGCAAAGGTGGTCAACCCCAGATCAATCCCTACGATCTTATCGACTGGAGGAAGAGGTTTCTCTTCTACCTCACAGGAGAAACAGGCGTACCAGTTGCCAACACTGTCACGCCTTACGGTGAGTGTCTTTACTTTCCCTTCCACCGGGCGATGGAGTACGATCTTCACCAGGCCGATCTTGGAGAGGAACAAGCCACGATCGTCAAGCCGAAACCCAGATTGCTTGAATGTGAAACTGTCATAGCGTCCATGGCCCCGAAAGCGCGGATAGCCTGGCTTTTCACCTGCCTTCACTCTGCGAAAGAAGGCGTTGAGAGCCAGATCAACGCGTGCTTGCGCATTCTGCAGTACCTGCGAATGCACTTG
>CAZMMI010000047.1:0-18977 GCA_964567255.1 uncultured Anaerolinea sp.
GCGCTTCCTTCGATGGAGCCAATTCCTCCAATCAGAGTACTCGCCGGTAGAAATCTCTTTGAGTGTGTCAAGTTAGAAAAAATACCCCCCGTTTTAATCTTGAAAAACGGGGGGCTTTTGTACACAATGGTATTGGGAGGAAACAATGATCGAGATTGTGGAAGCTGTTGTTTTGGCGCGGCAGTTCAACCGCGAACTGCGAGGCAAGCGCATTATCGAAGGGGGGCAAGGCAATTCGCCGCACAAATTCGCCTTTGTTTCGGGCAGCGCGGAGGAATATGCCGCGATCCTGCCGGGCAAGGTGATCGGCGAGGCCAGCGAGCACGGCTCGGTGATCAAGGTGGGGCTGGAACCGGGCTATGCGCTGTTGTTGGGCGAGGGCGGCGAGCGCATCCGTTATCACCGGGACGCCTCGACTCTGCCCAACAAGTACCAGTTTTGGCTGGCCTTTGAGGATGGTGGCTACCTGACGGTGTCGATCCAGGGCTGGGGAGCGACGATGCTGCTGCCCTCCGACCAGGCGGACGCGCATAATTTGATGCAGCCGGGGAGGGTTTCTCCGCTCAGCGCAGCATTCACTCGGGAGTATTTCGAGGGTTTGCTTGGGCAACTCACGCCGGAGGATAAAACCAGCTTGAAGGCTTTCATGATTACGAAGCCGAAGGTGTGGGGCGTGGGCAACGGCTATTTGCAGGATATTCTCTTCCGGGCGGGGATGCACCCGCGGCGGAAGGCGGTCAGCCTGTCGGCGGCGGAGCGGGATACTTTGTACGAGGCGACGGTGGAGACGCTGCGCACGGCGATGGAATTGGGCGGGCGAGACACGGAGTTTGACCTGTTCGACCAGCCAGGCGGGTATGTGAAGCTGCTGGATGCTCGTTCGGTGGGACAGCCGTGCGTGAATTGCGAGACGCCCATTGAGAAAGAGGCGTATATGGGCGGAACGGTGTATTTCTGCCCGCAGTGCCAAAAGATGTAAAGGAGCGGCAGTCCGGCTCTCTCGCCAGGACAGGGCAGGGTGAGGGAGAAAACTGATCTTAGTTGGGCTTCGGGCGCACGCCGTGCGCCCGTACAGGGAAGGCTGCGCTGGGTGGCGAACCTGGGTGAAATTTAAGTGTATACTTACCCCATCCTCATTTCAGGGGGTTGGCATGAAACAACGCGAAAGCGGCTCGTATTACCGGATTACCGATTTACAAGAAACCGAACGCCCGCGCGAGCGGCTGGCAGAGTTGGGGCCGCAGGTGCTGACCAACGCCGAACTGCTGGCGATCCTCTTGCGGGTGGGCGTGCAGGGCGAGAACGCTGTGCAGGTGGGGCAGCGTTTGTTGCAAGACCTGGGCGGGCTGCATGGATTGCACAAAGCCAGTTTTGAGGAGGTTTGCGCGCAGCACGGCATTGGTTTTGCCAAGGCGGCGCAGATCAAGGCGGCCATTGAGTTGGGGCGGCGGCTGGCCGCAGAAATCCCGGAGGAGCGCCCGGCCATTCACGGACCTGGGGACGCGGCCGAACTGGTGCGGTACGAGATGGGCGCGTTGGATCAGGAGCATTTGCGGGTGATTCTGCTGGACACGCGCAACCGGGTGATCTCGATTGAGAAGCTGTATGTGGGCTCGTTGAACTCTTCCACCGTGCGGGTGGGTGAGGTTTTCCGGGCGGCCATTCAACGCAGCGCGGCGGCGGTGATTGTGGTTCACAATCACCCCAGCGGCGATCCCAACCCCAGCCCCGAGGATGTAGCCTTGACGCGGTCCATCGTCCAGGCGGGCAAGCTGATGGATATCGATGTGCTCGATCATCTGGTGATCGGGCATAATCGATGGGTGAGCCTCAAAGAGCGGGGATTGGGGTGGGGGTAAAAATAAGTGTCTGCTCTCCGCAATTGGGAAAGTTACCGAATTTGAGATGTTTGTGGCGGCGAAGCCGCCACAAACATCTCAAATTCGGGTCTTTTCTTCTTGAGCGTGAGTTGGTAGAAACATCAGACTGGGCTTGACCAAACGGGGTCAACCGGATAAAATCATGTGTCGCAGCCTCCCGCGAGGGAGGGAATTTCATGCGTTAATGATACCGAGAGTGCATGTTTGAAAATCTGACCCAACGACTGGATGAAATATTCACCAATCTGCGCCGCCGCGGGAAGCTTTCCGAGGCGGATGTGGACGCGGTGATGCGCGAGGTGCGCCTGGCTTTGCTCGAGGCGGACGTGCATTACAGCGTGGTCAAGGATTTCATTGCGCGCGTGCGTGAGCGGGCAGTGGGGCACGAGGTTTCTCGGGCTTTGAACCCCGCCCAACAGGTGGTAAAAATCGTTCATGAAGAGCTGATTGCCACCCTGGGCGAGCCTTCTCCGTTGAACCTTTCGGGGGCGAAGCCGCGCGTGGTGATGCTGGTGGGGTTGCAGGGTTCAGGTAAGACGACCGCTGCGGCCAAACTGGCGCGCAACCTGCGCGCGCAGGGCGAGCGCTTGATGATGGTCGCCGCCGACCCGTACCGCCCGGCTGCGGTCAAGCAGTTGCAGACTTTGGGCGAGACGGTGGGCGTGCAGGTGTTCCACGAGGCGGGGGTCAAGCCGCCCGACCTGGTCGCCAAGGCCTTCGATACCTGCCAGAAGGGCGGGTACACGGTGATGATCATTGACACCGCCGGGCGTTCGCAGTTGGACGACGCCTTGATGAGCGAGCTTCGCGCCATCACCTCGCGGGTGACCCCTTCGGAAATCCTGCTGGTGGTGGATGCGATGATCGGTCAGGAAGCGCTGCGCGTGGCGCAAGGTTTCCGCGACACGGTAACGCTGACGGGCCTGATCTTTACCAAGATGGATGGCGATGCCCGTGGCGGCGCAGCCATCTCGATCCGCAGCGTGACGGGCGTGCCCATCAAGTACCTGGGTGTGGGCGAGGGTGTTGATGCATTAGAAACTTATGATCCGGGCCGCTTATCCTCGCGGATTCTGGGTATGGGTGATATGATTGGCTTGATCGAGAAAGCCCAGGCGGCTTACGACGATAAGTCCGCCCAGGAACAAGCCGAAAAATTGATGAGCGGGTCCTTCACCCTGGAGGACTTTGCCAATCAGTTGAAACAGGTTCGCAAGATGGGACCGTTGGGGCAAATTCTCGAAATGCTGCCCGGTAATATGGGGCAGGCAGCGCGTTCGATAGATCCGAAGGATGCCGAACGCCAAATGAAGATGACCGAAGCGATCATCAGCTCGATGACGCAGAAGGAAAAGCGCAACCCAGATCTGCTCAACGCCAGCCGCCGCCGGCGGATTGCGCGAGGATCGGGAACGGAAGTGCAGGACGTCAATCGCCTGGTCAAACAATTCCGTGAAGCGCAGAAGCTCTTTAAAACTTTGCAAAAGACGGGCGGGAAGCGTATGCCCCGCTTGTTTGGCTAGAACTCAGGCAGGAGCAGCTGATCCCGCGTCCTCCCGCGGCTCCCTCAAGCTGCTTGCGCCAGTGAAAGCCGGAATAGAAACAACTTGATCGATTGAATTGTCATTTGACGAAGGAGAAAGTACTACCAATGGTTCGCATTCGTTTGCGCCGCACCGGACAGAGGCACCAGCCCTCGTATCGTATTGTCGCCGCTGATATTGAAAGCCCCCGCGACGGGCGTTTTCTGGAGATTTTGGGCAGCTATAACCCGCTGACGGATCCCTTCACTTTGGATGTGAAAGAAGACCGCATTTACCACTGGATGAAAAACGGCGCTCAGCCGAGTGATTCTGTGGTTCAGTTGCTGAAGAGCACCGGCGTTATGGATCGCTTCGCCCGCTTCAAGGCCGGCGAGCCGGTTGAGAAGCTCTTGGAAGAATCCAAGGCTTATTTCGCTAACCGTAAAGCCGCCTAACAAGTTTTTGTTGGTTGCCGGGCTGCTGTAAACAAGGCGCATCCGATCCCGAGCCTGGTCGGAGCCCCTTGTTTACAGCAGTACCAGACATTTTGAGGAGTCACTCCGTGAAAGAACTCATCGAGTACATTGCACGCTCGTTGGTTGACGAGGTCGACAAGGTCGAAGTCAGCCAATCGCCGGCGCCGGGCGGCGTAACCCGCCTGGAGCTGCGCGTTGCGCGAGACGACATGGGACGGGTGATTGGCAAAGGGGGCCGGGTTGCCAATGCAATGCGAGTGCTGTTGAAGGTTGCGGCAGCTCGCGAAGAAAAACAAGTTTCACTGGACGTGATTGAGCCGCGATGAAACGGCGAAATTCCACTACACCGGAACAAAACAGCCCTTCAGGCTCGCCCGCGCCGGGCGAGCCTTTCTTCATTGCTGTGGGTTATTTGCGCCGCCCGCACGGCATCCACGGCGAGATATTCATGGACGTGCTGACCGATTTCCCCGAGCGGATGCGGCCCAACCGGCAGGTATTTTTGGGAGACCAACACGAAGCCATTCGTCTGGCTTCGGTGCGCTGGCACGGACAGGCGATGCTGGTATCCTTCAAGGGTGTTGAAACGCCCGAGGAAGTGGGGCGCTATCGCAACACCAGCGTCTACATCAAAGCCGAGGAATTGCCGCCGCTGCCAGAGGATGAATACTATCATCACCAATTGCTGGAATTGCGCGTGGTGGATGAGCAGGGTCAGGGGATTGGAGTCTTGGAAGAAATCCTCGAAACCGGCGCCAATGACGTCTACGTGGTGCGCACCCCGGAAGGGAACGAAGTGCTGATCCCGGCGATCGAGGGCGTGGTCCTGGAGGTAAACCTGGAGCGCGGCGAGATGAAAGTCCGCCCGCCGGAATGGGGGTAAACGATCGGGAGCATGGACGCCAGGGCATATTGGGTTGGGTTTAACCTGGTAAAAGGAATTGGGGCGGTCCGTTTGCGCGGACTGCTGGATTTCTTTGGAAACCTGGAAACAGCCTGGGACGCGCCCGGTGATGCGCTGCTGGCGGCGGGCCTGACGCCCAAACTGGTCGAAGGGCTGGGGCGGGTGAAGGCCGAAAATCTGATCGAACGAGCCTGGAACTATATCGAGCGACTGGGCATCGGGGTGCTGACCTGGGACCAACCTGGCTACCCTTCGCGTTTGAAACAAATCGACCAACCGCCGCCGGTGTTGTACACGCGCGGCGATTTTTCGTCTCAGGATGATCTGGCGGTCGCCATTGTTGGCACCCGGCGAGTGACCTCTTACGGGCGGCAAGCCGCCGAAGAGATCGCCGCTTTTTTGGCCCATCACGGCATCACGGTGGTGAGCGGGCTGGCCCGCGGCGTGGATGGCGTGGCGCATGACGCAGCGCTGAAGGCAGGCGGGCGCACCCTGGCGGTGCTGGGCAGCGGCGTGGACCGCATCTACCCGCCCGAGCATTTGCGGCTGGCGGAACGCATCGAGAAGCAAGGCGCGGTGATCAGTGATTACCCTCCGGGAACGCCGCCGGAAAGCACCAATTTTCCACCGCGTAATCGCATCATCTCGGGGTTGACCCTGGCGACGGTGGTGATCGAGGCAGGATTGGAGAGCGGCGCGCTGATCACCGCGACCTTTGCCGCCGAGCAAGGCCGCGAGGTGTTTGCCTTGCCGGGCAGCATCTACGCGCCGCAGAGCAAAGGTGCCAACCGCCTGCTGCGCGACGGCGCTCAACTGCTGCTGGAGCCGGGCGATATTCTGGAGGCGTTGAACCTGCAACGCGCCGAACAACACCAGCAAGCGCGGCTGATGCTGCCGGAAGACGGCGTGGAAGCCAGCCTGCTGGGCGTTTTGGAGAGCGAACCCTTGCACGTTGATGAGATTTGTGCACAATCTGGCTTGCCAATTGACCAAGTATCGGCTACACTCACGATCATGGAGCTTAAAGGGATGGTGCGCCACATGGGTGGGATGAATTACAGCATCATCCGGGAAGCATTTGCGGACTATCGGAGCGATTTGGATGCTTGAACATTACTATGCAGTGATCATGGCCGGTGGGGGCGGAACCCGCTTGTGGCCGTTGTCGCGCCGGCTGCACCCCAAACAGATGATTCGCCTGGGGAGCGAGCGGACGCTTTTTCAGCAGGCCATTGACCGCCTGGAGGGTGTGTTCCCGCCGGAGCGCATTTTGGTGGTGACCGTGGCAGACCAGGCCGAGGTGCTGCGAGAGCAGTGCCCGGGGCTGCCGGTGGAAAACTTCATCCTGGAACCCGAGCCGCGCAGCACGGCTGCGGTGGTGGGGTTGGCGGCGCTGGCCATCCGGCGGCGCGATCCGCAAGCGACGATGGCGGTGCTGACCGCCGATCATGTGATCCCCAATGTGCAGCGCTTCTGTGATCTCTTGGTGGGGGCCTTTGAGCTGGCTCAGCAAGATTTTTTGGTCACATTGGGCATCCAACCCACGAACCCTTCGACGAGTTATGGATATATCCAACAGGGTGAGGAACTGGGTGTGTTTGGCGGCGTGCCGGCTTTCCACGCGGCACGTTTCCGCGAAAAGCCGGATGAAGCTACGGCACGCCAATTCTTAGCCTCCGGCGATCATGTGTGGAACTCGGGCATGTTCATCTGGAAGGTAAGTATGATCTGGGATGAACTGGCGGCGTTGATGCCTGCGCTGGCAGGGCAATTGACCAAGATCGACCAGGTGTGGGACGCGCCGGAATTCCGCGGGTTGCTTAAGGCCTATTGGGACCCGATTCAACCGGTGTCTATTGATTATGGTATTATGGAAAAATCAGCCAAGGTGGCGGTTCTGCCGGCGGCAGATTTGGGTTGGAACGATGTAGGCAGTTGGGATGCCTTATTCGATGTGTTCCCGGCAGACGAAAATGGTAACATCGTCCTGGAGGCCCGCCACATTGGGGTGGATAGCCATAACACGCTCATCTGCGCAGACCGCTCGGGGCGATTGATTGTAACCATCGGAACCGAAGACCTCATTGTGGTGGAAACACTGGACGCGTTGATGATTTGCAAGCGCAGTGAAGCGCAAAAAGTTCGCGAACTGGTAAATTTGTTGAAGAAGTCAGGGCATAACAGCTCTTACCTGTAGGAGAGAACCGTGCTGGAAGCATATTGTGTAAAATGCAGAACCAAACGTGAAGTCATGAATCCCGTGGCGGATTTTAATGCTGCCGCGACTCCTGTCACGCGGGGTGTATGCGGCGTTTGCGGCACCAAGCTGTTCCGGATTGGGCGGACCGAGGCGCACGAGGGGATGAAACCGCCGGAGCGGAAAAAGCCCCCCCGCAGTGGCAAGCTGGTGATCGTAGAATCTCCGGCCAAGGCCAAGACCGTGGGGCGTTTCCTGGGCAAGGGTTACACCGTGCGCGCTTCGGTGGGACATGTGCGCGATTTGCTGCGCTCGGAACTGTCGGTAGATATCGAGAATGGATTCACGCCGAAGTACCGGGTTCCCAATGAGAAACGCGCGGTGGTGAAAGAACTTAAAGAGCTGGCCAAGACGGCTGCAGAAATCTACCTGGCGACCGACCCCGACCGTGAAGGCGAGGCGATTGCCTGGCATTTGATGGAAGCGGCAGCGATTGAGCCTACCATCACGCGTCGGGTAGTGTTCCATGAGATCACCAAACCGGCCATCGATGATGCTTTCGCGCATACGCGTGAGATTGACACACACCTGGTGGATGCCCAACAGGCCCGGCGCGTGCTGGACCGCCTGGTGGGATACAGCATTAGCCCGCTGTTGTGGGAAAAGGTGCGCGGCAGGCTTTCGGCAGGGCGGGTGCAGTCGGTGGCGCTGCGGGCCATTGTGGAGCGCGAGCGCGAGGTGGATGCCTTCATCCCGGTGGAGTATTGGACCATCGAGGCCGAACTCAAACCGGTAGGTGGGAGATCCAGTTTCCGCGCCAAGCTGACCAAGGTGGACGGGGCCGATCCCGAACTGCCCAATGAGGCTTCGGCGCAGGCGCTGCTGGGGGATATGGATGAGGCCGAGTACGTCATTGCGCGGATCAAGCGCAGCGAACGGCGGCGGCGTCCCGCGGCGCCCTTTATCACCAGCACCCTGCAACAGGAAGCCTCCAGGCGCCTGGGATATACCGCGCGGCGGACGATGGCCCTGGCGCAGCAGTTGTACGAAGGTCTGGATATTGGCGAAGGCGCGCCGACCGGTTTGATCACCTACATGCGCACCGACTCGACCAATTTGTCTGAACTGGCCCTGACAGAAGTGCGCCGGTACATTTTGGACACGTACGGCAAAGACTATCTGCCGGACGCCCCGCTCACGTACAAAACCCGCGCAGCCGGCGCGCAGGAAGCCCACGAGGCCATCCGCCCGACTTCATCGCTGCGCTTGCCTGAGAAGGTCAAGTCGTATCTTACAAATGACCAGTTCAAGCTGTACCAATTGATCTGGCAGCGCTTTGTTTCCTGCCAGATGGAAGCGGCGATCTACGACATTTTGACGGTTGAAATCGACGCGACGGGTGTTCAGCACAAGTATCTGCTGCGCACGAGCGGCTCTACGGTGAAGTTCCCCGGTTTCCTGGTGGTGTACGAAGAAACCAGAGACGAGGACCTGGCCCCGGATGAAGATTCGCCCAATGCGCGCATCCCGGCGGGGTTGGAAGAAAACCAGAAGCAAAAATTGGTGCGGCTGCTGCCCGAGCAGCACTTCACCCAACCGCCGCCGCGTTATACCGAGGCTTCACTGGTGCAGTTGCTGGAAGAGCACGGCGTGGGGCGACCTTCCACTTATGCGCCAATCCTCTCTACGATTCAAGAGCGCGGCTATGTGATCCGCGATAGCAAGCGTTTGCTGCCCACGGAAACAGGCTTCTTGGTGAACGACCTGGTGGTGCAGTATTTCACTCAGATCGTGGACATGGGCTTCACCGCTCAAATGGAAGAGGACCTGGACGAGGTGGCTTCGGGCGGGCGAAATTGGACCGACGTAGTGAGGGATTTTTACGGTGATTTCTCGCCGCAATTGGCCCGGGCGCGCGCGGAAATGCCCGAGACGAAGGCCGAATTGGAGAAGGTTGGACGAGCCTGCCCCGAGTGCGGCAAGGATTTAGTGATCCGTTGGGGTCGTTTTGGCAAGTTCATTTCTTGCAGCGGTTTTCCGGCTTGCCGGCACACCGAACCCTGGCTGGAAAAGATCGGTGTGAAGTGCCCGCAGGATGGCGGGGAGTTGGTGGAACGCAAGACCCGCAAGAAGCGCATCTTCTACGGCTGCGAGAACTATCCTAACTGTTCGTTCACCTCCTGGAAGCGCCCGGTGGCCCATCTGTGCCCAAATTGCGGCGGCACGCTGGTTATTGCGAATAAACGCGAATACCAGTGCATGGCCTGTCAGGCGACCTTCCTGGCGGAGCAATTTGGCGAACCGGCCGGGGAAACGAACTAGGTGGCACGAAGTTTGCATCCTTGAAATTAGTTGCATCCTTCGAAAGTTTGGTCTACAATAATGTAGTGTGTAAACCAGCAACTAAGGCATAATCTGCATACATCAGGAGCGGAACCATGGAAACAGTAAAAGAGTATTTGAAGCGACCGATCATCACCGCTGTGCTTGGGGCAATCCTCGGCCTGGCGCTTGGTTTGGCGATCGGGTGGGGCCTCTGGCCGGTCAAGTATTATGACGCGGCGGCGGCGCACCTGCGAGCTGACTTGCAGGATCAATGGGTGCTGATGACAGTGTCCGATTACCGCCTGAACCCCAATACTGCTCTGGCTGATTCACGCTTGAAAGAGTTGGCTGATCAGAAAGATGCGGCTATTGGGCGCGTGAGGGCGGCAAAGGCTGGAGACGCGGACTTCATTGCTTCACTGGATAATATGCAAAAGGCATTGGGTGAAGCTGCGGCTGCCCCTGTGGTTCCCGAAGCTCCGCAAGATGCGACCAAGGCGGCTACAACAACCGAGTCTGGAAAGAAAGCGGGCCCGAACTTGACCGTCTTGCTGGTGCTGATGTGCCTGCTGACACTGGTGGTTGGCGGAGTGGTGGCCTATCTGCTTCTGTTCCGCGGCAAGGGCGCCGCTGGGACGCCTGCTGCTCGGAAAGAGCGCGCGCAGCCTGCGCCGATTGAACCGGATGCCGATGGCAATGTTCCGGTGGTCAATTACCTGAGTTCCTATACCCTGGGCAGCGATTTGTACGATGACTCGTTCAGCATCGACTCGGCCTCCGGTGAGTTCCTGGGCGAGTGCGGTGTGGGTATCTCTGAGACCATCGGCGTGGGCGATCCGAAGAAGGTGACCGCCTTCGAGGTCTGGCTGTTCGATAAGAACGACATCCAAACAGTGACCAAGGTGCTGATGAGCGACCATGCGTTCAACGATCCGGTGATCAAGCAGCGCCTGGCTTCCAAGGGCGAGCCGGTGCCGGCTGAGCCTGGCAAGCGCATCAGCCTGGAGACTGCCACCCTGCGCCTCGAGGCGCGCGTGGTCACCATGAGCTACGGCTCGGGCGCCCTGCCTGAAAACAGCTTCTTCGATCAAGTGACGCTGGAGTTGCAGGTCTTTACCAAGTAAGTCGCTTCAGCGTTGTTGAAGCCTGATAGAAAGAGTAGAGAGTGGATCGTTTGAGATCCACTCTCTTTTGTCACATTAAAAGAATCACAACCTTCAGGTTCGGGTGTTGCCCCCACCCTACCCTCCCCCGGCCACCAACATCCTGGATCAGCCAGGTACTTTGCCGGGGGAGGGAGAGAATTTTGCAAAAGAGAGGGGCTGAAAGCCCCTCTCTTTTGCAAAATTCTTCCTCGCCGTTCCCTGGCACTGCCTTCCACACCGTCCCGGTGTCCTACCGGGAGGGTAAGTGTCGGCGCTCTGACGAGAGATCCGCTCATGGGCTCAATAATCCAAGGTGCTTTGCCAGCGGGTCGCGGAGCAGGTGGAGGTGAGGCCATAAGCTCGAAAATCTAAATTGACATTGTCAAACTACTCACGTAAAGGCGATAGGCCTTGGTTTATTCGATGCTGATGATTTTGAAGACGAATTGTCCGTTGGGGGTGTCGGCGATGGCTAATTCGCCAACCTTCTTGCCCAGTAGGGCGCGTCCGATGGGGGACTCGTAGGAGATGCGGTTTTTGGGCGGGTCGGCTTCTTTGGGGCCGACCACCTGGTAGGTTTCGGGATCGTCGAAGCCTTCTTCCATGATGGTGACGCGTGCGCCAATATCCACTTTTTCGCGGTGGGCAAGATTCTCTTCAATAATGACTACATTGGAAAGGATACTGGTAAGTTCCTGGATGCGGCCTTCCAGGAAGCCTTGTTCTTCTTTGGCCTGGATGTAGTCGGCGTTCTCGGATAAATCGCCCATTTGAATGGCGGAGCGCAGCCGCCGAGAGAGATCCTCGCGGCCCGGGCCTTTCAGGTTTTCAAGTTCTTCTTTCAGCCGCTTCAATCCATCAGCGGTCAGGTAGTGAACGTCAGACATGGGAACCTCTTTCGATGGGATATTCACTGTGGAGATTCGATTTTACCGCGAAATGAATGAAAGCGCAAAAAAGGGTACGGATGCAGCCAGGGTAAACGCATCGAATGTCAAGCATTCCACTTTTGATGAAAAAAGCATATTAGGGCATGTCGTCGCGAGCTTTCCGAAGCTTTGAGAGGAAAGCGTGGCGACCTCCAAGTGTGCTTATCAGCCGAATCGGAGGTTGCTCGCAACGACACATTCGAGGTTGTTGCAGAACAATTCCCAAGTAGCGTTTACCCTACTGATGCAGCACTCTTAAATTTCGAGGCCGGCCAAAGCTGGCCGGCCTCGCGCCTGAGGAGGATCAGCGCCTAATATTGTCCCAAGGTGCCTTTCATGCGCACGCGGCGCTCGAGGGCCCTAAAGGTGATCAGCCCCAACCCAACCAGCAGGAACATCGAGCCGAGCAGGATGTAGACCTCAATGTGGATGGGCAAGAGGGTTTTTGTTCCCAGCAGCCAGCCGCGCACTGCATCAAAACCATAGGTGAGGGGCATGGCCAGCGAGACGGGCAGCAGCCAGCGGGGCAGCGAGTTGACCGGGAAGTTGGCCCCGGAGAAGATTTGAACCAGGAAACTGCCAATATCGACCAACGTGTTGGCTTCACGCATGATCATGACCAGAGAGGCGAAGGCCAGGCCGAAGCCATACAGGCCGATGAGCATGGGCAGCATGGCCAGCAAGGCCGGGAGGACGTTGCCGGTGGGTTTGAAGCCAAAGAACAGCCAGCCGAGGAGGATGACGCCCAAGGAAGTGAGGGCGGTGGTGATCATGTTGCTGAAGGTGCGCCCAATCATTAGCAGCGGGCGGGGCAGCGGGCAAAGCCAGTTGGATTCGAGCACACCACCGTCCATGTCGGATTTCAGGGCGTAGCCCATGCCCCAGAAGACCGCCATGATGAAGTTGGTCATGGCGCTGCCGACGATGATGAAGGACATGTAGTCGGTGGTCCCGGCGTACCCGGCAAAACCTTCGGCGCGGCCGTTGACCGAGAAGGCCATGCCCATGAAGTAGACCGGGGTGAGCCAGACGATGGGTTGGATGACCGTGGAGAGAGCGTTGAGGGGGTAGCGCCAGTATTGCTTCCAATCCTTGATGGTGATTTGCCACAGGGCGTACAGGTGCGATGCCAGCGTGGGGCGGGATAAGCTTTTGGTGAGGGGTGCCATGATCTTGATCTCCTAGAATTGCCCAACGGTTCCGCGGCGGCTGGCACGGCGCTCCATGAAGGAGAAGGCCAGGTAGCCGGTGATGAGCCAGAAAGCGCCGAAGAGGAGCAGTTTGAACAGGTCGTCTTGAATGGCGGCAGGAGGCGCGGCGGTGAGCGCGGCGGCGCGCCCGGCGCGGATGATGAGGGTGGGGGGCAGCCATTCGGCGAAGGATTGCATCCAGAGGGGCATGACGCTGAGCGGGTAGGTGATGCCGCAGAAGATCATGACCAGGCCGCGGACGAGTTGAACCAGGGTACCGGCTTCGCGGGCGGCGATGACCAGACTGGCAAAGACGAAGCCGATGCCGTACAGGCTGGGTAAAGATGCCAGGACCACCAGAAGCAGGCTGAGCAGGTTGGCATTGAAGCGCAAGCCGAAGAACAGGCTGAACTCTAAAATGGACACGACGATGAACACCAGCATGGTGATGACTTGAACGGGGCTGACACCCAGCAGGAAGCTGAAGCGCCAGGTTGGGCTGAGCCAGTTGGACTCGAGCGTGCCGCGCATTTGTTCGCCGCGCAGGGCAAAACCGACGTTCCACAAGATGGTGTTCTGCCACATCCACACCAGCGTGCCGATGACGATGTAACCGAGAAAGTTCTCGGTGCCGGCGGTCTCGAGGAAGCGGCCCAGGCCGCTTCCATCGGGTCCGGAGAGGGCCCGCGCGCTGAGGATGTAGGTGGAGGGGAAGATGATGGGCCAGATCAGCAGGGAAAAGATCCAGGATGGGTAGCGGATGAAGTGAGTCCATTCGCGCCAGACCACCATGCGAAAGGCGCGCAGCTCGGCGCCCAGGGTGGTGCGGCTGAGAGATTGCGCCGCGGGAACAGTCGAGAGAGTGGTTTCCATGATCGCCTCCGGGTTAATCGCGCAGGGCCTTGCCGGTCAGTTGGATGAAGACATCCTCGAGGGAGGGCTTGACCACGTTGAGGTTGGCGACGTGGGTGCCGTTGAAGTTGACCTGCTCGATGAGTTTGGGCAGGAGGGCGCGGCTGTTGGGTGTGTGCAGGGTGAGTTCCCATAATGACTCGGAGCCCATGTAACGGGTGACCAGGCTGCCGACTTCGGGCATGGCCTGGATCTTCTCGCCGATCTCGGGCTTCCAGCCGGCCACTTCCAGGCGCAGGACGTCCTGCTGGTTGATGCGGTTCTTGAGCACGGCGGGGGTGTCGAGGGCGATGATTTTGCCCTGGTCGATGATGCCGATGCGGTCGGAGAGCTGGTCGGCTTCTTCCATGTAGTGGGTGGTGAGCAGGATGGTGTGGCCTTCGGTTTTGAGGCCCAAGATCAACTCGCGCAGATTGCGGGCGGCCTGGGGGTCGAGGCCCAGGGTGGGCTCATCGAGGAGCAGGATGGGTGGGCGGGCCAACAGGGCGCGGCTGATGGCGATGCGCTGGCGCATGCCGGTGGAGTAGCGCTCGACCAGCTCGTTGGCGCGGGCGGTGATCTCCATGCGCTCGAGCAGCTCATCGATGCGCTTGCGGGCAATGGCGGGGGGAATATGGTAGAGGGCGGCAAAGTATTCCAGATTCTCGCGCCCGGTGAGCTTCCAATAGATGCTGCGCTCGCCGGCCAGGACGGTGCCCAGGTTTTGGCGGACGAGGTTGGCGTTGTGGACGGTGTCGTAGCCGTTGACGCGAGCGACGCCGCTGGTTGGCTCGAGCAGGGTGCATAACATGCGGATGGTGGTGGACTTGCCCGCGCCGTTGGGTCCAAGCAGGCCAAAGATCTCGCCGGGGTGGATTTGCAGGCTGACGCCGTCCACGGCGGTGAACAGGTTGGGCGGGGTGCGCTTGAAGGGGTTGGGGAGAGAGAATTTCTTTTTCGGCGCACCGGTTTTATCGGGCTGCTGGCGGCTGGGGAATTTCTTGACCAGGTTATCCGCTTCGATGGCGTAGGTAGGTGTCATAGGGACCTCACGAGGCAATAAAATACCAGGCTCGTCCGGCCTGGTTTGGAGAGCATACAGTGTGCCGAATGGCACGAGTTTCACATTCTGGATATACTATACAGCGAAAATTTAATAATGTCAATAGGTATTTGAATATTATTTAAAAACAATATTGATTTTATTTAGTTGTACATACGTAGGGGCAATTCATGAATTGCCCCTACGTATGTAGGGCACGGGTTATGGGAGGGGGATTATTTTTGTTGAGGTAAGGGTATAAAAGACGCGGGTAAGAAACCCGCGCTACGGGGAGCAATCCCACGGCTTGAAGGGGTTGGGTCTCCTGGCCATGATTGCTGCGTTTTCCGGGACACGGGGAAAGACGACGGAGCGCGGGTGATTCGACAACCCCCGTGTCCGAAAAAGGGGTTGGCACGGGGGTTGGTTGGTGAATTAGGTTGTCTTGTGCGCTTCCCTGTGCCGCTACGAAGAAGCGGAAGACGCGGGTAAGAAACCCGCGCTACGGGGGCAGGTTGGTGAATCTCTGTGAGGTTTAATGTAGGGCAAATTCATGAATTTCCCCTACATTAAACCCAACACACCACCCAGCACAGCCAAGCGGGTGAGAACCTTGAATGAGAGATCAGGCCATTAAGGTAAACGCGTGGCGTCGAAGAGTTTTTGGTGCTCGTCGGTGGCGTAGCGGTCGGTCATGCCGGCGATGTGATCGCAGACGGTGCGCTCGAGGCCGCGCTCGGGGATGAGATCCTGCACGTGTTTGGGCAAGATGGAAGGCTCGCTGCAGAATGCCTCGAACAGGGCGGTGATGATGCGCTCGGCTTTGACGGCCATGCGCATGACGCGATAGTGGCGGTAAAGGTTTTTGTAGAGGAAATCCTTCAACTCGCGGTTGCGGCGGCGGGCCTCGTCGCTGAAAGCCACCACGTTGTAGGGCAGGCGCTGGAGCTCATCTACCGAACGAACCAGGCTTTCACGCAGGCGCTGGTCGGTGTTTTGGACCACGTCGGTGACGGAGATGCCGATGAGGCGGCGGATGAGCTGGTGGCGGGTGAGGTCGTCCAGCACGCCGCCCTTCCAGCCGATGCTCTCGGTGACCACTTCCCAGAGGGCAATGCCGGAGAGCATGGCGGGGGTGATCATGCCGGAGCGCAGGCCGTCGTCCAGGTCGTGGGCGGTGTAAGTCATTTCGTCGGCCACGTTGGCGATCTGGGCTTCCATGTGGCCGCGCAGTTCGGGGTTGAAGTCACGCGCGTCGGAGACATCGTACTCGGTCTCGTGCTTGACCATGCCTTCCAGCACTTCCCAGGTCAGGTTGAGGCCGGTGAAGTCGGGATAGCGTTGTTCCAGATGGGTGACGATGCGCACCGACTGCTTGTTGTGGTCGAAGCCGCCATGCTCTTTCATCAGCTTGGCCAGGGTCATTTCGCCGGAATGGCCGAAGGCGGGGTGGCCCAGGTCGTGAGCCAGGCAGATAGTTTCGGTAAGGATTTCGTTGGCGCCGAGGGCTACCGCGATGGAACGCCCGATTTGGGTCACTTCCAGGGTGTGGGTCAGGCGGGTGCGGTAGTAGTCGCCCTCGTAGTTGATGAACACCTGAGTTTTGTATTCCAGGCGGCGGAAAGCGGTGGTGTGCAAAATGCGGTCGCGGTCGCGTTGGAAGGCGGTGCGGAAGGGGGCTTCGTCTTCGGGAAATTTGCGACCGCGCGAGTTTTTGCTGCGGCAGGCATAGGGCGCAAGGCCCTGGCTTTCCAGATCTTCGAGTTTTTCACGGGTGAACAGCATTTTGGTCTATCCTTTCGGGGAGTACCCTTGTGCATCCAGAAGCGTGGCGGTGCCGGGAACAACGACGCGCGTTCCGGGGGCAGCGCCCATTAAAGCAGATTGAACAGCCCCGGTTTGCAGGCCGGAGAAGATGAAGGCTTCTAGCCCAGGGATTTGGGCGGAAAGGCGCAGCATGAGGTTGACTTTCTCCAGCATCCCGCCGGTCACGTCCACGCTGGCCGAGCCGGAGATGCCCGAGGCGGCAGAGGGGAGGGTTTGCGGAGTGATTTCCGGCAGGAGGCGCGTGCAAGCGGGAAAATCGGCCCACACGCCGGCTTCCAACCCAGCCAGGAGGATGCGCGCCGGGCGCAGCAGCGGGGCCAGGGCGGTGAAGGCGTCTTCGGTCGAGAGGATCGTGCCGCCGCGGACGGTATCGAAGGCCACGTCGCCGTTGACCAGGGGGATCAGCCCGGCGTGCAGGGCGCGGGTGAAGAATTGGGCGGTGGGTAGTTGGGGGACGCCGTCGGCGGCGAGGAGGGTGGCGGAAGGGGGTAGAGCGATGACCGGCAGCCCGGCCTCGAGCAGAGCCTCGACCACAATCTGATTGAGGGCGCGGGCGTCTTGCCAGACTTCGGCAAAGCCCAGCCATTGGGCTGGAGTGTGCACACCCTGGCGGGTGTTGTGCTTACGAGCGGGGACGTGGCCGAAAGAGCCCGAGCCATGTCCGATGACCAGTTGCAGGTTGGGGCGGGCAGCGCGAGCGGCGGCGATTTCACCGGCCAGGCGAGCCAGCACGTCGCGACGTGGGGTGCGTAGCGAGTCCTTGTCGGTGATGAGCGATCCGCCCAGTTTGAGGAAGATCAGGGGTGTCATGCGTGCCTCAAGGGGTGGCCTGGACCACAGTGGTGATTGTATGGACGGCACCGGCTTCGCGGAGGGCCGCGGAAACGTCTTCGGCCAGTTCCGGTTCCACCAGGGCAATCATGTTGCCGCCGCGCCCGCCGCCGCTCAGCTTGGCGCCTAAGGCTCCGGCGGCCAGGGCAGCCGTGACCAGGCGGTTCAATTCGGGGCAGGAGACGCCCAGTTGATGCAAGAAAGCGTGGTTGGCGATGAGCAGGGGGCCGAGATCGAAGGGGTCGCCTTCTTCGATGACGCCGCGGGCCTGATCGGCGATGGCGCCGATGTGGGTGAAAATCGGTTCGTAGGTTGCGGGGTCGGCTTCGTATTGGGCGCGCAGGTCACCGACGACGGCGCCGGTGGGGCTGGGCAGGCCGCTGTTGCCGATGACCAGGGTGAAGGGCCGGGCCACCCGCAGGGTTTGGAAGGGCTGCCCGCGGACGAAGTACACCGGGCGGTTGTGGGCGATGACGGTGTTGTCGATGCCGGAAGGGGTACCGTGGTAGTACTGGTCGACGCGGTAGGCAATCTCGGAGACCTGCGAGTCGCTGAGGGGATGGCCGAGGAAATTGGAGACCGCCCGAGCGATGGCTGCGGAGATGGCAGCGCCGGAGCCGAGGCCCGCGGCAATGGGGATGGTGGAGGTGATGCGGATTTTGAAGGCGGGCAGGGAGGAAAGGCCCAACTGCTCCTGGACGGCCAGGATGGAGGTGGCCAGCGGGTCATCGGGGGGCAGTTCGGACAGGAAGGCATTCAGGCCGATGTCGGGCGCGTCGATTTGCACCGAGTTGGGCTGTCCGAGCGGGTTGGGGAGGATGACGGCGCGAGCCTGGACATCGCTGACGGGCACGGCGATGGCGGGGTGGTGGTAGACGACCGCATGCTCGCCAAAGAGGATGATTTTACCGGGGGCCCAGGCGGCTATGGCTGGCATCTTTTAGAAGGCGTAAAAAATGACCAGGACCGAGGCGATCCATAGGACGATGTCGATCTGCAGAGGCCGGTCGGTGAGGAGCAGTTCTTCGGGCTCGCCGCCCTTGCCCGCCACGTGGATAAGGTACATGTAGCGGAACACGCCGTACAGCACGAAGGGGATGGTGAGCATCATGGTGTGGTTCTCGGGCAGGTTGGGCGCCGAGAAGGTGTAGAGGCTGTAGGTGAGGATGGTGGAGCTGGAGACGATGGTGATGAGATGGTCGAGGAGGGGCAGGTTGTAGCCATCCAGCACGCGGCGGTGGGCGTTGGCTTTGTCGGTGAGCAGGGTGAGCTCGGCGCGGCGCTTGCCAAAGCCGATGTACAGGGCGCCGAGGGTCATGACCACATAAAGCCAGGGAGAGAAGCGCTCGACGTTGATAACCACCACACCCGCGCCGACACGCAGGACAAACCCGGCGGCGATGATGAGCACATCCAGCATGGGGACGTGCTTGAGCCACTTGGAGTAGGCCAGGTTCATGACGAAATAGAGCAAGATGATAATTGCTAAAGCAGGGGTCAGGAGGTAGGCGAGGGTGAGAGAGGTGACGACGAAAACCACGGCGGCGACGATGGCAACCGGGATGGGCAATTTGCCCGAGGCGATGGGGCGGTTGCGCTTGACGGGGTGCTGGCGGTCGGCTTGAATGTCGAGCAGGTCGTTGATGATGTAGACGCTGCTGGAGATGAGGCAGAAGAGCAGGACGGCAGCCAGCGAGCGCAGCAGGGGGGTGGGGTTGGAGATGCTGAGCTGGCGGTCGAAGACGACGGCGGCCAGAACGAAGGCGTTCTTGGTCCATTGGCGCAGGCGCATGGTTTTGAGGAGGGCTTTGAGCATG
>CAZMMI010000048.1:0-18909 GCA_964567255.1 uncultured Anaerolinea sp.
TGATGAAAATTGGAATGACAACCAACAGGACAACCTTGAGCAACGCAGGATATTTGAATTCGCGAGAGGGAGAGAGGTTATTATTCATGGCTTAGTTCCCAGAAAAAGAGAGGTCAGGATTATTTTCCAGAGTCAATCCAACTCTGGATGGCTCCGTAAAGGTAGGGCGATCCGCAGGACAAGCCGCTGATGGTGAGGGACTTGTCACTGTTAGATCCATCGAGATGATAGTATAGTTTCATCGATAGTCGGATCGGAGATTTATTCCCCCAGGTAGTCAGAAAAACATTCCGGATGCATTCGCGAGGGATGACCACATTTTGGAAGAAAGATGTTACCCGAATTACGTTATTGTCAAAAGTAAGTTTCAGGGTCAACATACCAAAAAAGTGCAAAAAAAGGTATGTAACGGTTATTGAACCCACTAAAATCATCAGGCCACCGATTGTAATTTTCACCCCTGAATCGACAATAACGAATGCGACAATTCCATATACGATCAGAGTAAAGAGATATTGCAATATCCGGTTTAATCCTATCGTAAAACTTTGATCGGTTTTGGGTAGAAAAAGATCAGGGCGATTGGCGTAGATATCATCGATGATTTCGACAAACCCTGGCAAATCAGCTGAAAAGGTGACCTTCTTAATACCTAACTCATCAAATACTTTGACTCGTTGATCGGTCCAATCGCTTGAGATTTTGGAAATTTCAGCCCATGCGATGTGGATCTCTTCACGGAGCGGGTAAGAAAGCGAAAGCCCGAAGCGATCAATTCTGATCTTTGCGAAAAGTTGAAGGAATTCATATAGAATGAGGATGAAAAGAATGAATAAGAAAGCGATAATGACTAGATCATCAGAGGATTTAGTATGCGCAAAAAGATATAGTGTGATGAATAGAAACAATAAGGCAAACACAAAATTAATTATTTTGGTGAGCCATGTATGTTCATATTCCAGCGTGGGTTGTGTGTGTGGAGGCACAGGTTTGAATCCAACTGCGGAGAAAAATAAAGGCGAAGCACCCGAAAAGTGCTTCGCCTCTGGTTGATTGGGTCAGGCTGCCAGGATGGCCTCGATTTGGACCAGCTCTTCAAGGGCGAAGTCCAGGCGGGCGATCATCACTGCGGCAGTATACGGCATGGGGTCTCCTGGTTACTCGGGCAGCCCAACGGCGGCGCGCACCTCTTGCATGGTCTGCTCGGCGATGGCCCCGGCGCGTTGGGCGCCATCGTGCAGCACGTCCCAGATATAGTCCGGTTTTTCTGCCAGAGCGGAGCGCTTCTCGCGGAAGGGGGCCAGGTGGGCGTTGAGGTTGCGAGCGAACAGCTTCTTGCAGTCCACGCAGCCGATGCCGGCGTTACGGCATTCGGTGTTGATATTGTTGACCTCTTCGGGCGAGGAGAAGACTTTATGCAGGCTGAACACGTTGCACACGTCGGGATTGCCGGGATCGGTGCGGCGAGCGCGCTGGGGGTCGGTGACCATGGTCATGACCACTTTCTGAGTCTCTTCGGCGGTGAGGGCCAATTCGATGTGGTTGTTGAGGCTTTTGCCCATCTTTTGCTGCCCGTCGGTGCCCAGCACCTTGGGCACTTCGGTGACCTTCATGCCCGGCTCGACCAGTACGTTGGTGTTGTAGCGGTAGTTGAACGAACGCACGGTTTCGCGGGTGTATTCAATGTGCGGGGCTTGATCAATACCCACAGGCACCAGGTCGGCCTTGTAGAGGGCGATGTCAGCCGCCATGAGAACGGGGTAGCCCACCAATCCCAGGTTGACGTTGTGGGGCTGCTGGCGCACTTTTTCTTTGAACGTAGGCAGGTCGGTGAGCTTGCCGAGCGGGGAGACCATGCTGAAGATCAAGAACAACTCGTTGATTTGGCGAACATGCGACTGGACAAAGACAATGGACTGCTGCGGATCAATGCCCGCCGCGAGCCAATCCAGGGCCATTTCGTAAGTATTTTCTTTCAAGTCGCGGGTGGTTTCCATGGTGGTCAGAGCGTGCAGATCTACCACGCAGTAAACGCAGTCGTAATCGGCTTGCAGGGCGACGTAGTTGCGGATGGCTCCCAGGTAGTTGCCGAGATGCTGACGCCCGGTGGGACGCGCACCCGAGAAAACACGGCCTTTTTTGGTCATAGTGTGCCTTTCAGTAGATAAGTTTGTAAGAGGCTGGGCACCTCGCCAGGATTGGCATGGCGCCCGGTGGCTAGCTTGGAATATAGGGTTTGCTCGTTGACGGTCACTTCAAAGCGTCCGCCTTCCGATGGGATGAGGGTGAGGGTTTCGATTTCCGCTTCAAACTGCTTGAGAAGATCGGCTGCCAAACTGACAGCACGGGGCGTGTAGCGTCAAACAGCGCAGTAACTAATGGAAATCCGTAACATACATCCTCCAAGGTGGTGTGTGTCCCCAGTGCCCGCCAGACCTGGAACCGCGTTTATTATATCATTGGAAATGTGCTAAACTGGTACGTAGCATTCTGGTTCATTGGAAACTGCCGTGGCGGGGGGCATGTGTGCTCAAGTTCCCAGAGACCCAGCATCCAATGATCGTCGCCGGGGTTTAGCGAGGCACTTATGGAATCTGATCGAATGGAAGCAATCTACGAGCGTATCTTTGAACTTTCTCCATCCGCGTTGATTGTTGCCGATTACAGCCTGGCGCTGCGCCGCCTGGAAGAACTGCGCGCCAATGGCACAACGGATTTGGGAGGTTATCTCGACCGGCACCCCACGGAAATACCTGCGCATCTAGGGCGGATCAAGGTGCAGCGGGCCAACCGCAGCGCACTGGAACTGTTCGGACAGCCCACCGTCGAGGCGTTGGCAGCCCACTTTCCCAGCTACTTGCGCGGGGAAGAAGGGGGGAGGGTGCGGCAAGAATTGATTGCTTTGTGGAACGGCGAACACGATCATACCTGGGAGGTGAGCCTGGTTTCGGGGAAAGAGGCGTCGATCCCGGCGGTGTGGACTCGCAGTGCTCTTTCAGTGGACGAGCCTGGACTGGTGTTGATTGCGCTGGAGGACTGCCGGGAAAAAGTGAGCTATCGAGAAGCGTTGGATGAAAGCGAGCGGCATTTTCGGGGCTTGTTCGAGCATTCGCCCAACTCGCTGTGGGAAGAAGATTACTCGACGGTCAAGCAGCGCCTGGATGGGCTGCGCAAGCAGGGAGTGAGCGATCTGCGCACTTACCTGGACCAGCATCCAGCGTTCGTGGATGAGTGCATGGGCTTGATCGGAGTCATCGATGTAAACCGCAAAACGCTGGAGCTGTACGGGGCGCCTTCGAAGACCGAACTGGTGGAGCATTTGGACAAGATTTTCCGCGATGAGATGCGCGTGCATTTCCGCGATGAGTTGATCGATATGTTTGATGGAAAGCTGGAATATGAGCGCGAGGGGATCAATTACTCGCTGCGTGGTGAACCGATCTATATAAGCCTGCGCTGGTCGGTCATGCCCGGATACGAAAAAGACTTTGCCAGGGTGCTGGTCGCGGTCAACGATATCACCGCGCGCAAGCGGGCCGAGGAATACTTGCAGTATTTGGGGACGCATGATGCGCTGACGGGGTTATTCAACCGCACCTACTTCGAGGAAGAGCGCGGGCGCTTGCAAGTCAGCCGGCGTTTTCCGGTGAGCATTGTGGTGGCGGAAGTGGATGGGCTGAAAGAAGTCAACGAGACTCAAGGGCACGAAGCCGGAGATAACCTTCTGCGGCGAGCCAGTGAGGTGCTCAAAGCCAGCTTCCGCGGCGAGGACGTGGTGGCGCGCCTGGGCAGTGCTGAATTTGCCATCATTTTGCCCGAGACAGACGCCAATGCCATTGACTCCGCGGTGCAGCGAATTCGCAAGTTGTTGGAGATGAACAACAATTTCTACCAGGGCGCGCGCCTGACGCTGTCGGTTGGGTCCGCCACAGCGGAAAAAGGCACTTTCCTGGTGGATGTGCAGCGCACCGCCTCGGACCGCATGGCGCAGGAGAAGCAGTTGCGCCGCAGGGGATTGCGTAGCAGCTAAGTTGTTGTTATTCCGCCAAGGGTGGAAGAAACCCAAATATAAGAAATATGCGGGTGTTTGGCACCCGCATATTTCTTATATTAGAGACTTTCTTCTCACTATGAGCAGTGGTTTAAGTTTTAAGGGATGCTTTCGGGGAGGACGTTTCCGGCAGCTAACTCGGCCAGCGCGGCATTGACCAGATCCTGGCGGGCTGGGCTGAGCAAGGCAGGGTTCACATCTGTCACGCTGACGGGGACGTTGACCGTGCCCGCAGATTGGCCCGCCAGCACGCCCGGCAGGATAGTTTCGAGGGCGGTTGGCACGTCAAAGCGCACCGAAGCAGCCCACTGGCTTTCCATGCCCGGGATGGGGTCGCCGGTGCCAACGATTTTGACGATTTCCGTGAATTGAACCAGCCCGGTCAGGTAGGTGATCACTTCGTTGGTGGCGGCTTCTGGGGACAGGAAGAAAACCTCGGCTTTGCCGTTGTCGAAGAGATCGGTGGCCGAAGCGCTCCAACCAGCAGCGTCTACCGGGGCAGCGGGGGCAACGATGGGGTAATAGAGGGCCAGCGGCCAGCCCGGATAACAGGTGCCGCAGAAGTAGCGACCTCCGTTTTGAAAAGCTTGCTGAACCACGGGGGTTTCAGCGGGGATCAGGCCCGCTGCGCGCCAGTCGGTGGAGAGCAGCACGGAAATCAAACCGGCGATAAAGGCCTGGTGGGTGGGCTGAACGCGCAAGACAGTCAAATTGTCCGCAGCGGGCAGGTCACTGCCCGAAACGACCACAAACTGTGCTCCGGGCGCAGCGCTCAACAGCCCAGTTAAATCCGCGGGGGCAGAGAGCAAGACGACCACCCGCACCTCGCTGGTCAGGTCTGCCGCCTGGATGGATTCACGCTCTTCGAGGAGGAAACCGGCGGATTGCGCCGCGGAAGAAACGAGTGGGCGGGCGCTATCCAGCAGAGGCTGCCCGGCGCTGCTTCCCGTGGAGAGCAACAGGCGCGGAGGCAAAGGGGTTTCGGTGGGCGGGAGGGTAGGGGTAGGGGGGACGGCAGGCGTCTCGGTGGGGCTGGGCGTGACAGTGGCTTGAGGCGCGAGCGGACTGTTGCAGGCGCCAAGCAGCAGCGCGCCCAGAATTAGCAAGGAGAAGATTTGTTTTGTGCGAAGCATGGGCCTATTTTACCTTACTACTGGACAGGAGACAAAATGGGTTATTTGGCTCTTCAGGATCTGCCGTGGTAGGTGCCGCATTTTGGGGTGTGAGAGCGGCGAAGCCGCTCTCACACCCCAAAATGCGGATTTCACCACGCCGATTCCCAATGAGCCGGTTCTTTGGAAGTTTTCGTGGTGGGCGGCAATGATGGAGCATACTCGTCCATGCGGTTTTCACCATACCAATTCCCAAAGAGCAAAATAGAGGCAGTCAAAGAAGTCGGGTATAATAAATACCATGATTGAGTTGACGATACCCGGGAGGGGGGTGGTTCGCCTGGAGCACCTGGTTTGTGATGTGAACGGAACGCTTGCGCTGGACGGTCAATTGATTGACGGCGTGAGTCATGCGCTGAACCGTTTACGTGACCGCCTGGAGGTGCATCTGGTGACCGCCGATACTCACGGCCGCCAGGATGAGATTGACCGGCAGTTAGGCCTGAACTCTGTTCGCTTGACTCCAGGGCAAGAGGCGGAGCAGAAGGCGGCATTGGTAATGCAACTCGACCCGGAAAGAACGGTGGCGGTCGGTCAGGGCGCAAATGACGCAAAGATGCTGCAAGCCGCGGCGTTGGGACTTTGCGTGTTCTCCAAGGAAGGCGCCGCGGTCTCGGCGCTCAACGCTGCCGATGTGGTGTGCCCCGATATCCTCACGGCCCTGGAACTGTTGGAAAAACCTATAAGATTGGTGGCGACGCTTCGCAAATGAATCTGCCTACCAGCGAACCTATTTTTGAAAACGAAGAACCCCTGCCGCCGGCACGCCGCAGGCAGCAGCGGCGGCACATGATGGGCAAGGGAGCAGAAGGCCGCGCCCAAATGCTGGATGAGTTGGGCCGCCGGGTGATTCCTGGGGCAGACTTTTACATTTCTGCGCTGCTCTCGGGGCTGGCCTTTGGCATCGCAATGATTTTTGATTCGCCCGCGCTGGCTCTGCTGGCGGTATTGCTGGCGCCGTTCATGGGCCCGGCTCTGGGACTGCCCATCGCTGCTCTGGGCGGGTCGTTGAGCTTCCTGTTCCTTTCCTCCGGCAGCTTGATCATTGGCGGTTTGATCTACTTCCTTACCGGCACCCTTTCCGGCGTGTTTGCTAAGGCGCTGCAGGTTGGGGCCGGTTGGCAGGCGGTCATCCACCTGTCCTTCACCTGGTTCGATTTGGCCCTCGTCACCATTGGGGTGGCCGTCACGGCTTTCATGCTGGCGCGATCCGCCGGCCAGCGCCCACTGATCAGCAGCGTCGCGATTGCCTATGTGGTGTATTTGCCCTTGGGCGCGGCGGGGTTTGGCCTCACCTCCGGATTGTATGCGCATTGGGTCCAGGGGCTGGCCCTGGCCTTGGGGTATCTGTTGTGGGGAGCGCTGGTGGCGATGGCGGTGTTCGCCTTTTTTGGCTTACGCCCGGCGCGACGGCTTGGCTTTGGCCTGGCTGCGGCCTTTTTGCTCATCAGCGTGGTCTCGCTGGGCTTCCTCTGGCAGAGTGGCGCGGCGACGAAGATTGCTTTGTTTGTGGCCACGCCGACCAGTGTAGCGATGAAGACTCTCCCGACTGCGACACAAACCGCGCCAGCCGCCGGTGGAGAGCTGTCCTTGACGGGAACAGCCGCCGGCGATACCACGCCTGTGGCAACCGAAGTGAACATGCCAACCCCATCGCGCACGCCTACCCTTACTTTGACCCCGACGCGCACCCCGACCCCGACGGTGACACTGACCCCCACTCCAGCCTTTGCGCTGGTGGCAGTCAGGGATAGCAATGGGGCCTTGGTGCGCAGCCTACCGAGTTTTGACAGCGCTTCGATCAAAAGCCTGATCAACAGCACGGAAGTGGAACTGCTTCCGGAAACCGAGGAAGCCGAAGGCGCCATCTGGGTTAAGGTGCGCCTGAAAGATGGGACCGAAGGGTGGATGGTGAGGTCCTTGCTGGCGACAGTTACTCCTGTACCTAATCCGTAAAACCAAATTTTTTAAGGAGATGCATTCATGCCCATTCATTTTGGGACCGACGGCTGGAGAGCCGTTATTTCAGACACCTTCACGTTTGGGAACCTGCGACAGGTGACCCAGGCGATTGCGGACGCGGTGGCCAGCGGCTCTTGGGCCAATGGCCTGGCGAAAAGCGGCGAGGTAGACCCCCAGCGTATGGTGGTTGGTTTTGATACGCGCTTCCTTTCCGATCGCTTCGCGGCCGAGGTGGCCCGCGTTTTGGCAGCCAACGATTTCACCGTGTTTTTAGCCCAGGCGGATGCGCCTACCCCGGCTATTTCGTATGCGGTGACCAATTTGCATGCTGTGGCTGGGGTAATGATCACCGCTTCTCACAATGCGCCCCGTTATAACGGGGTGAAGCTCAAATCTGCTTACGGCAATTCGGCTTTGCCCGAGCAGTGCCGCCAGGTAGAAGTCTACTTGAATGATAACGAGTCGCAGGCGCGCGGGCCGAACTTGATGGAATTTGAGCAGGCCGTGGAAGAAAAACGTATCCGGCGCTTCAACCCCATCCCGACCTATAACGACCACCTGCGCAAGCTGATCGATTTTGACATCATCGGCAATAATCCCCAGCGTTTCGTGGTGGACTCGATGTTTGGCTCGGGGCGCGGTGTGATTCGCGGTATTCTGCAGGGCACCGGCTGCGAGGTGCACGAGATTCGGGGCGAGATGAACCCCGGCTTTGGCGGCGTGCACCCCGAGCCGATTGGACGCTACCTGGGCGCATTGGCTGGGGCCATTGGCACCGGCATGGGCGGTTTCGGGTTGGCCACCGATGGCGATGCCGATCGCATTGGCGCGATGGATGAACGGGGAAATTTCGTGGACCCGCACAAGATCATGGCCCTGGCGCTGCGCTATTTGGTGGAAAAGCGCGGCTTGAGCGGCTCGGTGGTGCGCACGGTTTCGACCACCCGCATGATCGACCGCCTGGCCAGCCAGTACGGCCTGGCGCTGCATGAAACGCCGGTGGGTTTCAATCACATCGCCGATTACATGATGAACGAAGACGTGCTGATCGGCGGCGAGGAATCGGGCGGCATCTCCTTCAAGGGGCACATCCCCGAAGGCGACGGCGTTTTGATGGGCCTGCTGGTGGTCGAGATGGTGGCTGCTTATAAAACCAGCCTGCACGAGCTGGTCAACGATCTTCTGTCCAAGGTTGGCCCGGCCTTCTATGAGCGCACCGATTTGCGCTTGAAGCGGCCGGTTTCCAAGTCACAGATGACGCAAAAACTGGTCAACGAGCCGCCCGCCTCGATTGGCGGCGAGAGTGTGGCGCAGATTTCAACGACCGACGGGGTGAAGTACATCATGAGCGACGATTCCTGGTTGTTGATCCGCCCTTCGGGGACAGAGCCGGTGCTGCGCGTGTACGCTGAAGGACGCACCCAGGAGATGGTCAAAGCACTGCTGGGTTTCGGCGAGCAGGTGGCGGCTTCGGTCACATAAGAAAAACGAACATCCGCAAAAAACAACCCCGGTAGGCGCTTCGCGCCTACCGGGGTTGTTTTTTGCGATGATTATCGAAATACAGGTTATGAAGCGGTTGGGTTGGTGCGCAGGCGGCGAGCCAGGAAGATGATGACGATCATGGCCAGGCCGACGCCAAGCAAACCAGGCAGCCCAACTTCATCGGCAAAACCGGTATTGGGGAGAGCGGTTGAGGTAGCAATGACGGTTGTGGTCACTTTACCCGCGGCCAACTGCGTTTGCTGGGCGGACAGAGTCAGTTTTTGTGAATCGGCGGCGGGTGAACTTGTCACCGTGGGCGTGTGCGTCGATTGAGGAGCAACCACAGGGGTGTTGGTAGCCGTCGGGATGGCTGTCGCGGGGGCCTGAGGTGTGACCGTGGGAGTCAACAGAGCAGCAGCTTTTTCGGCAGCGACCTGGTCGGTGGCAAATTGGGCCGTGGCAGTGTTGGCGGCTAACTGAGCCTCGTTCTGCGCTTGCATGCGAGCCTGGCGCCCAGGCAGAATGACGGTGGCAACAACGATCAGGGCGATAACTGCAAGCACAAAGATGCCGCCAATGATGCCGATCGCGATCATAAAGTTCCGGTTGCTGGGTTTCTTCTCTTCCACAGCTTCCGTGGGTTGGCTGGACTCGCCAAAATCGAGTTCCTCCAGGTCATTGTCATTGTAATTTGCCATTTCTGCTACTCCTCAATAGTATTGCTATATTACATCAGGACTTCTAGATTTGCTAATGGAATGATGACCACAGTTTCTTTGTCCAGGCGCACATCCGCGGCGGGGGTGCGCAGGCCATTGGGCAGAGTGGTGGTTCCGGGGCGAATTTGCATAATAACCCCTATTTTACCGCGGTATGGATCTCCCTGGATGCGGACCATTTGTTCAGGCGCAAAATAGGTCATTTCGGGAGGGCTGTTGCTCTCGGCGGGTAGAGGGATGATCAGCTCAGGCCGCTCGGAATTGACCGGGTTGATCGTCGCGGTCACAGCCACGTCGCGTTTCTCACTGGTAGAGATCAAGCGCATTGCTGCATCGTTAAGAGGTATTTTACCAAATCCTTCCAAAACGATGACCGGATAATTGACGCTGTTGGCGACTGGAATTAAGTCCGCGGTCATGCTGGTCAGAATGAGCCCGCGTAAGGGTAATTCGGCGGCATACCGCAGCACGTCCGGGTCGCTGCAGTGCCCGGCTACTACAACTGCACCACGCAAGCTGATGTCGATGTCGGTGCGGGCGATGGTGTCATCGGGCGATTTTAGCAGGACAAACAACAGGCCCTCGCCAACCTGCCCGTTTCCCCACACCCCCTGGATGAGCGCGCCGTTTGTTTCAATGGTAGCGCCATGATCGGGGTGGATTTCGGTGACCACGCCGGGAATGCCGGCGCGCAATTCGAGGGGAGCCGACTCGGATTCCATGATGACGCGGCCGCCGGAAATCATCACAATGGTCCCCGCTTCTGGGGCGCGCATGACTCGCGAGAAAATGCCACCTGTCTCAGCGATGACATCGCCGGTCTGAAGTTTTTCACCTTCCATGCGCACAATGGCCCGCTCAGCCTCTCCGGCGCGCATCATGCCCAGCCCGCGGCGCACATCCACCAGGATATGGCGGGTGGCCACATTGGCGGTGGCGACCACATCGGAGGCATTGACGCGCTGACCCACGCGGACGGTAACCTTTCCGCTCACGGGTAAAAGTCGAGTGCGGCGGATATTGGTGAGGCCGAGGATATGGATAACGGGTGCTAACATTTGGAGTACTCCGTTGCAATTATTGTGCCGACCGGCGGCTTTCAACCGCATGGGTCCAACGTATGAGGGTGTCGCGGCGTTTGGCAGGGTCATCGGGCAGGCGCAACGGCCGCCCGCGCGCATCGATGACCACGCCGCACAGCCCGCCGGCCAGTTTGAAGCTGGCTCCAGCGCGCCAGCGCGGATCGATGTGCGTGCCATGCTGCGGGGTGAGGACTACCTGCACCTGCTGTCCATGTCGAACGGGCAGGACCACGATAGAACCTTGTTTCACTTCAGTCTTATACTCGCCTTGGTCGGAGGAGACCTTGACTTTCAAGATTACCGTGCCGGGGCGAGCATCGCTGACCGGAGAAATGACCGAAGCGAGATTGACAAAGGTGCCTGAGTCGAGGATTTGGACGGGTAAAACAGCATTGCCCGGCGCCACGGAACCCAGGGCGGCCATTAAGCCGTAGGGGTCGAGGAACAGGGTTGTGATCCCGCTGGGTTGAAGACCATCCAAGACTGCCATCAGGCTTTGGATGGGGGAGATGCTTTGTGCCAGGGTGGCGCCGCTGATAAAGATCGGCTCGAAGGCCATGTTGAGGAACGGGTAACGTTCCAGCATCTGCGTGGCTGCCAGGCGCAAAATGGCTCGCGCGGCTGCCATTTCTATGGACAGGGACGTGGTGGTCATGGGCAGGGAGGTTGGGAAAGTCGCCTTCTGCCACAAGTAATCGCGCACTTCGATTTCGGGTACATCCACCGGCAGCCATTGGGTGATTTCAGACAGCGGAACCTGCTGAAGCAAGGCCGACATGCCTGCGCCCATGCCCAGCGGTCGGGCCACGTTCAAATGCAGTTTTCCTGCCCGGCCGGCTGCCAGGACGGTGGCATTGGCGCCCAGGTCGACGCCCAGAACGCCCTTGGAGGGGTCGTAGTACTCGCTGAGGAAACGCACCAGGCGGCCGATGGCGGTGGCGTTGGGCAGTGGCGCTTCGCTGCTGAAGGCCGCCAGGTTGGCCAGCCCGCCAATTTGCTGCGCGCGCAGGCTGCCTTGAAGCTGCGCCAGGGTGTTCATGGCAGGGTTCAGGTCTTCGAGGTCAAAAGTGGGGCGGATGTTGGGGGTGACAATGACTTCGGTCACTTTTCCCACCGCTTCCTGAATGCGTTTAGCCAGGGCCTGGTTACCCGAATAAACCACTTTGGGGCGCTTTTCGGCGGGCAAAACTTTGCACGCCAGCAAAACCAGGTCAACCAGCTTGCTCACCGAGCGCGTGGCGCCCTTTTCGGTGCCCCCGGCCAAAATGACCAGGTCAGGTCCGGCCTTGAGAATGGCGTCAAGCTGCTCGTCAGTCCGGCGGCGATCATTGAGGCCGATGGTGTCGGTCACTTTCAGGTAAGAGGTCGCAGCCAGACGAGACGCGCTTTCCATCGATACTTCATCCAGGAGGCCCACCGTAATGGTGTTGAGATCTCGCCCGGCAGAGAAGGTGATTCCCAACCGGTCGACGCCACTACCATCCTGCTGGCTGGGTACCATGAGGCGGTTGGTTTCATCGAGCAGCGGCCGGTCGGTGACTTCCTGCAGGTGCGTCAGGGCGATGTGCACGCCCTCGGAGATATCAAAAAATGGCGGGCCGCCGGTGAAGGGGGCCACTGCTCCGGCCAGGAAGTGATACTGCCCGTCCACCACGTCGAATAACAGGGCGCGGGTGTTGACGGAGCCTATATCTATGGTCAGTACGGATTCAGCATCGACAAGCGAGGTCATCTGCGGAGCCCCTTAGAAAAGTTTTGCAATGGTTGTAATAATTTCTAGCCAGCGCTCCACCAACGCGGTGATCGCGGCGGCATAGACACCGGCAAAGAGCGCGCCGAGGGTGATTCCGATGAAGACCTGCCCAACCAGGGCCAGGCCTTCAACCAACGGCGCGCGGCGAGGAGGTTGATCGGGGCGGGTGTTGGCGCCGAACTGGAAGTAAACCAGCGTGCCCACAGCACCTACCAGGATCACCAACCCTTCCAGCATCCCGCCCAACGAATTGGCAGGATCGGTCAGATTGAACGGTTCGGCCGCGCCACGGATTTGACCCAGCAATGTGCCGAACACGGCCCCACCGACGGCGATGGCAGCCCCGACTCCCACCAGATAAGCCATGGGGATGTTGCCCAGGCGAGCGAGGCGCGGTGAAAGTTTGGTCAGGAGCAGCGTGCCAAAGATCAGCGGAATGCCCGCCAGGACTTTTTCAGCCAGAGTGCCCTCCAGGAGGGGGTAGATTAGACGAGGGAAGATCACCTGGTCGATGACCAGCGCGCCAACATACCCACCCGAAACACCTACGAAAAGATAGCTGGCCAGGCGGAAGAGAAAATTGTCTCCAAAAATGTAGGAGAACACCATCAGGGTGAGGACGAAGCCAACCAGGGTGAAGACAAGCTGGGATGTATCCATTGCTGTTATGCCTTGCCTTTCTTCGCCCGGCGGCTCATGGACATGACCATTGAAATGATCCCACCGAGGAAAAGCACCAGAATGCCCACCAGGAATGCGCCCTGGTAACCCATATAATAGCCGGCGGGTAGACTGACCCGGCCGGAGCGTTTCTCGTACATGGCCCCACCGTACAATCCCGAAACCAGGCCATCCACCTGCTGCGATTTGAGATAAGGCTGGAGCAGAGGGGCTGCCTGGGCGCTGGTGACCATGGTGAGGGGAGTGCTGCCCAGCATGGGCTGGACCTGCTCGACCCAGGCACGGCCGGTTTCGGCGCTGTCGGTGAGCACGATGACCAGGGCAAAATCTTTCACGCTGTTGATACCTTGAAGCGCGGGACTTTCCCAAGGCAGTTGGCCGGTCACGGAGGTGTCGAGGGCTACGGGAGCCGCACTGCGTGGGCTGTTGGCAAATTCGAGCAGCGAGGAGGTTCCTCCCGCCAGGTAGGAAAGGTTCACCTTCTGGTTTTCCAGGTTGAACCCCGGCTGGCGCAGATGGATATCGTCCAGGAGTTGCTCTGCCATGATGGGGCCGGTGGGGGACGTGGAAACAACCACTATGATCGAATTCTTGACCATGAGGTGCTCGATAACTGCCGAAGAGGCCAGCTTCATCTCACCCGATAAAGCGGGTTCATATTCCACTGCCAGCAAGACACGCGCGCTGGAGGGGAGGGACTCAACCATGTCATAGAGTTCCAGCATACCCTCGGGAGCGACGGATGGAAGGGCGGAGATTTGCACGCCAAACAGCGGCGGCAGGAGCAGACCAACGATGAGCAGGATGCCGATTGCCAGGCGCAGGATAAACTGCGGCGCCTTGGATGGCATGGCCGGGATTGCCTGGGGTTGGTTTTCCAGCGAAATAACATTGTCGAGGAGGTTGATATACTGGCGCTGGCGCTCAGACACGCGCAGTTTGACCGAATAGACGGGTAGTTTGCGGTAGCGGACTGCGGTATCTTCGCCGGGGAGGATGCCGCGCAGCCCGGCCAGCGGGCCGGCTTTCTCGATGCGCTGGTCGCCGTCCGAGGTCAACTCGCCGCCGATGGCCGATTCGACCGGGCGCATATCCTCTACCCAACTGGGCAGTTCGGCCTGGGCCAGTTCCAGTTGCGGCTCTTCTTCTCCCTCCAGCGAGGCCGCAGCGGCCATTGGGGCGGGCTCTTCTCCAATCCAATCGGGGAGGTCCACCTGGAAGGGTGTGCCCTGCTCCGGTGTCAATGGGCTGCTGTCCGGCTCTTCGTACAGGGCTGGGGCGGCGGCGCTCTCTTCGGCGATGATGGGCTGCTCGATGCTGTTCATCCAGGCAGGCAAGCCTTCTTCAATGAACGGGTGCGGCGTGGAGGGTGTTTCTTTGGTTGCGTCGCGGTTGATTTGCCAGCCAGGAATACCCACATCACCAACAGGTCCGGCGGCTTCGGCCGTTTCGGCGGGCTGGTCGGTCATTTGCCCAAAGGTTTGCAGCCAATCGTCACCGAGCGCACCAGCTTCGGCGGGCTCGGGAGTTTGTTCTTCCTCTTCTCCTGCGGCGGCTACGGCAGCGGTCGCGGCGCCAAAGGCGCCCATCCAGGAGGGTACTTCCTCGGCGGGGGCGGGCTGGGCAGGTTGCTCTTCTTCGGCTGCGCCAAATTCGCCCAGCCAGGAGGGGACACCCTCGGCGGGTGCGGGCTGGGCAGGCTGTTCTTCTTCGGCTGTGCCGAATTCGCCTAACCAGGAGGGGACACCCTCGGCGGGGGCGGGCTGGGCAGGCTGTTCTTCTTCGGCTGTGCCGAATTCGCCCAACCAGGATGGAATACTTTCGGAGGGACCAGCCTGGGCAGGAGTAGTCTGTTCTTCTTCGGCTGCGCCAAATTCGCCCAGCCAGGAGGGGATACTTTCGGCAGGGGCGGCAGGTTGCTCCGGTACGGATGCTTCTGTCGCGCCCTGATCTATCCAGGTGGGAATTTCTTCAACTGGAGTAGATGGTTGGGCCGCGGGCGGTTCTTCGCGGGTGAATCCAGCCATCCAAGAGGGCAGTTCCTCGGTTGGGGCGCGCGTGGGCCGGGGGGGCGCGACGGCTGGGGGTTGTTCCGCGGGCGGCTGTTCGGAGGTGGCTTCCATCATCCAGGCGGGGAGTTCCACTTCGCCGGAAGGCTGCGCTTGTGCCGGCGCGGGAGTCGTTTCCTCGATATCGGCCATCCAGGAAGGAGTTTCTCCTGAGACGGGCGCCGCGGAGGTTTCTGCGGGCTGAGCAGGAGTCTCAGGTTTCTCCAGGCTGTTCAGCCAACCGGTGATTCCAAAACTAGGCTGGGCGGAGGGTTCGGCCTCTGGCTGAGGCGCAGCGGATTGGGTCTCTTCTGTCTGCTGGAGCCAGTCGGTGACACCCGTGATTGATTCTTGGTCGGCCGGCGGGGTTGTTTCGCCAGCATCGAGGTTTTGCAGCCAGGATTGTAGATCTGGAGCTTCTGCCGGAGCGGGTTGGGTTTGATCGAAGTCCCCCCACTGCGCTTCCGGCTGGGCGCGTTGGGTGACGTCATCGGATGCGTCCAGGCTGCCCAGCCAGGCCGAAAGGTCCGGGGCGCCTTCGCCGGAAGCCGGGATGGCTTCTTCCGCTTTGTCCGGTTCGGGCGCTGCCTGCAAGTTTTGCAGATTGCTCAACCAGGCGTCTTCTCCAGCGGGCTGGGTTTCTTCGGAAGAAGGCTGTTCGGTTTCTCCGCCGCGCAGCCCGCTCAACCAATCTGCGCCGCTGTCTGCAGCGGAAGCCGAAGGCTGTACATCTTGGAGCCAATCGGGCGTGGATTCGGCCGGTGGCGTGGGCTGGCCGAACAAGTCATCCAAACTGCTGCTTGCTGGTTCGTTCCGTTCACGAATCCGCGACAGCCAATCGGGCACTTCCTGACCGCCGGCAGCGGGGGCAGCTTCTTCTGGTTGTGAAGCGGGGGCCGAGCCTTGATCGGAGCGTAGTTCGCGCAGCCAATCGGGTTCGTTGGAAGCCGGCGGCTGGGCCCCGGTTGCGTCGCTTTTGGCAGGTTTCAGACGCTGCCAGCAGTGCCGGCAGACTTCGGCATCGGCCGGATTAGGTTTACCACACTTAGGACATCGCACGTCTGCCATAGTTTATCCAGTATAAGGTCGATCAGCAGCTAATAAGACCCGCAGGCCGGCTGTCAGGCTGCCCAGGGCGATGCCTAACAGGATACCGCGTCCGCCCGCGATGGGCAGCCGCTGGATAAAACCGATCACGGGGAAATCGGAGAGCATTCCGAGCAGGCCGCTGGCGAGCAGCAAGAAGACCACTGCGCTGACGGCAAAAACACCAGCCATCAGGGTTTTGCGGCGCTGGGCCAGGCGCAATCCAGCCACCGTGAGGGTGATGGCGACCAGGCCCATCAGCGCGCCTTCCACCGGAATTTGCACTGCCAGGACGGCTTTTTGGTAATCGCTGTTGCCTGGGCCAAGCCATAACCCAGCCACGAAAGTGACCAGGAAGGCCAGGACCAGGACGAATCCATAACGGTCAGGGTTGCGCTTGGCGACCATGCGTTTCATGTTCACGAAGAGCATGTTGAAGACCCCCACCAGCGCAGCCACCGCCGCCAGGATCACCGCCCAGCCGATTAAGATGGAACGGATGGTGAGAATGAACTGGAGGTTGGCTGAGTCGGCGGGGATGAAGTAGCCGATCAGAACGAGCAGGCCGAAGGAGATGGCAATTGCAGTCGCGACGGGCGATCTCATAGGACAATCCCCAGGAAGGAAAGCAAGACCGCCAGGACGATGAGCCCGACGACCGCCCAGCGAAGAATATCCTGGGCGCGCAGGCTGGCCTGGTGGGTGGGACCGGCTTGGAGGTAAGCGGGAAGGGCGAAAAGCTCCTCGCCGATGAGCGTTTCTTCAGAAGAGGCATACAGGACAGCCTGGGCAGCCAGCGAGTCACTCGCGCCCAGGGTGAAGGCGTCTTGTTGATCGGATGCTTCGGCCAGCAGCGCCACCTCGGGGCCAAAATTGCCCACCAGGACATTGGTCGAAACGCGCTCGTCACGGATGACGGGCAAAGTTCCGGCAATGTAGGAGAGGGGGGTGGGGCCGGCCAACCGCCCGCGCTCCACATCGAACAGTTCGGGGGCGTTGGCGATGCGGTAAGCGGCGCGCATGGTATCCTGACTGAGGATGGACAGGGTGCCGTCTCCGCTGGTTGCCACCGGAGGGCGGTCGCTGACCGAACTCATTTGGGAGACGCGCTCGAGGGTTGCCAGACCCACCAGAGCCGAAGCATTGGTTGGACTGAAGATGCTGGCCTTGCCCAAAGAGACGTGCAGGCGGCTGCCGTCTTCGACGGCCAAGCCCAAAGCGCGGCGCAGGCGCTGCATGGCTGGAATATAGCGGAAGGTTCGTTTGGTCCGGCGGGCGACGGGCAGGGAAAAGCCCAGGATCATTCCGGCAGCAGCGAGGACAATAAGCAGACCAATGATGGAACTAAGCCAGTTCACGAATGTGTATCCTCCCGTAAGTATGAAGCAAACGAGCGGCCTTCATCTTGATCTTCAAACAGCCGGGTCAACGCTTCTAGTTTGGTGGAGGGAACGCTGCCCTGAATGAAGGGCTGTCCGATGTACATGGCCTGGGCCAGGAACAGGGTCAGAGGGCCAGATGCTTCCAGGAGGGCAGCAACCATATCTCCCCATCCCCTTTTGTGCAAGAAGCGAGCCCATTCAGGCCAGTAATCGCGTTCCGGTTGCATAGTATCAGTATAGCATAAGAATAAAAAAACAGTGTAGATTTATCGAAAATAGTTTCTGTTTTTGGCCGACTCACCCCCACCTGTGGGGGTGAGTCGTTTGAGTCGGCGTATCTGTGGCCTGCTGGAGGTCCGATTTGTGCGTTAGAATTGGGTATGTCCGCCGGATGCGGAAATCTCTTGTGAGAAGTGTCGTTTTTATAGGTGTTACATGCCCAGAGGTAAAAAATTGAAGACGAGGTGAAAACATGGATTATCTCGAATATAACCGCGAAGCCTGGAACCGCCAGGTAGAAGATAAAAATATCTGGACTCTTCCGGTGAGCCCGGAAGAAATCGCCGCTGCCCGGAAGGGCGAATGGGCGCTGGTGCTGACCCCCATCAAGAAGGTGCCCCGCTCGTGGTACGGGGACACGGTTGTAGGGAAGGATGTGCTGTGTTTGGCTTCAGGCGGCGGGCAGCAAGGGCCGATTTTGGCGGCGGCGGGCGCGAAAGTGACCGTATTTGACAACTCGCCGCGCCAACTGGCTCAGGACCGGCAGGTGGCGGAGCGGGATGGTTTGACCATCCAGACCGTTCAGGGGGACATGGCCGATCTATCTGCGCTGCCAGATGCGAGTTTTGACCTGATTTTCCACCCGGTGTCCAATTGCTTCGTGCCGGATGTGCTGCCCGTGTGGCGCGAGGCGTTCCGCGTGTTGCGCCCCGGCGGCATTCTGTTGGCGGGCTTTTCCAACCCGGTGACTTACCTTTTTGATCCCTATAAGATGAAAGAGGGCATCCTTCAGGTACGCTATTCGCTTCCATATGCCGATGTGACCGACATACCAGAAGAAGAGCGTCTGGCGCTGTACGGGCCTTCGCCGCTGGAATGGAGCCATACCCTGAGCGAGCAGATCGGCGGGCAGTTGGCAGCCGGCTTCCACCTGGTGGATTTCTACGAAGACACAGACAACGACGAGAGCAACCTGATCACCCGCTTCATGCAGCCGTTTATTGCGACGCGAGCGATCAAGCCGCTATAAATCGAGTCTTTTTGGGATTTATCGTGGCAGGTATCGCATTTTGAGGTGTGAGAGCGGCGAAGCCGCTCTCACACCTCAAAATGCGAATTACACCACGCTGATTCCCGGTGAACCTAAATCGACATGCCAGAGGAAGCTGCCGCCTCCGGTTTGCCAGAACGCGGTGATCTTTTCGCGCATGCTTTCCATGCTGCCGAACAGGTCGTCCACCTGGGACTCGTAGGCGGCGGTGCTGTCTT
>CAZMMI010000049.1:0-1577 GCA_964567255.1 uncultured Anaerolinea sp.
ATCATCTCATCCCAGGTCATGTTGTCCTTGGGGAGTGCAACGCCCGCCGTCTCGATCATGGTCTTGTTGTAAGCCAGGACGAGCGTGTTGGTGCCCAGGCTAACGGCGAACAAATTACCGTCAGCGTCGGTCGGAGGGATCAACGCGGTCTGGTCAAACGTCTCGGGAGTGTTGATCATCAACTGGCTGCCCAGGTAGCCGTTAAGGGGCTCCAGATACTGCTTGTAATCGGGCCAGTTACCGCCAAATTGAATAATGTCGGGGGGATTGTTGGCTGCAAGCTGCGTATCGATAACCTGGAAGTGGTCAGCCGTGCCGCCGTTGGGCTCGCCGATCACTTTAATTTCAGGATAAGCCTGCTGGAACAGCTCGATCACCTGCAAGGTCCGGCGAGCGCGGTCATCATTGCCCCACCAACCCATGCGAATCTCGGCAGGGCCGCCCGTGTACATGGGCAGTCCGTCGGAGCGGGACGGGACGGGGGTGAGTTGAACTTCGACGACCTTCGTCTGCTCAACAACCTGCGTCTGGACCACAACCTGGGTCTGAATAATGACCTCGGGGGTCGGCGGCACAGCCGGCTGGGCGCAGGACGCAAGCATCACCGCGAGCAGCATCATCAAAACGACAGTCTGTAACTTTCTCATCTCTATATTCTCCTGTTTTTGAATAGTGAGCACAAAGAAAACGCATAACTTAGTTTTGCATTATTTCATACACAACTCCTCGTAAAATTTTTACTACCCCTTAATTCCCGTGGTTGAGATCCCCTGCACGAAGTATTTCTGCAAGGAGAAGAACAGGATGAAGGGGGGGATCATAGACAGAGTGGCCATCGCCAGAGCGCCGCCCCAATTGGATACCGCGCCCGCATCTCCGACGAATGTGCGCAAAGCCCTGGATGCCGTGAATGTTTCCGGCTGGGTGAGGTACAACAGGGGAGACATAAAGTCGTCCCACGTCCAAAGGAACGTGAACAACGCCGTAGTCACCAGCGCAGGCACCGCTAGCGGAACGATGATCTTAAAGAACACGCCCCATTTCCCGCAACCATCAATAATTGCAGCCTCATCCAGCTCTTTTGGCAGACTGCGAATGAATTGCACCAGCAGGAAAACGAAGAATGCATCCGTCGCCAGGAACTTCGGTATCAGAATGGGCAAAGTCGTACCCACCCACCCCAAAGTGTTAAACATGATGTAACGCGGCACAATCGTGACGTGCCCCGGCAGCATCAACGTAAACATCATCACCGCGAACCAAAAAGCCCGTCCCGCGAATTTGAGCCTTGCAAAGGCATAAGCAGCCATTGTGCAGGTCAGCAGATTTCCAACAATCGAGACCACGCACAAAAAGAGCGAATTGGCAAAAAACGTCCCAAAGGTCGTCCCAGCGTAGCCTTTCCAGCCGGAAATATAGTTTTCAATGGTCACGGCCTTTGGAAATAACCCTGGGTCGCTAAAGATCATGTTGTTGGGCTTGAACGAGCTAACAATCATCCACAGAATGGGGTAGATCATCACTACCCCCAGAGCAATGATAAAGATGTGTGTCAAGATGTGCCGGATCGTAGTGTT
>CAZMMI010000049.1:1677-5746 GCA_964567255.1 uncultured Anaerolinea sp.
CGTTCACCAGACCGTCTTTTTCAAACAACTTTCTCCACAACACCGCGATGGCCACTGAGCCACCTAAGAGCGTGGGGATATAGTACACAGCCCGGTAAAACGGAACGCCGCGCAGTTTCTGATTCATCAGCATCGCCACTGCCAGCGCAAACGCCAGCTTGAGCGGAACCGAGACAAACACATAAGTGAACGTCACAGACAGGGACTTCATGTAATACGGATCCACGCGGATGATCTCACCCGTAGATGCGGTAAATTCTTTCAGATCAAAGATCGACCCGAACATCTTTACATAATTACCAATCCCAATCCACTGAGTCATATCGGGCTGCGTGAAGTCATAGTCGGTGAAACCGAGCCACAGCGAGTAACCCATTGGATAAACGGTTAGTCCCAGAAAGCCCAGAAGCCACGGCAAAAGGAATATGTAAGAGGAAGCATTACGTTTGATGAATTTAGAAAAATTGGTAGCGTTCGTCATAAAGGCATTTTCTCTGTAAGGAAAGTTGAACAGTCTGATCGCTAAAGGCTCATCTCAGCACAAAGTGAGCAAAACCCTCTCCAGGCGCCTGCCTGAATATTCATCATGAAAATTTTTGGTTTTATATTTCTAAGCTTCCCCTTCTTCACAAACTGTGAAAGGAACCTCCGACTGCTGTAGCCGTTCCAGCCATACCGAAGACAGGTAGTGATCGGTGAACAAACGGGCAATCGTTTCCGGGCGGGCAAAGGAAGTGAGGTCTTCTTTGCCGAATTTAGAGGAATCCACCAGGGCAAACAATTCTTGTGATGATTCAATTGCCTTGCGCTTCAATTGCGCCTCCGAGAGGTGCACTTCGGTCATGCCACGCTCCAGGCTGAAACCACTACAAGAGAGGAAA
The DNA here is from genome assembly GCA_964567255.1 of uncultured Anaerolinea sp. Lineage (GTDB taxonomy): Bacteria > Chloroflexota > Anaerolineae > Anaerolineales > Anaerolineaceae > Anaerolinea. The sequence goes on from CAZMMI010000049.1 coordinate 2,559, forward strand.
GCCTTCTGTATATGCAATTCCTCGATGATATGCTCACTCAATAAACCGGTAACAGAGGATGATTCATTGTTTACAATTCCCCCAATCAAAATAACAGTATTCGTTGTGTTTTGAGCCAGCTCTCGGGCCACCTCAAAACCATTGGTAATGACTCGTAGACGCCTTCGGTCAGTTAAAGTTTTCGCAAGATAGAAAGCGGTGCTGCTCGCATCCAGCAGGATAGAGTCCCCGTCGCTCACCAACCTGGACGCATGGCGCGCGATAGCCAATTTGGCAGCCGCATTTTGTTGGTACCGCTTGGTGAAGGAAGTGTTCTGAAATTGATCCTGGTGCTGCAGAACGGCCCCCCCATACACTCGCTTCAACAATCCCTGACCTTCCAGCGCATTGAGATCGTTGCGGATGGTACCCTCTGAGACATCCAGCGATGCAGCCAACTCTGGAACGCTAACCCCGGGCTGTTTCCGCAAGACATCCAAAATTGATTGGCGGCGATCGTATGTCGTCATAACACTCTCTTGTTGAGTTTTGTTGAGATTTGAGGAAGTCGGCAGAGTTATAATAGCAACTTTACAACATCTTGTCAATATGTAAACGCTCACAGTTTCGGATAATTCATAACTCAACAACAAACGAAAGCGGTATAATCACCTCGATAGAATGCATCCTCACCCACTCCTTTTTGTAACCGAACCGCTTAAACTCATGGAAACAACCCTCTCTTCTCTGACCTGCGAATATCGAACCAATCCTTTGGGGATCGACGTCCTCAGACCACGATTAAGCTGGCAAGCACACAGTCGCCGGCGCGGCTGGCGCCAGACAGCCTTCCAAATTCTTTCCGCTCAATCGGAAGAAGCCCTGGCAGATGGCTCATTACTACTGTGGGACAGCGGCAGGATAGAATCAGATCAGTCGATCCACGTGCCTTATGACGGGCCAACGCTCCAATCAGCCCAGCGTATTTTTTGGAAGGTGCGTGTGTGGGATGAAGTGGGAGAAATAGCCGAAAGCGAACCCGCCTGGTGGGAGATGGGGTTGCTGGATCGAGCTGATTGGCACGCTCAGTGGATCGGCGCGCCCTTCTGGGGCGGGCCGCGCACCTCCAGCCCCGCGCCCTTCCTGCGCTCCGAGTTCAACCTTCCCAAGCCGGTTGCCTCGGCCCGCCTGTATGCCACCGCCATCGGCCTGTACGAGGCTCGCCTGAACGGAACCAAAGTCGGCGACGACCTCCTCACCCCCGGTTGGACCCATTATTTCAAGCACATCCAATACCAGGTATATGATGTAACCGGCCTCCTCCGTCCTGGGTCTAACGCCTTCGGCGCCATTCTCGGCGATGGTTGGGGCGTTGGCCACATCGCCTGGCTGGGCCGCCAGCACTACGCCGACCGTCCACAATTCCTGGCGCAGATCATCATCACGTATACAGACGGCAGCAGCGAAATCATCGCCACCGGCCCCCAGTGGAAAGTAACCCAGGGTCCCATTCTGGAGTCGGACATGCTCATGGGCGAGAGCTACGATGCCCGCCGCGAGCTGCCTGGTTGGGACCAACTCGGCTACACCGCCGCCAACTGGTGGCCGGTCGAAGTCTTTGCCAACAAGGCGGCGGCCCTCGTGGCCACCAACGGCCCGCTCGTCAAACGCCAGGAGAGCATCCGCCCGGTGCAAATCACCCCGGTGCCCAAAATGCTCAAGCCGCGCTGGATTTTCGACATGGGCCAAAATATGGTAGGCTGGGTGCGCCTGGTTGCGCACGGCGAAAAAGACTCTACCATCACCCTGCGCTTTGCCGAAGCGCTCAATCCCGACGGCACCCTCTATACCACCAACCTGCGCACAGCCCGCAGCACCGATCACTACACCCTGAAAGGCGATGCAGAGGAAGTTTGGGAGCCACGCTTCACCTTCCACGGATTCCGCTATGTCGAATTAGCCGGCTACAGCGGCACTCCTACCCCCGAAACCCTCACCGGCATTGTCGTCCACTCCGAGCTCGAACCCATCGGATCTTTCGAATGCTCCGACCCGCTCCTCAACCAGCTCCAGCACAATATCCTTTGGGGTCAAAAGGGCAATTTCGTCGACGTGCCCACCGACTGCCCGCAGCGAGATGAGCGCCTGGGCTGGACCGGGGATGCCCAGGTGTTTGTCCGCACCGCCGCCTTCAACCTGAACGTCGCCGGATTCTTCACCAAGTGGGCCCGCGATATGGCCGACTCGCAATACCCCAACGGAGTCTACCCTTCGGTGGCTCCCGACCTGGCCGCATGGACTATCCGCGAAGGTGGCCCTGCCTGGGCCGACGCCGGCATCATCTGCCCCTGGACCATCTACCAGTGCTACGGTGACCTGCGTCTTCTGGAAGAGCAGTATGAGTCAATGCAGCGCTTCATCGATTTCCTTCACCAAACCAGCCGCGACGGGCTGCGCTGCTACCCCGATTACCCTGGCTGGCACGGCAATGGAGATTGGCTGGCCCTGGACGGCAGCGACGGGCGCGAGGGCGGCACCTCCAAAGAACTGATCGGCACCGCCTTCTACGCCCACAGCGCCGCTTTAATGGCTCGCATTGCCCGACTGCTGGGCAAAGAAGCCGACGCGCTTCGCTACCAATCGCTTTCAAGCGAAGCAATTCTGGCCTTCAACCGCCGCTTTGTCCACCCCAACGGAACGATCGCAGGCGGGACGCAGACTTCTTACGTCCTGGCATTGGAGTTTGACTTACTGCCTCCCGAACTGCGCTCTCGAGCCGCCGCCGAATTGGCCCGCAGCATCCGCGAGCGCGGCGACCACCTCAGCACAGGTTTCGTGGGCACCCCCTATATCAATTGGGCGCTGAGTAACACCGGTCACCTGGATACTGCCTACACGCTGCTCAAGCAAACCACCTGGCCTTCCTGGCTCTATTCCGTCACCCAGGGCGCCACCACCATCTGGGAACGTTGGGACGGCTGGACCCATGACAAAGGCTTCCAGGACCCCAAGATGAACTCGTTCAACCACTACGCCTACGGCGCCATTGGCGCATGGATGGTTGCTGTCATTGGCGGAATCGACCTTGACCCCAAGCAGCCTGGCTACAAGCACATCCTCATGCGCCCGCGTCCCGGAGGCGGCCTTACCCACGCCTCCGCGAAACTCAACTCGCCCTACGGCTTGATCAGCAGTGCCTGGAAGATCGA
>CAZMMI010000049.1:5846-18728 GCA_964567255.1 uncultured Anaerolinea sp.
CCTCCGCGAAACTCAACTCGCCCTACGGCTTGATCAGCAGTGCCTGGAAGATCGAAGACGACCGCTTTGACTGGCAGATCACCGTTCCCCCCAACGCCACAGCCACCATCTCCATCCCCGCCGCAGATACTGACGCCGTGGCCGAAGGCGGGCAGCCGGTAGAAAATTCACCCGGAGTCAAATTCATCCGCTTAGAAGACCGATCTGCGCTTTTCGAGCTCGACTCAGGTACTTATCACTTTCTCAGCACATTCACAGAGGCAAAAGCATGAACTTGTCTGATATCCATATCCGCGATCCTTTCGTCCTGCCCGTTCTCTCCGAGAAGCGTTACTATCTTTATGGAACAATGGGGCAATATACCTGGGGTGACACCGCCGTAGGCTTCGACTGCTACACCAGCGTCGACTTGCACGCCTGGGAAGGCCCCTTTCCGGTTTTTCGCCCCCCGGCGGGCTTCTGGGCCGACCGCAGTTTTTGGGCCCCCGAAGTCCACGCCTACGCCGGGCGATATTACATGTTCGCCAGCTTCAAAGCCCTCGGCGTCTGCCGCGGCACGCAAATTCTGACCGCTAACTCTCCGCTGGGGCCCTTCTTGCCGCTCAGCGCAGGGCCGGTCACCCCATCCGACTGGGAATGCCTGGACGGCACCCTATATGTATCGCCGGAAGGCCGGCCCTGGATCGTGTTCTGCCATGAATGGGTGCAGGTTGGAGATGGCGAAGTCTGCGCCTTGCCCCTCAGCCAGGACCTCAGCGCCCCCGCCGGTAATCCGGTTGTGCTGTTCACAGCGTCACAGGCCCCTTGGGCGCAAGAACTCAATTCCAAGGGCCGTCGGGGGTATGTCACCGACGGACCGTTCATGCACTGCCTGCCTAACGGCGAATTGTTGATTCTGTGGTCCAGCTTCGTCGCTGGAGATTACGCCATTGGCGTGGCCCGCTCGGCATCGGGAACCATCTTAGGCCCCTGGCAGCAGGATGCTCAGCCCCTGTATAGCGGCGACGGCGGCCACTGCATGACCTTCCGCGACTTTGACAAGAACACCTGGCTCAGCCTTCACCGCCCCAACGGATTCCCCAACGAACGCCCACTCTTTCTACCGTTCAAGGAAGACTAACTCACCTCGGGAAAATAACCCGCCCGGCCAATCTTAATCTGCGATCTGCTACTCAGCCGCCACGGGCTGAGAGACAATGGTTTCGTCAGCCACTTTCACGCCAACCAGTTTGTTATAATATTCAATCTTACGGTTGATCGCTTCCAGATTGTGATTCAACTCTTCCAACTGCCGCAGGATGGCCTCTCGGTGCTCAATCAGCATCTGCCGCCGCGCGCCCAAGGAAGCATCCCCTGCCGCGCACCACTGGATATACATTCCAATTTGTTTGATGGGCATTCCCGTGTTCTTTAGGCACGAGATCAATCCCAACCACTCCAGGTCTCCTTCAGTAAAAATCCGGTTGCCAGATTTATCCCGGCTCACAAAGGGCAGCAATCCTTCTTTGTCGTAGTAACGCAGCGTATGGGCCGTAACGTTCATCTTTTCAGCAGCCTGCTTTATTGTATAGTTCATCGGACGATCTCCAATCTGAGGTTGGTTCCACCACCCTAGAGTTTACTCGAAGGTCGAATAAATTGGAATAGATGCAGCACTTGTCCTGACAAATTTATCGAAAATATACCAATACCCTTGACTTAGAGTGAACTCTAAGGTTTAGACTAAGCTCTTGGTGATTTCCATCCAAAATTTCCGTTATCTGTTGGCCCAAAACATATCGACAACAATCGAAGAAGGAGTTCGCGATGCAATACCGCAAATTTGGTAAATTAGATGTGCAAGTTTCTGCCCTGGGATTTGGCTGCATGCGCCTGCCCATCCTGGAAGGCAAAAGCGGCAACATCGATCTGCCCGAAGCCATCCGCATGATCCGCTACGCTATCGACCAGGGGGTGAATTATGTCGACACGGCCTACGGTTATCACGAGAAAATGAGCGAAGTCGTCGTTGGCAAAGCCCTTCAAGATGGCTATCGCGAGAAAGTCAATCTGGCCACCAAGCAGCCCGTCTGGCTGGTCAACGAAAGCGCCGATTTCGACAAACTACTCAACGAACAACTCGAGAAACTGCAAACCGACCACGTCGACTTTTACCTGATGCATGCGCTCAACCGCGGTTCTTGGCAAGACAAGGTGCTCAACTTCGACCTGCTCAGCCGCGCCGAAGCGGCCAAGGCCGACGGTCGCATCCGCCACATCGGCTTCTCCTTCCACGACGATCTGGAAACCTTCAAGAAAATCGTCGACGGGTACGATCATTGGGATTTCTGCCAGATCCAATACAACTACATGGATATCGAGAACCAGGCCGGTACCGAAGGCTTGCAGTATGCCGCGAACAAAGGCCTGGGCGTCGTCATCATGGAACCGCTCCTGGGCGGCAAGCTGGCCCGCGACATCCCCGCCATCAACCCGCTGTGGGACTCAGCCTCCGTCAAGCGCACCCCCGCCGAATGGGCCTTGCAATGGCTGTGGAACCAACCCGAGGTCTCCGTCATCCTCAGCGGCATGAGCACCATGCCGCAGGTGGAGCAAAACCTAGCCTCTGCCGCCGCTTCCAGCGTTGGCTCCATGACGGCTGCAGAGTTGGACCTCATCGCCAAAGTGCGCGAGGAAATCCAGAAACTCAGCCCCATCCCCTGCACCAGTTGCGAATACTGCCTGCCTTGCCCCAACGGCGTTCTCATCCCGCGCAACTTCGCCGTCTACAACGAAGCCGCCATGTACGGCGACCTCGATGGCTCGCGCAATGCGTACAAATACTGGATCAGCGACGAAGGCAAAGCCGCTCAGTGCATCCAGTGTCAGGAATGCGAACCCAAGTGCCCACAGCATATCCCGATCAGCGATTGGATGCCCGTGATCGAAGAAGTTCTCGGCCTGGGCCGCCCCTTCGTGATGAAGCCCTAATAATCAAAACGGACGAGCATTCTCGCTTAATTCAAAGAGCAGAAGGGACCAATCCTTCTGCTCTTTTCAAAGGAGGGAGAAGATGCCTCAATTATCCGTTTTTGTTTTTGTTATACACATCGAAGAACACAGCCAACAGCAGCACCATGCCCTTGATCACCTGCTGCCAATCGATGTTGACGCCCAAAATGGACATGCCATTGTTCATCACACCCATGATGAACGCCCCAACGACCGCGCCAATCACCGTGCCAATACCGCCGCTGGCCGAAGCGCCACCGATGTAGCAAGCCGCGATCACGTCCAACTCAAACCCATTGCCTGCTTTTGGCGTGGCCGAGTTCAGCCGTGCCGCAAAGACCATGCCTGCCAGCGCCGAGAGCAAGCCCATGTTGACGAAGGTCAAGAAGAGCAGACGGGGCGTGTTGACGCCCGACAGCTTGGCGGCTTTTTCGTTCCCGCCCATCGCATAAATCCGGCGTCCGAGTACGGTTTGATCCGCAATAAAGGTGTAGATTGCAATCAAAACCATCATCAGGATCAGCACATTCGGCAAGCCTTTATAAGACGCCATCAGAATGCACAGGCCCATAATCGCCCCGGTGATCAGGACATTCTTGCCGATGAACAGGGGCATCGGGGATACTTCGAAATTGTATTTGAGGTTATTCTTCCGGCTGCGAATATCGAGGAAGATCAAAGCCACCGAAAGAATCGCGCCAAGAACTACCGAGGTCACATGGAAGCCGGGATAGTTGAAAAAGTCGGGGATGAAACCGGCGGCAATCTTCTGGAATTCAGCCGGGAAAGGCCCGACCGACTCGCCGCCCAGCAAGGCCAGCGTCAGGCCACGGAAGATCAACATGCCCGCCAGGGTCACAATAAAAGGTGGAATCTTCTGGTATGCAACCCAGAACCCCTGCCAGACTCCAATCAAACCGCCAATCCCCAGGCTAATCAAGATGGTCAGATACACATTGAAATCGTAACGCACAATCAACACGGCTGCCACCGCGCCAATGAACCCCGCCACCGATCCCACCGATAGGTCTACCCACCCCGTGATGATGATCAGCAGCATGCCAACCGCCATGATGATGATATAGCTGTTCTGCAGCAGCAGGTTGGTCAAATTGACCGGTTTCATCAAGGTGCCTTTCGTTAAAACCTGGAAGAACACCATGATGACGATCAGGGCAATCAACATACCGTATTCGCGGATATTATTTTTAAAGAGCTCTTTCACGGTTTTCATTAAGCCACCACCTCTTCTTGAGACATGATGCATTTCATAATCTTCTCTTGCGATGCTTCTTTTGCGGGCATTTCGCCGACTATTTTCCCCTCGCTCATGACGTAGATCCGATCGCAGATACCCAAAATTTCCGGCAGCTCGGAGGAGATCAAAATGATTGACTTGCCTTCGGTGACCAGCCGGTTGATGATCGTATAGATCTCATACTTGGCTCCCACATCGATTCCCCGCGTAGGCTCGTCTAAAATGAGCACGTCCGGATTGGCAAAGAGCCACTTGCTCAGCACAACTTTTTGTTGGTTGCCACCCGATAGGTTCAAGGTTTTCTGCAAGATGCTGGAGCACTTAATATTTAACTTGCCCCGGTAATCCTGCGTATTGCGCAGCTCTTTGCGCTGGTTGATCACCAACCCCTCGGTCACATCGCCGAGGTTTGCCAGTGTGATGTTATTTTTAATATCCTGAATGAGTATCAGACCGTAGGTCTTGCGGTCTTCGGTCGCATAGGCCACCCCGTTCTTAATAGCCCGCGAGATGGAGGATACATCGATGGGCTTTCCGTTCTTTTTCACCGTGCCGCGGATATTGCGGCCATACGCTCGCCCAAAAATGCTCATGGCCAGCTCGGTGCGACCCGAACCCATCAGCCCCGACAACCCAACCACTTCGCCTTTACGCACGTTCAGATTGATGTTGTCGCACACTTTCCGCCCAGGGTGAATGGGGTGTTCCACATTCCAGTTAATCACCTCAAAGACTACGTCGCCAATGTTTGGTTCGCGCGGCGGGAAGCGGTTAGTCAGGTCTCGCCCAACCATCCCCCGAATGATCCGATCTTCAGTAATTTCGTCTTTCTGGCTGTCCAGCGTTTCAATCGTCGCGCCATCACGCAAAATGGTGATCGAGTCCGCCACCTGGGACACTTCGCTGATTTTGTGGGAAATTAAGACCGAAGAAATTCCGTTCGCTTTCAATTGCAGCAGCAAAGCCAGCAAAGCCTGGCTGTCGTTCTCGTTCAAGCTGGCAGTCGGCTCATCCAAAATTAAAAGTTTTACTTTCTTCGATAAGGCTTTCGCGATTTCAACCAGTTGCTGTTTGCCAACACCGATATTCGTAATCAGGGTGTTAGGCGATTCGTCCAAACCTACTTTCTTGAGTAATTCGCGCGTCCCTGAAATGGTTTCGCGCCAGTTCATTACCCCGTTTTTCTGGCGCTCGTTGCCAAGGTAAATATTTTCTGCAATGGATAAAAACGGGATGAGTGCCAATTCCTGGTGGATAATGACAATCCCGATATCTTCACTGTGCTTAATGTCGCTAAACCGGCATTCTTTTCCTTCGAAGAAGATCTCACCCTCATAAGAACCGTGCGGGTAAACGCCGCTTAACACCTTCATCAAGGTCGATTTTCCGGCCCCATTTTCGCCTACCAGGGCATGGATTTCACCACGCTCGACACTAAAATTGACATTGTCTAGTGCCTTTACGCCGGGAAATGTCTTTGTGATATTGCGCATTTCCAAAATGACTTCAGACATAGAGCTTCATCCTCCAACCGTTTGACACTTCAATAGATAAACCGGTTCGGTGTAATCACTCTTTTTGTGTGGAAGATGCCCCTCTCCATCAAGTGATTATTTGTATTGTATAGCGATTTGGAAATTTCCAGATAATTATAAACGGGCACGAACGTTTTGTGGACAAAGTGTGGGGGGAAATGATCCCCCCACACTTACGATCAAGGTTTTGCCTGATCCGACAATTACTTCAGCTGATCCTCGGTGAGGTAGCCGCTGTCGATGAGCAGGGCTTTGTAGTTGTTGATGTCGACGCTCACGGGCACGAGCAGGTAGGAAGGAACCATCTTGACTTCGTTGTTGTAGGTCTCAGTGTCGTTGACCGGAACTTCCTCGCCCTTGAGAGCAGCGTCCACCATCTTGGCGGTCTGCTTGGCCAGTTCGCGGGTGTCTTTGAAGACGGTGTAAGCCTGTTCGCCGGCGATCATCAGTTTGACCGAGGCAACTTCGGCATCCTGTCCGGTCACAATAGGCCACGGCTGGTCGGCAGTGCCGTAACCAACGCCGCGCAGGGAGGACAGAATACCGCGGGAGAGGCCGTCATAGGGAGACAGAACCGCGTCTACGCGCTTATCGGTGTAGAAAGCGCTAAGCAGGTTGTCCATGCGGGCCTGGGCGGTCGCGCCGTCCCAGCGCAGGGTGGAGACTTTGTCCATGCCCATCTGGCCGCTAACGACAACCAGCTTGCCGCTGTCGATGTAGGGTTGCAGGACGGACATAGCGCCATCATAGAAGTAATACGCATTGGTATCGTCGGGGGAGCCGCCGAACAGCTCAATGTTGAAGGGACCCTTGCCATCTTTCAGGCCCAAAGCGGTTTCGATCTGGGTAGCCTGGAGAACGCCCACCTGGAAGTTATCGAAGGTAGCGTAGTAGTCCACATTGGCGGTCTTGGTGATCAGGCGGTCGTAGGCGATGATGAGAACACCAGCGTCGTGCGCCTTCTGCAGCACGTCAGACAGGGTGCTGCCGTCGATCGCGGCGATAACCAGCACATCCGCGCCCTTGGTGACCATGTTTTCGATCTGGGCAACCTGATTGGGGATGTCATCTTCAGCGAACTGCAGGTCGGTGTCATAACCCATCTCGGTGAACACTTTGACCATGCTTTCGCCATCAGAGATCCAGCGCTCAGAAGATTTGGTCGGCATGGAGATACCGACAACTTTCTTCTCCGCGGCGGGCTCTTCGCCGGCGGGCGCTTGGGTGGCCGCGGGGGCGCAGCCCACCAGGGACACAGCCAGCATCACAACGAGGGTGATCAAGAACCATAACTTCTTCATACTCTTCTCCTATCAACAGAACTGAATGGATACGTTGGCAACTGACCCGTCATTAGGTCAGGAAACCACAAGGGTTACAACCCTTTGGCAAGGGAGTAGTAAACATGGTTGGAGCGAATTTCTTTCTTGAACTCAGAAATCTCTGTTTTGTTGTCAATCAACAAGCATTCGATCTCCGCCATGTCGGCAAAATCCTGCAGCATCTCAACCGTCACCGCCTGGCTGAAGCCAGTGTGGTGCGCGCCCCCGGCATAAATCCAGGCCGCGGCAGCGATCTTGAGATTGGGCTGCGGCACCCACAATGCCTGGGCCACCGGCAGGTTGGGCAGCATGGACTCGATCGGCACGACCTCCACCGGGTTGACGATCAGGCGGAAGCGGCTCCCCAGATCGATCAAGCTCGCATTCACCGCCGGGCCGGTTTTTGTGTTGAACAGCAACCGAGCCGGGTCGGCTTTCCCGCCGATTGACAGAGGGTGCACCTGTAGCGAGGGTTTGTCGCTGGCGATCGAAGGGCAGACTTCCAGCATGTGCGCACCCAAAACCTGCGCAGTGCCTCGGGCAGGCATATGATAGGTGTAATCTTCCATAAAGGAAGTGCCTCCCGGAAGGCCCGCGCCCATAACTTTCATAGCGCGCACCAGGGCCGCGGTCTTCCAATCCCCTTCCGCCCCAAATCCATACCCGTCCATCATCAAACGCTGGCAGGCCAGGCCCGGCAGTTGGTTGATTCCGTTGAGATCTTCAAACGTGGTGGTGAAAGCTTTGAAGTTGCCGGCCTCGAGGAAAGCCCGCATGCCAAGTTCCAGGCGGGCAGCTTCGCGCAATGTGGAATAGCTCTTCGTTTGGTGCAGCTCCGGAGCGACCTGGTATTCCTCAACATAACGCTCCGCGAGCGCATCCACGTCACCTTCCGAAACCTGTTCAACCACAGCCACCAGGTCGCCTACCCCATAACCATACACAGAATACCCGAACTGGATCTGTGCGCTTACTTTGTTCCCTTCGGTCACCGCAACGTCGCGCATGTTATCGCCGAAACGAGCTACCTTGACATCCTGCGAGTCGGCCCAGGCCGCAGCCGCCCGAGCCCAGGCACCCAGTTCCTGCTGCACGTCATCGTCTTGCCAGTGTCCCACCACAACCTTGCGATTCAGGCGCATCCGTGAGCCAATAAAACCAAACTCGCGGTCCCCATGCGCCGACTGGTTCAAGTTCATGAAGTCCATGTCAATTTGAGACCAGGGGATTTCGCGGCCAAACTGGGTGTGCAGATGGCAGAACGGCTTGGCTAACACACTCAAGCCGGCAATCCACATTTTCGCAGGTGAAAATGTGTGCATCCAACAGACCAGGCCGATGCAGGCCGGGTCATTGTTCGCTTCCTTGCATAAAGCCCGAATTTCTTCAGGCGTTTTCACAACCGGTTTAAAAACGATCTTCACCGGAATGTCTTTGGCTTGATTCAGTTGAGCGGCGATTTTTTGGGAATTTTCCGCAACTTGTTCGAGGGTTTTGGGGCCATATAAATGCTGGCTGCCCGTTACAAACCAGATTTCATAAGAGTCAAAAGTGATCATCGGGTTTCCTTTCCAGAACTTGCCGGTCACGATCTTTAGACTTGCCAGAATCAGGGGTTATTATTCGAACGAAAGCAGCGTTATTTCGTTATCGATAACGGTAACGATCACAGTATAGCAATATCACAAGAAATTGTCAATACTCACAAAAATATCGCCGGATCGAGGTTTCATGGAGCATGCTAGAATAAATTTACACGTCCACTCTCTTGAGAACGCAATACTTACAAGTATGTGTGGTCAAATTCTCCTCTTCGTTTACAACTTTCCCGTTATCGTCATCGATAACAATTTTTGACACGTTTCCGCCCACATCGTATAATCTTCAACAACGAAAGGACTGCACCGGCAGTAAGGTTTCCCTGGTTTGCCGGTCATAAGAATATGGTGAGTTCCATTCGACCCAAAGTAACTATCAAAGATGTAGCCAGAGCCTGCGGCGTATCTACACAAACCGTTTCGCGCGTGTTGAACGACCGTCTGGATGTATCTCGCGACACGCGCGAAAAAATCCTGGCAGTGATCGAACAAATGGGATATCAGCCCAGCGCGTTGGCTCGCTCATTACGCAGCCAATCAAAGACCCTCGGCGTAATCATTGCCGGGTTGAATTATGTCGGCATCTCGACCACCCTCTTTGGCATCACCCAGGCATCTCAAGCCTACGGATTTAGCCTGCTCTTGAAGGTGATGCCTACCTTTGATTCGCCTGATATGCAACCTTACATCCGATCCCTTACTGCTCATCAGGTAGAAGGGATGATCTATGCTGCTCCTGAAGTGGGAGATAATTGGAAAACCGTCCAGAAGTTCCTGAACGATCAAATGCCACCCGTCGTTTACCTGAAAGGGAACCCCGCTTCGGCCCCTACCACTATCTCCTTCGACAATTTCGACGGAGCCTACACCATCACCCGACACCTCATCGAACAAGGCTATCGGAATATTGCCCACATCAGCGGCCCGCTGAACTGGTGGGAATCGCGGGAGCGGAAACGGGGCTGGATGCGCGCTTTGCTCGATGCCGATTTGCCCGCCCCCGAGTCTGCCGTGGTCAGCGGTGACTGGTCAACTGCCAGCGGCGCAGCCTCTCTGGATATTCTTTTACGGCAGTACCCCGAAATGGACGCAATCTTTGCCGCAAACGATCAGACGGCTCTGGGTGTATTAAGTGCCGCTACCGCCAAAGGCATCCGCGTTCCATATCCCTTAGGGGTCGCCGGATACGACAATATCGCCGAATCCGAATATTTCACCCCGCCTCTCACAACGATCCACCAGGACTTCGATCTTCTGGGCGAATTAGCAGTCCACAAGTTGATGGCGATGAACAACCCCAAGAACACGGACCCAAGCCTGTCTGGGAACACGCTGATCCTCCCAGCTACCCTAAAGGCGCGTCAATCAACACAAAGAGGATAGTCCTTCTGATGGGCTCAGCCGGCAACGCGAATTTTTTTCGCTTGTCCGGTGCGTTTTTCAGGCTTCAATAAATCTTTAACAGTCTCGACGGCGTCATCCAGCGATTTGCCCAGGAAAATCCCTGGCACCTGGGTAAGCAAATCCGGCTCCAGATTAAAAGCCGAACCACCATATCCAAACACCGGCACAGGTCGCAGACGGCTGAGCTTTTCTTTTAAGCGTTTCATCTCCAACGCCGTTTCACGCGTGGTGGCGGTCAGGATGACCATTTGTGGTTTCTCATAGCGCGCATGATCCACCAAATCATCCAGGGGAATATCTGGGCCCAGGAATTCCACCCGGAAGCCCTCGCTGCGCAGCAATACCGCCATCATTAAGGCGCCAATCTCATGCATCTCGTTCGGGGCGCAACCCACCATGATGTAAGGCGCGTTCCGGTGGTAGGGGTATGACTGCAAGAGCGTTGACAATTTACCCTGAATAAAGGAGCTGGCAAAATGCTCGGTGGTGATGCGAATTTCGCCACGGTACCAGGCCGTGCCAATATCGACCAGGCAAGGCGTAATCACTTCACCGAGGAAGGTGCGCAGATCAAAGGCCGAAAGCGCTTCACGCAGTAAATCGCTGGCATCTGGTTCATCGTAGCGCAGCAGCGCGCGATAAAGCTCGCGCGCATACCTGCCGGGTGGGTTGGAAGCTTTGACCGGCTGTATTGCCGGGCTAATCGGGAGTACCTCCGGCATCTTCCCGTGTTCCATCGACAGGCGAAGTTCTTCCACCGCGGCACTGATGGATACCCCACTGTAGGTACGGCTCTTGAGCCAGCGTAGGACAGCGATATCGCGATCGGAGTACAACCGGTAGCGGTTATCGGAACGGCTGGGCGATAAAACTGCATATCGCCTTTCCCAGGCACGGAGCGTCACCGGACGGATACCTGTCTGATCGCTAACGTCCTTAATTTTATACTTCGGGCTGTTGGAAAAGTCTGAGATCGATGTCATGATGGGTACCTCCCCGAAGGAACATAGAAGAAGGGCTGGGTTCATTGGAAATCAGCGTGGTGAAATCCGCATTTTTGGGGAGTAAGAGCGGTGAAGCCGCTCTTACTCCCCAAAAATGCGGTATCTACCATGGTAACTCCCAAATAGCCAAGGGCTGTCCATTTTCATTGGACAGCCCTTTTATTATACTAGCAACCTCTTGGTGAAGGTTAGCAGCTCACAACCTTATTGTGGCGGCAAAATGACCGCGTTGATCACATGGATGACGCCATTGGTGGTCTTGATGTCCGTAACGATGACCTGGGCTTCATTCACGTACACCTTGCCATCTTCCACCTTGATCGTCACAGGCTGTCCCAGTACGGTGTCGGCGCTTTTCAAAGTCACCACCTGTTCAGCCAGAACGCTTCCACTCACCACATGGTAGAGCAAAATGTCGGTCAGGGCCTGCTTGTTCTCGGGCAGAAGGAGGCTGTCCAGGGTGCCCTCGGGCAGAGCAGCAAAGGCCTCTTCGGTGGGGGCGAAGACCGTGAAGGGACCTTCACCTTTCAATGTTTCCACCAGGTCGGCGGCGGTCAGCGCGGCAGCCAGCGTGTCGAACTTGTTGAAAACCGCGGCGTCAACGATATCTTTGGGCAGGATCACGGTGTCAATGACATGGATCACGCCGTTAGTGGCTTCAATGTCGGTAATGATGATCTGGGCTTCGTTCACATAGGCATTGCCCATGTCGAGTTTGAAGAACAACGAGGTGCCCAGGGCGCTGTCGGCAATCAAGCCGTCGCTCACGTCCGCAGCCATCACCTTACCAGCCATCACATGGTAGAGCAGGATGTCGGTCAATTGCTGTTTGTTCTCAGCCTTCAGCAGTTCGTCCAGCGTGCCGGCGGGCAACTTGGCAAAAGCCTCATCGGTGGGAGCAAAGACCGTGAATGGACCTTCCCCCTTGAGTGTGTCGACCAGTTCGGCGGCCTGAACTGCGGCCACCAGGGTGGTGAAGCGGCCATCCGCAACAGCGGTGTCAACAATATCCATGACTTGCGGCTCGGCGGGCGGCAGGATCACGGTGTCGATGACATGGATCACACCGTTGCTAGCTTCAATATCGGTAATGACAACCTCGGACTCGTTGATGAAGACCTTATCATTTTCGAGCTTGACCATCACCTTCTTGCCCAGGGCGGTCTCGGCTTCGCTGAGGCCTACCACATCGGCAGCCATCACCTTTCCGGCAACAACGTGGTAAAGCAAGATGTCGGTCAATTGCTGCTTGTTTTCAGGCTTGAGCAGCTCATCCAGCGTGCCCGCGGGCAGCTTGGCAAAAGCATCATCGGTGGGGGCAAACACGGTGAAGGGGCCCTCGCCAGAGAGGGTTTCAACCAGGCCTGCCGCCTGAACCGCAGCCACCAGGGTGGTGAAGCGGCCATCTTCAACGGCAACGTCAACAATCGTCTTAGGCGCTTCGGTCGGCTCGGGCATCGGCGTAGCGGTCGGTTGGGGCGGTTCGGGCATAGCAGTCGGAACAGGGGTAGCGGCAGGCGCGCAAGCGGCCAAAACCATCACAGCCATCAGGGCAACAAAAACCAAACGTTTCATCTCATACCTCCTAAAAGTATCAACCAAATGTTGTTCGTTAGCAACGAGTATAGCGTTTTGTATAATCACAAGCAATAATATACAGCGTTTTGTATAATGTTTGGCGAAATTTGTATTGGGATAGACAGCCTCAACCATCAGTGTGCACGCAAAAGATGTCAGATGCCCAAGGGGAGAGCGGAACGGGCCTGACAT
>CAZMMI010000050.1:0-3517 GCA_964567255.1 uncultured Anaerolinea sp.
AGAAGCCCCACCAAAATGCGGGTTTCACCACGCTAATTCCCAATGAACCCGGTACAGCCTCAGATGCAATCGGTATAGATGCGGGTATAATAGGAGGGCGCCGGGCTGGAAGGAAACCCTTCCTTGTGGCTCCGGTAACGTTATGGAATGCAGCGAACACGCATTGAGGTTGTTATGGTCGTTATCCGCCCCGCCACTCCCGCCGATTGTCATGCCCTGGCTCACGTTCAAGTCGACAGCTACCGTTGTGCCTATGCCGGGCAATTTCCCCAACCTTACCTGGATCATTTTTCCTATGAAGAGCAGGAAAAAGATTGGAACGATTGGTTTGCGTCTGGCAAGGGCGATATCTTGCTGGTCGCCGAGCATCCCCAGGAAGGTGTGATCGGTTACCTGCTGGCGTTCAAGCAAGCCGGGCTGCCTGGGTATGACGCGGAAATTGCGGCGATGCACGTGCGCCAGGATCACCAAAAACACGGGGTGGGCAGCGCGCTGCTGCGCAAGGCGGTTGAGATGTTGATTGAGTACGGAGCGAAGTCGGTGATGCTGTGGACGCTGCGCGGCAACCCGGCGCGAGCCTGGTATGAGAGCTTGCAAGGCAAGTTCATCAGCGGCAAGACTTATCCTGTGTATGACCAGGATATCGTTGAGGTGTCTTATGGTTGGAGCGATATTCGGGTGCTTTTGAGCCAGGAGTGAGCGCATGGGCCGTATCCTGAAGCGATGCGATGTGTGTAAACGCTTCCATGCGGCCTATGTTGTGGATGACCCGCTCTATCCGGGCGGCAAGGCGAATTATTGCCTCAGATGCTGGAAGAGTAAGTTTGGCGATGCGCCTCCGCCAAGAGAGCAGAATGGGGAGAAGCTGGCGCGAAATGAGTTTGAACCTTCAGATCCTAAGGATCTCAAAGACCCTTAGGATCTCGATTTCTACGACTGCGTGGCCGCGACCAGCCTTCGGCGGGCGTTTTTGCGCTCGTGGGCCAGCCGCCAGCGTTCGCCAACGATCCAGGCGATCAACGGGGCGGGCAAAACGCCGCCCAGCGCCTGCAGGATGCGGTTGAGCACGCCGGGAATGTAAACGGCTTTACCCTTGAGGGCGCTGTCGATGGTTCCGGCAGCGACCGAGCCGGTGTTCTGGGTGGTGAGGGCGCCCATCCAGCCCTGGGCTTCGATGGACTCGATGCATTCGGGCGTGGTGGGCATGCCCGCCGGGCACAGCGCCGTGACGGTGACGCCGACGTCGCGCAGTTCTTCGCGCAGGGCCAACGAGAAGTCGAGCAGAAAGCGCTTTGAAGCGGCATAGGTGGCCTTGACGGGCATGGGGTAAAAAGCCGCCAGGCTGGCAACATTGATGATGCGGAAGGTGCGCACGGGGTCGCGCTGCTGCATGAGCGCGTGGGTTACCTCCAGGGTACCTTCGATGTTCAGGCGGATGATGGTGCGGATTTTCTCGAAGGGCTGCTCGTAAAAAGAACCTTCGAAATCCAGCCCGGCGACGTTAATCACCATCCAAAAGCGCATCCGCTCTCCGGTAAAGGTATCGAATAATTGCCCGCGCGAGGCCGGGTTGGTCAGGTCGCTGGTGTAGCAGCGCACATCCACGCTATAGGCTTTCTGCAACCCGCCGGCCAATGTTTCGAGCGGGGCGGGCTTCAGGTCGGTCAGCACCAGGTTCCAGCCGCGGGCGGCACATTCGGTGGCGAAGGCTTTGCCCAATCCGCCGGTTGCCCCAGTAATCAATACCCAACTGTTCATGTCATTCTCCTCATCGAATTTCTCTCGTTGCCAGGCCAGAAGCAGCGTTTTCTGTGCGCATTGGCCCTGTCGTTTGAGTCGTTATAGGTTGAGTATAGCGAGGAATCTCGAAAAAGTCAATCATTTGTTTGAAACTTATGCATAAATCTTGTTGACAAAACGCTTGTTTGAAACTATAATGGTTTTTGTGATCGTAATCGCATCACGGACATATCAAGGAGTCTACACATGGAACATGCACTTTCGGGCAAAACGTATGTCATCACCGGGGCGACCTCGGGCATTGGTCAGGCCGCGGCGGCTCAACTGGCGGCGCAGGGTGCTTTTGTCATCGGCGTGGGGCGCTCGGCAGAGCGCAACCAGGCCGCCGAGCGGCAACTGCGCGCAGCCTATCCTGACGCGCGGGTGGAGTACTGCCTGGCGGATTTGACCTTGCAAAGCGAGGTGCATCAACTGGCCGATGCCATCCAGAAAAAGCTGGCGGGGGCGGGCATACCGGCGCTGGATGGGTTGATCAACAACGCCGGGATGTTCAGCGCCTGGTACACCCAGACAGCCGAGGGATTCCAGGTGGTGTGGGCACTCAATCACCTGGCTCCCTTCCTGCTCACCTATCGCCTGCTGCCTTTGCTCAAAGCGGCGCCGATGGGACGGGTGGTGACGGTCAGTTCGTATTCGCATAACCTGGCCCGCTTCCGCTGGAACGACGTGCAGTTGCGGCGTTTCTACAACGGGCTGTCCTCGTACAAGCAGAGCAAAATGGCCAATGTGCTTTTTACCGCCGAGTTGAACCGCCGCCTGGGAGCGCAATCCACGCTGCGGGCCTTTGCCGCCGACCCGGGGTTGGTCAAAACCGACATTGCCTTCAAGGGCACGCCGGGTTTTGTGCAATTGATCTGGAAGTTTCGCCGCAACGCGGGCATCAGCGCCGAAGAATCGGCCCGCGGGGTGGTGTTCCTGGCCACCGAGCCGTCCATCCAAAATCGGACGGAGGTCTACTGGAAGCACAGCGCCCCGAAGAAACCGGACGGGTATGCTTTGAAGGAGGCTAACGGTAAACGTCTGTGGGCCATCTCTGAGCAACAGTGCGGGATTAAGACCGAGGGGCAGTTATGAGTCCGCAAGCACCTGAGCAGCGCATCCTGGAGGCTACCATTGCCTGCATCGAGCAGGATGGGATTGATAACCTGACCACACGCAAGATTGCAGAGCAGGCCGGGGTCAACGTGGCCGCGATCAATTATTATTTCCGCAGCAAAGAGCGTTTGGTGGAAGAAGTGATGAAGATGACCATCCAGCACATGCAGGAAGATTTGCTGGAGATCATCCATCAAGAATCCACCCCTTTCTTACAACGCCTGGAGAATGTGGTGATCTGGTTGATCGAAGGCGGCAAGCGCTTCCCGAAGATGCTCATGGCGCACATGTACGGAATCCTGGTGGAAAAGCGCACCGACACGCTGGCCATGCGCATGTTTCAGGATATTTTTGAGCAAATGTGCCGGCAGGCTGTCGCAGCGTACCCGGCCTCGCCGCCTGAGAATGTGCGCGCAGCCCTGGCCCAGGTGATGTCGGCGGCGTTTTATACCATGCTCGCGCCGGATTTTTTCCAGCAGGACAATTTTTTGGTGACGAATGAGGATAGCACCGGGCGATTAGCCAGGTACACGGCGCAGATGTTTGAACGGTGCGTGCAGATCGAGCCGTAAGCGCGCAATAGGCGTGGAAATGGTAGGGGAAATTCATGAATTTCCCCTAC
>CAZMMI010000050.1:3617-18575 GCA_964567255.1 uncultured Anaerolinea sp.
CGTAAGCGCGCAATAGGCGTGGAAATGGTAGGGGAAATTCATGAATTTCCCCTACAATAACAGCCTTCCTACGAAGGAACGCCGGGGATTTTTCTGCGATATAATGCCTTTGTCCCAAATCTTACTCATTGCAAAGAGATCCCTCCATGTCCGCTCTATCGTCACGCCTGTCCAAGGTTCCTCGCGAGCTAAAACTCTTTATCGCCGCTTCCCTGGTGATGGGAGTCGGTTACAGCTTATTCGATTCCATCTTTAATAATTTTCTGAATGAAAATTACGCCCTGACAGGGTTCCAGCGTTCCTTCCTCGAGTTTCCCCGCGAGTTGCCCGGATTCCTGACCATCTTCATCACAGCCCTTTTTTGGTTCTTGTGCAGCCGGCGTCTGGGGGGCATGGCTCTGTTGTTAAGCGCGGCTGGCGTGTTGTTAATTGCTTATGTTTCTCCCAGCTACGGCATCATGGTCCTGTGGCTGTTCCTGTACAGCGCCGGGCAGCACGTCTTTATGCCGATTGCCTCCACCATTGGCATGGAATTGGCCCGAGAGGGTCAGGCCGGGCGCAGGCTGGGGCAGCTCAACGCGGTGCGCAACTTTGCTGCTATTTTCGGCAGCGCGCTGGTCTTTGTGGGCTTCCGCTACCTGGGCATGACCTTTCAGTTGACCTTCACTCTGGCGGCAGTGGGCTTTGTGATTGCCGCTGTGCTGCTCTTTTCCATGCGGCGCGGGCGGCCCCAACCGTCGGGCGATATCCTCAAGCTGAAGAAAGAATACCGCCTGTACTACATCCTGGCGGTACTGTACGGCTCGCGCAAGCAGTTGTTCATCACCTTTGCGCCGTGGGTGCTGGTGACGATTTTCAATCAGCCCACCCAAACCCTGGCAACGCTCATCACCGTGGGCGGGATCATCGGCATCGTCTTCCAGCCCATTCTGGGGCGGGCTATCGACCGCTTTGGCGAGCGCACGGTGCTGATCAGCGAGGCCGTGCTGCTGGTGTTTGTATGCTTTGGGTATGGGTTCGCACGTTCGTTTTTGCCCGAAGGCGCGGCTTTCCTGGTGGTGTGCGGGTGCTACCTGCTGGACCAGATGTTGATGTCGGTGAGTATGGCCCGCTCGACCTATATGAAGAAGATTGCGCTCAGGCCGGATGATATCCAACCGGCTCTGGCGGCGGGGGTGAGCATTGATCACATCTTTTCGATCTCGCTGGCCCTGCTGGGCGGCGTGATCTGGAATCAATTTGGCTACCAGTATGTGTTCCTGATGGGCGTCGTTATTGCCATTGTCAATATTTTTGCTGCTTCCCGAATTCGTTTGCCCGCTCGACCTGTTGCAATTCAAACCGAAACGGAGATAGAGAGGTAGTAGAGGGGACTTTCTCTTTGACACTCCCTTGACGAACATGCCTTCCGGATTCATGTATAATGAATTCGGAGGGCCAAACTATGAGCTTCTTCTTCGATCCAAATGTAGCGTATGTGTTGTTGGTAGGGGGCGCTGTGATGGCCATTCTGGCCTTGTTCGCGCCGGGCACGGGCGTCCTGGAAGTTGGCGCGGTTCTCATCCTGGCTCTGGCGGGGTATAGTATTGCCAACCTGCCGGTGAATGTTTGGGCGCTGGTGTTGTTGGCTTTCAGCTTGATCCCCTTCTTTTTTGCGGTGCGAGTGCGCAAGAACAGCTGGATGTACCTGCTGGGGGCGATCGCTGCCATGATTCTGGGCTCGGTATTTGCTTTCCGACCCACCGAGAGCGGCATGCGTCTGAATCCCATCCTGGCGATCATTGTTTCGAGCCTGTCGGCCGGTTTGCTGTGGCTGATGGCCCGCAAGAGCCTGGCAGCTTCCAAGCTGATCCCCAATCACAGCCTGGATGGGCTGATTGGGCAGGTTGGCACAGCCAAAACCGATCTGCGCCCGCAAGGCGCGATCTATGTGGGCGGCGAACAATGGACCGCCAATAGCGAAGAGTATATTCCAGCCGGCAGCGCGGTGCGCGTGGTGCGCAGGAGCGGCCTGATGTTGGATGTCGAACCTGTTTCAATCCCTGATTCCAAATAAGAGGAGAACGAGATGAATGGTGAATTCCTCACCCTGTTGTGCCTAATCGGAGGCATCGTTGTTGTCTTGTTGATCTTCCTGGCCAACGCCATTAAGGTCGTTCCTGAATACCAGCGCCTGGTGGTGTTCCGCCTGGGCCGCAGCCTGGGCGACAAAGGCCCCGGCTTGATCCTGCTCATCCCGGTTATCGACCGCGCTGTGCGTGTGGACTTGCGCGAGCAGGTTCGCGAGATCCCGCAGCAAACCTCGATTACCAAGGATAACGCGCCGATCTCGATCGACTTCATCTGGTACTACAAGGTGCTCTCTCCCACCGATTCCGTGCTGCAGGTGGGCAACTTTGAGCTGGCTGCCCAGGGTATGGCGACCACCACGCTGCGCTCGGTCATCGGCGGCATTTTGCTGGACGATGTGCTTTCGGAGCGCGAGACGATCAACAACATCCTGCGCACCCGCCTGGACGAAGTGACCGGACGCTGGGGCGTCAAAGTGACCAACGTGGAAATCCGCGAGATCATCCCGCCGCGGGACGTTCAGGACGCGATGAACCGCCAGATGTCCGCCGAGCGCATTCGCCGCGCGGTGGTGACCGAATCGAATGGTACGCGCGAAGCTGCCATCAATGTGGCTGACGGCGAGCGCCAGTCAGAGGTGCTGCGCGCCGAAGGCGAGAAGCAGGCCAACATCCTGCGTGCCGAGGGCGAGAAGCAAGCGCAACTACTGCGGGCCGAAGGTTACACGGCAGCGCTTGAAAAGATCAACGGTGTGGCTGCCACGCTCGATCAGCGCAGCATCACCATTCAGTACTTTGAGACGCTCAAGAGCATGGCGGAAAAACCGTCAACCAAGTACATCTTCCCGATGGAGTTCACCAGCATGATGGGCAGCTTCATCAAAGGTCAGTCGGAAAAGTAAGTTTTGATATTGGGCGAGAACGGGAACTATCAGATTGAGGGCGCCGGCCTGAAGGATTTCAACGCGCTGCGCGCGCTGGAGCAGACATGCTTCGGAGGTGATGCGTGGCCGTGGTTGGATCTGGCCGGCGTCCTCGTCTTGCCCGGGCTGGTGCGTTTGAAGGCCAGCGTGATGGGGCGCATGGTGGGTTTTGTGGGGGGCGACCCGCACCCCAGCGAAGGCGTGGGCTGGATTGCCACGCTGGGGGTGCTGCCGGAATTCCGGCGCATGGGCATTGCCACGGCCCTGCTGCAAGTCTGCGAGGCGCGCATGGGGCTGCCTGTCGTGCGCCTGAGCGTGCGCCGCTCGAATGACGCCGCCATCAAGCTGTACCACGCTGAGGGCTACCGACCGGTGGACGTGTGGGTCAAGTACTATTACGATCAGGAAGACGCCCTGGTGCTGGAGAAGAAGCGGTGAGTCTATTTGCGAGTTTCTTGGCGAAATCACCTGACAGCAGATTGCAAGGTTCGCTTGCGTTGACTTTCGCAGGGACTCGATATATACTGAATTTAGTGAAAAGTATTCCTCCACCCATTTACCGTTTCAAAAGAACAGGGGTTCCCAAGCACGCAATGTTGCGTGCTTTTTTGCATTCTGTGGGATTCTGTCGATAAAGGAGTCTTTAAAATATGGATTCAGGTATGATCGGCAAGATTGACAAAGCGAAGCGTTACGCTCAAGAGCGCAACCGGGTGCATTTCACGGAATTTACGGTTACGTTTGACGGCGAGAACAACCCTCATACAGTAAACTACGGACAAGGTGAATGGAAATGCGACTGCGATTTCTTCCGCACACGCGGACGATGCAGCCACACCATGGCGCTGGAGATGATCCTCGAGGGGATGATCGGCTAAGTTGGGTCGGTGTGGGGGGAATTCCCCACTCTCTATATCTCCCCCAGGATGGGGGAATTAACCGCGAACATAAAATCATGCGGCGCATTCGCGCCGCATGATTTTATGTTCGCGGTTGACCGATCTATTAAATTTGCAGATCGCGGCGGGCAAACCCGGCAGCCGACCCAAAGGCCGCAGCCACAGAAACCCCTATCAGCAACGCCCAACCCCAAGGCCATGCGCCGCCGCCTAACTGCGGTCCGCCGTACCAGCCGTAAGGAGAAACGTAGTGGAGGAAGCCCAGGCTGGGGATGGCCGCCGATAACCGGTCGAGCAGCAGGCCGAGCCCCAAGGTCAGCCCACCGGCCAGCCAGGCCACGCGCACGCGCCCACTGAGACAGCCGCCCAGCAATGCGGCGCTGCCGCACATAACGCCATACAACCACAACGAAAGCAGAATTCCCGCCAGGCTGCCGCCCGGCCAGTCGCGCCAGCCCAGCGCGCCGCCGAGGAGCAACACCAGCCCCAAAGCCGCGACAGGTGCCAGGCTGAGGGCCAGCAAAACGCTCCAGCGGATCCAGACTAATTGCGCGGGGCGGACGATGCCCACCAGCAGCAGGGCCAGCGCGCCGCGCTCTTCTTCTCCGGCAATCAAAGCAGCGCCCTGACGAATGGCAAACCAGCCCAAGGTGAGCGGGAAGACCCAGCCGAACCCGGCCATGCCCAGCCACCCGTGGGGCAAACCGAAAAAAGCCTGCCAAAAAGATGGCAGGCCGGAGAACCATTGCTGTAAAGCAGGCCATTGGCCCAATCCAAGCAGAACAAGCCCGGCGGCGGCCAGCGTGACTGAAACCCACAACGGCTGTTTTTTGCGCGCAGCCAGGGTTTGGCGGAAGAGGCTAATCCACTCCATCGGAAAGCCCGTAATAGCGGTGATAGGCCTCTGCGAGGGTCGGCTGCTGGCAGATCATATCGGTGACGCGGTACTGGCTGGCGATTTTGATGAGCGAATCGGGGTCGCCTTGCACGGTGCAGCGTAGTTGGTTGTCTTCCAGACGAACGTCTTCCAGGTTGGTCAGTTGGGCGAAGGCATCGGCGGGCACGGGGCAGCCGAAGCGCATTTCTACCTTGCGCAGCGAGCGGCTGCGCAGACGCACAGCCCGGACTACTTCGATGAGGTGGCCCTGGTGGAGCACGCCCACCCGGTCGCAGCAGCGCTCTACTTCGGGGAGGGAAGCGCTGGTGAAAAACACCGTGCTGCCCTGGGCGCGAACTTCGGCCATCAACTGGCTGAAAACCTTTTGCGCATCGGCGTCCAGGCTGCGGGTGGGCTCATCCAGAATGAGCAGTTCGGGGTGGTGCATGAAGGCCTGCACCAGGCCAATCTTCTGGCGGTCGGCGGATGAAAGGCGAGCCGCTGGGAGCTTGAGGTCGACGCCCAGGCGGTCAGCCAGTAGGCGGGCGTAGGTCAAATCGGCGCCGCGGCGCAGCCCCGCCAGGAAGGAGAGGGTGCCCAGGCCGTTGAACTGGTCGAACATGGAGAAGTTGGCGGGGAGGAAGCCCACCTGCGAGCGGATTTCTTGCGGGTTGCGGCGAACGTCTTGTCCAAAGATCAGGGCGCGGCCACTGGTGGGGCGGGCGAAATCGAGTAGGAGGCGGACAAGGGTCGATTTGCCGGCGTTGTGCGGTCCGAGCAAGCCAAAAATTTCACCCGGCTCCACCTGGAAAGTTAATTCTTCCACTCCGCGGTGGGCGCCGTAGAACTTGCTTAAATTTTCTGCGCGAATGACGACGTAATACATCTCAGCCTCCTTGCGTGTGCTTTTTTGCGGCAACAAAACGCCGGTTGGACCTGGGAGGGAACCAACCGGCGCGGCTTCAATTACGTCGCAAAGCGGTATTAGGCGGTTTCCTCCACCCGAGATTGCCACGAGTCGATCATTTTACGGTACGAGTCTTCTACCATATCCGCCCAGGCTTTCATTTCTACCAGGCGGTGGCGAGCGGGATGATCTTCTTCCAGCCCTGTCAGTCCGGTTTCGGCCAGCTCTTTGAACGCGGTGATGCCATCGAGCCGCATTTCCAGGGTGCTTTGCCAGGCGGTTTCAGAAATGACGTAGTAGTCGTAGCGCTCTCCAGGGAGGGAGACTTTTTCGATCAGGTCGGCCATTTGCAGGGTTCGCAAATTGGTTGAAACGCTGCTGCGGCTAACCTGGATCGTCTCCGACATTTCTTCGGCTGCCAGGGGGCGGTTGGAGATCATTAGAAGACCCAACAAACGCCCTCCGATGCGGGGAACGCCGTAAGCCTCGTAATGCAACCCCATATTTTCAATGAACTGGGATAACTCAGGTTTGTCCTCTAGGGGACTATCTCCAGGATTATCCGGACTATCAACCTCCATCAGTTCTCCTTGTGAATCAAACACGTACACATGAAAAGCCAGCTTTCGCGGCTACTGTGATTATAGTTCTTTCAGTTATTTTTGTCAAGACTGAAATGACTGTAAGGATGATTGCGACAAAAAGACCCTAAGGGTCTGTAATGAGCCACTAAATCAAATGGGCGATGTGGCCGATGTGGTCCATTTCGTGCCACAAGGCGCGGCGCAGCACCTTGCGCGGGCTCCAGAACTCGCCGCGCAGGCCTACCACCTGCTTGACCCCCACCAGCCCCGGCAATGCAGCCAGCAAACGGGTGCGCACGCAGTCCAGCCGCTCGAAGACCTCTTCGGGTAGCTCGCTGCGCTCGCCGCCCAGGCCCAGGCGGTCGAGGTACCACCACTCCGCGTGGGCGATGTGGCCCAGGATGCCGCGAATGCTCCAGCGCTCGCCCGGCGCCTCGCGATCCAGCAGGTCGGCAGGCAGATTCTGCGCAATGGCCAGCAAATCGGCGCGAGTCCAGGAGAGTAGCTCCAACGCGTTCTGCACATCGTTCTCATCCAGCGGGCGCCAGTCATCGCGGAACCAGGCGTTGACCAGGTGGCCCGTATCGGCGGGCTCGAGGTTTTCGTCGACGGAATAAACGTTAAAACTCTCCACCGTGCGCAAGTCGAAATCGCCCAGTTCAATGTACTCGCGCCCGGCGTGTTTCTCGGCCCAATCGCGATAGTTCATCAGCGCGCGGGGCATTTTCAGCAGGGCGGTGGCGGCGTCCTCGCCGTAGGCAAAACAGCCGGGGTAATCCAATGCCCAGGCTAGTGAGCGGTTTTCGTACCCGTTCTCCATTCCAATTCGAATGCGCATGATTGGCTCCTTTGATGAAGTGCGAGGCACCCAGCAATCACCTCATATTCAGGTCCCTTCCACCTCTGGTTGAATAGTTACTCTTTTGGAAGATTGTAATCGCTGATGAACGGGGTGGTCAAGGCGGCGTAGAATTTGTCGCTACTCACGGAGAGGTAAAAAAGACCCGAATTAGAGATGAATGTGGGCGCGAAGCGCCCACATTCATCTCTAATTCGGGAACAATAGATACATTATTTTTATAGGGGAATGGTCAAAGATTACCGGCATGCGTTATACTTAATCTGTTGTTTTCTTAGGAACTTCACGGTGGGTAATGGCGTCTTATATACATTCGAAATCACCCCGACTGGAAAGCGAGAGTCTATGTCCGAAACCGTCATTGAAGAAAATGATCTCCCCGAAAAACCTCCTCGCCGGATGCGCTTTGATTTGATTCTGCCGGTGCTGTTCCGCCCGCGACGCGGTTTGCAGACGGTGGCTGAAGCCGAAAACGGCGTGTGGCTGGTTCCGCTGCTGCTGCTCAGCCTGCTGGTGATCGTGCAGGTGCTGGTGGCAGGCCCCCTGCGCACCCAGGAAATCCTCAGCCAACCCATCGATTTGCCTGAAGACTTCCAGTACTATTCGCCCGACACACAGGAAAAAATGCTGGAAGCTGCCCAGCCGAAGGCAGACGCCACGCGGGTATACGTGTTCCCGGCGCTGGGCGCGCTGTTGGGCGTTTGGGTGGGCTGGTTCATTCTGGGCGGGCTGCTGCACCTGGCGCTGACCCTGGCGGGTGGGCGCGGCTCGCGGCACGCCGACTTCAACCTGGCAGCCTGGGCCAGTTTGCCGCTGGCGATACGCTCTCTGGTACAGATCGTTGCCATGCTCTTCTCGCGCAAGCTCATCGCCGGCGCGGGGCTTTCGGGGTTTGTGGCGGGCGAGGGGGGCGGGGCGGCTTTCTTGACAGCGCTGCTGGCCCTCATCGATATCTATCTGATCTGGCAAATTGTGCTGTTGATTGTTGGGGCAAAACCTGCTTCGGGCTTGAGCACCGGCAAAGTGATTGGCGCGGTGCTGGTAACGGTATTGCTCTTGTTGGTTCTCCAGGCGCTACCGCAATTTGCCGGCTCGCTGCTCAGCGGCTTGAACACGGAGGGCGCTTATTTCTACTTCTAGTATGACGATTCAAGCCGATTCGGTTGAAACGCTTTCTCTACGCAAGGTTTTCACCATGGGGCGGAATAAAATCCAGGCCCTGGCGGGTGTTGACCTTGTGATTCCGCCTGGGTCGTTCACGGTCATCATGGGGCCCTCCGGTTCAGGGAAGAGCACCTTGCTGTATCTGATCGGTGGGCTGGACCGCCCCACCAGCGGGTCGATTCGCATTTCGGGCGACGATATCAGCCGCATGGACGAGAATGCTCTGGCGGTATACCGGCGCAAGAAGATGGGTTTCATCTTTCAACAGTTCAACCTGGTTTCCAGCATGACCGCGCTGGAAAACGTGGCCTTTCCGATGCGCTTTGCCGGGGTGCCCGGCAAGCAGCGCTTGCAGCGCGCCCGCGAACTGCTGGTCAAAGTTGGCCTGGAAAAACATGTCCGCCACCGCCCAACCGAGATGTCGGGCGGGCAGCAGCAGCGGGTGGCTATTGCGCGGGCTTTGATCAACGATCCCGGCCTGATTCTGGCGGACGAGCCGACCGGCAACCTGGATACCGTTACCGGTTACACCATCATGCAGCTTTTATCTGAGCTGCACACAGCGGGACGCACGGTGATGGTAGTGACCCATGATGCGCGCATGACGCGCTTTGCGACCCATGTCATTTACTTGCTGGATGGGAACCTGGTGGAACGCGAGCAGTTTGAAGCCGCCAGCCAGATCCCCGAAGCTGCAACTCAACCCTCGGAGGGAACGACTCTATGAAGCGAACGCTTATCATCCTGTTTGCATGCCTGTCCATGTTGACCCTGCTGGCGCTGCCTCCCAGCGGCGCGCTGGCCGCACCCCGGTTGCAGGGTGGTACCTTGAATGCCGAGGCTGACGATACTACCAAGTCGGGTCAGGCGGGAACCTCGGTAATCTACAATGTGACAATCGCTAATTCCGGACTTGCTGATGAAACGGTTAAAATCACATGGAATTCAGAGTACTCTGTGGGCGTTCCACCACAAACCACTGTTCCTGCGGGACAACAAGTCGCCATTGAAGTGGCTGTTACAATTCCAAGTTCAGCACAAGCTGGAAACTCCAGTGCGGCTTCCCTATTCTTTGAAGGGCTTGCATCGGGATCTACAGACGATATTTTGTTGGTCACTTCGGTAGATGCCCCTCCATCCACCTTGCCCCAGCGCCCGGTGGTAGTCATCAAGAGCTACTACGCCGATACCAATAACCCAAAACCGGGCACTTCGTTTAACTTATTTCTTGAACTGGAAAATAAAGGCGGCGAAGACGCCCGCGACGTTAAGCTGACTTTTATGAGCGACGCCTTGCTCCCCGAGGAATCTGGTGGCGTGCTCTACGCGGGAGGTATCTCTTCGGGCAACGTAAAAACGGTCGCGCAACGAATTCTCATCAGCACTTCGCTCATAGGCCAATCGGTGGCCTCGCTGCCGGTACAGATGGTCTACTCTGATGCCGGCGGCGCGCCTTATACCGAGGCTTTTAATCTGACCCTCACCCTGGGCTCTTACACTTTTGGCCCCACATCCACCCCTACACCCACCCCTACCTCACAGGCGGCGGTGCGCCCGCAGTTGGTGGTGGGCGCTTATACCACCGACGTAGACCCCTTGCAGCCGGGCTCGTTGTTTGCGCTGGAGATGGAAGTTTTCAACCTGGGCAACGATGACGCCGATTCGGTGACGGTGGTGCTGGGCGGCGGGGCCACCGTCGATAACAGCGGCACGCCTCAACCCGGCGGCACCTCGGGCGGCAGCGCCGATTTGGCCGTGTTTGCTCCGGTGGGGTCTTCCAACCTGATTTTCCTGGGCGATCTCAATGCCGGCGCTTCGACCAAGGTGAATTCGCGCCTGATCGTCAACGTTTCGGCCAACCCCGGCGCTTATCAGCTCAAGCTTTCTTTCGTATACTCGAATTCCAAGGGCCAGCGCATGGTGGACGATCAGGTGATCACCCTGCTCATTTACCGTTTGCCGCAGTTGGAAATCAACTTCTATATGGACCCCAACCCGCTGATGTCGGGGCAGCCCAACGTTTTGCCCGTGCAGATTACCAACCTGGGGCGCAACAGCGCCGTGCTCGGTAATATGGTGGTCACCTCGGAGGCGGGCGACACGCAGAATAACATCAGTCTGGTGGGCCTGCTCGACCCGGGCGGCTCGTATCCCTGGGATGTGACCTTCATCCCATTTCAGGCCGGGGATGCGATGGTCAACGTCACCATCAACTACACCGATGATTTCAACCAGCAGCGCCAAATCAGCCAGTCCATTCCGATCAGTATCATTGAAGGGGCGCCGATGAATGGTGGTGGCGAGGGGGAATATTTCCCCGGCGAGGGCGGCGAGATGCCACCTGTGTTCGAGCCGGTGCAGGAGACTGTCTGGCAGAAGGTGGTGCGCTTCTTCAAAGGTTTGTTCGGGTTAGGAAGCGATACGCCCGACGAATCGATGCCGGTGATGCCGGAGGGTCAAATTCCTTCGGATAGCGAAATCATCGTGGTGCCTCAGGGTGGCGGCGGGAAGGTTCCCTAGAGGAGCGGTATGCGATTTTTTGATTTGGTCAGCCTGATCGCTTATAACCTCTCGCGCCGAAAAGGCCGCGTGGCGTTGACGGCTATTGGCGTGGTGATTGGTACCGCGGCGGTGGTGCTGTTGGTGGCCCTGGCTAGCGGCTTGCAGCGCAATGCCACCAATCAGTTCGCGGGCGTGGCGGATTTAACCATCATTTCGGTCTACCCCAAGTGGGAAGAGTCGATGATGGTAGAGAAAGTTGGTGGCGGAGGCGGATCGACAACCTCTACAGTCCAGCAGTTGACCACGCCGGTGTTGAAAGATCTGGCTGCCCTGGAAGGGGTGGAAGAGGTCATTGCCCGCGACAGCCTGCGCACAATGGGCGTGCTCAAGTATGGCCGTCTGGAAAACTATGCGTATATCTATTCGGCCGACACGCCCGACTATTCGGTGCTGGGCTATGAACTGGCTTTTCCCGAGGGCAGCCTGGCATTGAAGAAGGGCGAGTTGCTCATCGGCGAATCTGCCATGCAGCAGTTTACAGACCCCAACTGGCGCCCAGGACGACCAGAGGTGCAGCAGCCCGAGAACCTGACCGGCCAGCAAATCAAAATGGTGCTCACCCGCTGGACGAATGAAGGTGAGACGATTAATAAGACGGTGTATATGCGCGTGGCGGGCGTTTTGAAAGCCAAAAACGGTGAAACGGATTATGCCGTGGTGGTGCGCATGGATGATTTGACCACCTGGAATGAGTGGGCGATGGGCACGCGCATTAACCGCAACAAGGAAGGTTATGAATACGTAATGGTCAAGGCCGTGGATACGCGGGTGACCACCACGCTGGCAGAGCAGATCAACGAGATGGGGTTTAACGCCTACACGCCGCAGTCTTTTGTGGAAGGCATCAACAACTTCTATACCATCATCCAGATTGTGTTCGGCGGGATTGGCGCGATCGCCCTGTTGGTGGCAGCCATAGGTATTGCCAACACCATGACGATGGCAATTCTGGAGCGCACCCGCGAGATTGGACTGATGAAAGCGGTTGGCGCGACCAATCGCAATGTGCTGAGCATTTTCTTGGGCGAAGCGGCAGGAATCGGTTTGATTGGCGGGCTGGGCGGGATAGGCCTGGCCTGGCTGGCGGCGCAGGTGGTCAACGTGCTGGCGGCGGCTTATCTGGAGAACCAGGCGGCACAGATGGGCGGGAGTGCAGCCGGGCCCGCGGCTTATATTGCTCCCTGGTTGCCCATTTTTGCTCTGATCTTTTCGACTCTGGTTGGGTTGATCTCGGGGCTTTACCCGGCCTTGCGCGCGGCGACGATGATTCCGGTGCTGGCGCTGAAGTACGAATAAGGAAAATCCCCACCCCCTTTATCCCCCGCCCCAGGGTGGGGGAAACCTGTCGGGCAGCAGCCCAGTTAACCGTGGAGACTGAATCGCGCCCTTTGGGCGCCCAAAAAAAAGGCATCAGGGAGATTTTGTCGCACTTCGTGCGACAAAATCTCCCTATTTCTATTTTCCAGGCGGGCAAAGCCCGCCATTCACAACCGACCACGGTTTGGCGCCGTGCTGCCACCTGTCGAAAAGCGGTTGAATTCGGCACAAACGTACCGAATTCAACCGCTTTTCGACAGTAGATGTCCCAGCCTAGTGTGTGGTAAGATTCAATACCGTGAACGGATTTGCGATTGCCGTTGGAATTGGGGCCGCGTTGGGGCTGTACCGGATTAGCCGGCAGCAGTCCGGCCAGTGGCTGGATTCTGCCCTGTTTGCGCTGGTGTTTTCGCTGGTGGGCGCGCGGCTGGGCTATGCCTGGTTGAACCAGGCATACTTTGCGGCTCACCCGGGCGAAATCATGCAGATCTGGTTGGGGGGCTTAAACGATGCCGGCGCGCTGGTTGGGGGCGTGGTGGGAATACTCATCGCCGCGCGTATCCGTCGAATTGCTCCCGGTCGACTGGCCGACTTGCTTTATCCTCTGCTGCCTCCCCTGGCGGTAAGCGTGTGGTTGGGCTGCTGGCTTTTTGGCACGGCTTATGGGCTGGAGATGCCCGTGGGAACCTGGTGGGCGGTGCCTGTTCAGGATGAGATCGGCCTGGTGAGCGGGCGCTTGCCGGTGCAATTGATCGCGGCAATTAGCCTTTTGATTTTCTACTGGCTGCTGGAGTTGCTCACACCCATGCCGCGCCCAGCCGGCTGGCTGTTCAGCCTGGCGGCAAGCTGGTTGTCGTTGGTGGACCTGGTGGCCTCTCTGCTGCGCGCCGACCCGGCTCCTCGCTGGGGGCAATTGCGGGCGGATACGTGGCTAAATCTGGTCCTGGTGTTATTATTCTTTACGTTATTTGTGTTGGCGCAATTCCAGACTCGCCGACAAGCGAAAGGAAGCGAAATCACTACCCTATGAAGCTCAAGATTGCCTTGGCCCAAATCAACACCCGCCTGGGGAACGTGCAGTCCAACCTGGATAAGCATCTTGCCTATTTGGGCGAGGCTCACTCCAAAGGCGCCGACCTGGTGGTTTTTCCGGAGCTGTCTCTGACCGGCTACGGGCTGCAAGACCTGACCCCGGCGGTGGCGTGCCGTCCCAACGCCGATGACCCGACGTTCCGGCCCTTGCTGGCAGCCAGCCAGCAGTTGGATCTGGTGGTGGGGTTTGTGGAAGAAGATGTGCGCAACCGCTTCTTCATTTCATCGGCCTATCTCTCGCGCGGGCAGGTGCTGCACGTGCATCGCAAGGTGTACCTGCCGACCTACGGAATGTTTGACGAGGGGCGCTTCTTTGCTTGGGGCGACAGCGTGCGGGCTTTTGACACCCGCTTTGGGCGGGTGGGGATGTTGATCTGCGAGGATTTCTGGCACGCCTCGCCGCCTTACCTGTTGTGGCTGGACGGCGCCGATGTGATGCTGTTCATGTCCTCTTCCCCCAGCCGCGGCCTGGGCACGGCTGCCCAACTGGGGTCGGCTCGCTGGGTCAACCACATCCTGCGCGCCTATGCCAGCCAGTACACCAGTTTTGTGCTGCACACCAACCGGGTGGGCTTTGAAGACGGGCTCAACTTTTGGGGCGGGGCCACAGTGTACGATCCGAACGGCGATTTGCTGGGCGAAGGCCCCGCGCTGGAGGAAGCGTTGACCCTGGTGAACATCGATTTGAACCAGTTGCACCGCACTCGCGCCCGTTTGCCCTTGTTGCGGGATGAGCGCACTGCGCTGGTGCAGCGCGAACTCAACCGCATTCTCAGCGACAGCAGCCGCTCCTCTGGGAGGTAGCCGTGAGTGAATTTCCCGATCTCAACATCAACACCGATCTGGCCCGCCAGATCTTGACCAATTTCATCCGCTCCGAGATCAGCCGCATGGGTTTCGCTCGCGCGGTGATCAACCTTTCCGGCGGGTTAGATTCGGCTCTTTCGTTGTATCTGGCAGCCGAAGCGCTGGGGCCGAAGAATGTGCTGGCGCTGCGCCTGCCCTACAAAACTTCGTCACCTGATTCGCTGGAGCACGCCCAGATGGTTATCGATGACACCGGGGTGCAGTCGCTGACTCTGGAAATCACGCCGATGGTGGACCCGTTGATTGCGGCTTTTCCCGACATGCCTAACCTGCGCAAGGGCAACATCATGGCGCGAATGCGCATGATTGTGCTTTATGACCAGACGGCGGCGTTCAACGGGCTGGCGGTGGGCACGGGCAACAAGACCGAAATCCTGTTGGGTTATTCCACTCTGTACGGCGATTCGGCTTGCGCGCTCAATCCCATTGGCGATCTGTACAAGACCCAGGTGCGCCAGCTTTCGCGGGCCATGGGGGTTCCCAGCGCGATCATCGACAAGCCCCCTTCGGCGGATTTGTGGATTGGGCAAACCGACGAAGGCGAACTGGGTTATACCTATGCGGAGGTGGACCGCCTGTTGTTCTTACTGGTGGATGAGCGCTATACCCCCGAGGAATGCATCGAGGCAGGATTCGCCGCCGGATTTGTGCGCGGCGTGGTCGAGCGCATCCGCCGTAACCAGTTCAAACGGGTGCTGCCGCCGGTCGCCAAGTTGAGCAATCGCACGATTGGTTATGATTTCCTTTATCTGCGCGATTGGGGAACATAGATAGCGGCACATCGTAACTGCTCAGAGGGTGGGGAAAGTTCCTGAATTTGAGGTGTATGTGGGGTGCT
>CAZMMI010000051.1:0-5555 GCA_964567255.1 uncultured Anaerolinea sp.
CGGGGATGAGGCGATAGGCCTGATCGAGGTCGCCGCGCAGTTCGTCCGCGGTGCGCGCTTTGCCGGGATAGTTGCCGGTGGCAGCCAGCCCGCCGCCCAGCGATCCGCCCGGATTTTCAAACCCGCCAACATCATCGCCCTGCCAGCAGTGCAGGCTGAGCGAAATACCCTTGAGTTGTTCCAAGGCATGGGGCGCATCCACGCCAAGCAAGGCGTAGCGGTCCGCAGCGAGGGCATAGGCCTGTTCGATTTGACCAGGGGTGAGATGGTTCATGAGAGGATCCTTTCGAGGGGCCGGAATTTTGGTTAATTGTACGTTGGTTTTCAGAAACAGGCAACGAATGGGGTAGAATAAGGTTCATTGGGAATCGGCGTGGCGAGACCCGCATTTTGGGGTGTGAAGGCGGCTTCGCCGCCTTCACACCCCAAAATGCGGAACTTACCACGGCAACTCCCAGAGAGCCTAGAATAAGGCAATTCCATTCTCCATCTCCACGAGGTAAATATGAAAGCAGTGCGCTTGGTAAAGGTTGGCAGCCCTTTGGAACTGCAAGATATTCCGGTACCGAAGTATGGTGACCGGGAAGTGCTTGTGCGAGTCAAAGCCGCGGGGATTTGCCATTCGGACGTGCATTACCGGGCGGGAAAATCGCCGGTGTATCCGCTGCCGATGACGCTGGGGCATGAGGTGGCAGGCGTGGTGGAAGCCGTGGGCTCGCAAGTGACGCGGGTCGAGGTAGGTGACCGGGTGTGCTTGCACTATATGGTGACGTGTGGAAATTGCTACTACTGCAGCACCGGCAACGAGCAGTTCTGCGAGAAGGGCTTGATGCTAGGGCACTATACCGATGGCGGGTATGCCGAGTTCATCGCCGTGCCGGAACGCAATGCGGTGAAGCTGCCGGAAGAAATCCCCTTTGAACAAGGCGCAACTTTGATGTGCGCTTCGGCTACTTCGCTTCATGCACTGCGCAAATCCCGGCTGAAGGGCGGCGAGACGCTGGCGGTGTTTGGCGCAGGCGGATTGGGGATGTCGGCTATTCAATTGGGGCGGGCGTTAGGCGCCAGCGACGTTTATGCGGTGGACCTTAACCCGGCTAAGTTGGCCCTGGCCCAAGACCTGGGAGCTGTGCCGGTGAACGCCGGCGAAGGCGACCCGGTGGAAGCTATTCGCAAGCTGACCGGCGGCAAGGGGGTGGACGTGGCCCTGGAGGTGATTGGGCTGCCGGTGACGATGAGCCAGGCACTGCGCTCGTTGAATGTGTTTGGGCGGGCGGTGATTGTGGGCATCAGTGAGCGGCCGTTGGAAGTGGACACCTATCATCACCTGCTGGGGCCAGAGACCGAGTTGATTGGCTCGAATGACCACCTGTTGCAAGAATTGCCCCAGTTGGTGGAGTTTGCCCGACGCGGTGTGCTGGATTTATCCAGGATAGTGACGCGGACTGTGCCGTTGGAAGCCGGGGCGATCAATGCCGTGATGGACGGTTTGGAACATTTCTCGGACGATGTGCGGGCTGTGGTGGTGCCCTGAGGCAGGATGTTGGACGCCGCGCCCTGGTCACAGGTTGTACTGCTGCTGCAGCGGCTGGAGCGCATCTCGGCGGATTCGCGCTGGGCGCACCTGGCCAGCGGTTATCGGGGTTCGCTGTTGAAGCTGCTGGAGGCGGCTGAAAAAGATCAACCTCTGAGTATGGCAAGCGCGGCCCGGCTGGAACAACTCCTTGAAGGCGGCGGAGATATTTTGTTGAAAGCAGCCCGCGAAAGAATATCGCGCCGATAATCTAGAACAAATTAAGCGGCGCCTGCCTGGGTGCGTGAAAGCCAAACCTGGGCAGCGCCGCGCAATCCGGCCAACGCATCCGATTCAAGCACAAGGATGCGCGTTTTTTCTTTGGGCACATAGGCACATGTGTTTTGGACGGTTTCCAGGATTACGGGGAGGAACAGCCCGGATGAGCGCATGATGCCGCCGGAAAGTGCAATCATCTGCGGGGCAAAGAGGGTGACCAGGTTGGCAATGCCCAGGCCCAGGTAATGAGCTGTGCGCTGGACGGCTGCCTGTGCGGAGGGTTCTCCGGTGAGGGCCGCTGCGCACAGCTCCGCTCCGGTTCGGTGAGGGAGGTTGGGCGATTGCTGTGCGGCCCATTCTTCCATAGCTGGCCCGCTGGCCAGGCTTTCCCAACAGCCATGCGCGCCACAAGTGCAAGCAGGGCCGGAAGGATCCATGATATGGTGGCCGATTTCAGGGTGAGCGCCGTCCACGCCTCGGTAGACCTGCCCGGTGGTGATGAGGCTGACGCCGATGCCCGTGCCGACTGTGACGACGACAAAGGGGCTGGCGCCGCGGCCTGCTCCCCAGCGCCACTCACCCAGGGCGTAGGCGTCGGCGTCGTTTTCCAGGGCGGCGGGCACGCCACAGGCAGCGGTGACTGCGGTGACGATGTCAAAGCCTTGCCAGCCGGTGAGAAATTCTACGGCACCGAAGCGCCCGGTGAACGGGTCCACCGGGCCGGTAGCGCCAATGCCGATGCCAGCAAGTTTGGCAGGATGGTTTGTAATGAGTGCGGCGAAGGCCTGGGCGATGCGCTGTACGGAAGCCTGAGGGCCTTGATTGGGGCGCGTGGGGAAGGATTGGTGCGCGAGCACCTGTCCCTGCGTGGTGACAATGCCCACCGCGATCTTGGTGCCGCCGATGTCGATTGCGCCGATGAGTTCTTGGGTCATGAAAATACCTGAGAAAAAGTTTGTTGATAGTGTAATTGTACGTGAAAACGAGCGAGTGAACCAGTTGGAAGCTTGATGGGAACGATCACACGGCGAGATGAGGAAAATCCGATATAATTGCTTACTGTCCGCCCAATTTTTTCCAAGAGAGAAACCTGTTGTTCAAACACCCTTTGTTTCGTTTGCTTTTTGGCCTGCGTGGAAATCCGCGCAGTTGTGTTTATACCGAACCACTGTGGGGAATTCCATACAACCTGTATGCGCCGTACGTGTCGGTGTATATGCTGGCGTTTGGGCTCAAGGACCAACAGATTGGCCTATTGGTGAGCCTGGGCCTGGTGATCCAGATCATCACGACCCCTTTGAGCGGAGCGATTACCGATAAATTGGGACGGCGCAAGACGACGTTCTTCTTTGATATTCTGGCCTGGACGATACCTGCGATCATTTGGGCGGTGGCCCAGGATTTCAACTACTTCCTTGTGGCTGCAATCATCAACGGTACCTGGCGCATCACCCATACCTCATGGTCGTGCTTGTTGGTGGAAGATGCCGACCCGGACCAATTGGTGGACATTTACACCTGGATTTATATCGCTGGGCTGCTTTCGGCGTTTTTTGCCCCGCTGGCGGGACTGCTGATTAACCGGTATACACTGATACCCACTGTGCGGGGGCTATATATTTTCGCGGCAATTTCAATGACGGTGAAGTTTGTGGTCCTGTACATCTACTCCACCGAGACGAAGCAAGGCCAGGTGCGGATGGAGGAGACGAAGCACCAAAGCATATTCAGCCTGTTAGGCGAGTACCGAGACGTGTTCAAGCAAATCTTGCGCACGCCGGCGACGCTGTACACGCTGGGATTGATGCTGGTGATCAGCATCACCGGGACGGTGAATGGATCATTCTGGTCGATTCTGGTCACAGAAAAGTTAAAAATCCCGGCAGAGCATATCGCTTTATATCCGTTTGCCCGTTCGATTTTTATGATGGCGTTTTTCTTTCTGGCCATGCCGCGGGTGAAAGAACTGAAGTTTCGCAACCCGATGCTGGTAGCTTTGGGCGGGTACATCCTGGGACAGGCTTTGTTAATCATTTCGCCAGAAAAGGGATACGGCGTGATTTTGCTGCAAACGCTGTTGGAAGCGTGCAGCTATGCCGTGTTGGGGACCCTGGTGGACCGTATGGTGGTAGTGACCGTGGATGCACAGGAGCGGGCCCGGATCACCTCGATCTTGCTCTTATTGGTAGTTATCATTACGGCGCCATTTCCCTGGATTGCCGGCGTGCTTTCCAGCGTCAATCGCATTTTCCCATTTGTGCTCAATATCGGCTTATTCATCGTCGCTGGATGGCTGGTTTGGCAAGCGGCACGTTCTGCCGCCAAGGAAGAGATTTCACAAGGGGTTGGAGGATAAGGCTGATGTCAGAAGCGCCAAGCCTGATTGGGCTGGGGATGAGCACCCTCGACGTATTGGTTTCGAGTGAAGCGCTGCCCCGCTGGGAGGGCTGCGCACCCCTGGATCATTTGAGCCTGGACGGTGGGGGGATGGCGGCGAACACGCTGGTGGCTTTTTCTAAACTGGGAGGCCGGGCAGGCCTCGTTGGCGTGTGTGGAAATGATCATCTGGCCGACTTGAAGATGGGGTGCCTGGCGAAAGCCGGGGTGGACATCCGCCTGGTGGTAAGGCTGGAAGAAGACGAGCCGGCGGTAACACTGGTCTTTGTGCAGACCTCCAGTGGAGAGCGCACATTTGCATCGACGGGGAGGATGCGCAAACGGTCCTTGGGTGTGGATGAGTTGGATTGGGACGCGATTACCGGCGCGGATGGGCTATTCTTGGACGGCTTTCACCCGCAAGCGGCTCTGGCAGCGGCAAGATGGATGCGCGAGGCGGGCAAGCCGGTGTTTTTGGATGCGGGCAGACCCGGAAACGCAGACGACCCGGGAGTGCGATCCTTGATCCCTTTGAGCACCGTTCTATTCGGCGGGGCAGGCTTCGGCGCTGCCTATAGCGGGGAGAAGGAACTGCGCAATGCGGGAAGGTTCATTCTGGCGCAAGGACCGGCGATTTATATTGAAACCCTGGGCGAGCAGGGATCGTGGACCTTTTCGAGCGAATCGATCATCCAGAATGATGCGTTTGTAGTCGATGCAGTGGATACAACCGGCGCTGGGGATGTGTTTCACGGGGCATTTCTACTGGCCTGGATGGAGGGACGGTCCCTGAGGGATGCAGGACGATTTGCCTCGGCGGCAGCGGCAATTAAATGCACGCGCCGAGGAGCACAAGCGGGTTGTCCAACGAACCAAGAGGTGGTGAACTTTCTGGCAGAAAGGCAAGGAGGATAAAAGGGCATGTTTCTTACGGCTGAAGCGGCGTTGCGGAGTATTGGGGAAGTGGAGAAATTGGCCGCCGTTGCGCCTTTCTGGGAGGAATCCCAGGCGGCATTCCCGGTTGGGGGCCCGGATTTCTTGAAACCGGAGGTCATCCGTGAGAACCGGGTGTGGTGCGGATTTGATGAA
This sequence comes from uncultured Anaerolinea sp., assembly GCA_964567255.1. Taxonomy (GTDB): domain Bacteria; phylum Chloroflexota; class Anaerolineae; order Anaerolineales; family Anaerolineaceae; genus Anaerolinea. Next base: position 5,258 of record CAZMMI010000051.1, read on the forward strand.
ACGGTAGAAGTTGTGCTGGTGCGTACAGCCGCAGCCATCAGCGCGCACCCGGCATTGGTGCGGCTGGCCTGGCATTGCTGGTGGCGATTGTATGAGGGTGAGGGCGAAGTGCAATTTGACGGCTGGCCGGATTTTGAGGCTGTACTGGGTGATGCCTGCGGAGTTTTCTACCTGCTGGTGGGGATTGCCGAGGTTCCACTGGTACGGGCACTGCACGCAGCCTGGGGGATCCCTGAAGACGTGACCCGGGAAACCTGCCTGGAGCCAAACGCTTTTTGCTACAACCATACCCAGATGT
>CAZMMI010000051.1:5655-18406 GCA_964567255.1 uncultured Anaerolinea sp.
ACCCGGGAAACCTGCCTGGAGCCAAACGCTTTTTGCTACAACCATACCCAGATGTATGGAGGCAGGATTGGGATTGCACGCTCGACATTGTTTTGGCTGCGGAATTACACCCGAGAGCCTTACTTCCGGCTGGGTCGATTGGAGTTTTGGCTGAAACCTTTTGGGGAGAACATCCGTGTTTTTCGACGGAAAAACAGCGGCGAGGTGGTTGCTCTGGCTTCCGAGGGCGAGCGTTTCGACGCCCGAGGGTTCATGCCTGTGGAAAGCGCGCCGGCTGAGGAAGGAGATTGGGTGTCCGCTTACCGGGAGGAGCACGGTCATGTTGAGGGCAATCCAATCCTACCCACTGGACGAGCAGTCAACGTCACGCTGCGGCTGAACGAAACCGAATGGGATCGGGTTCTGGAATCGGGGCGATGGGTACTGGATATGCATATCCCGGCGGGTGGAAAAATGACGCCGGAGGCGGTGCGAGAGTCGATGATGACGGCCAGGGCGTTTTTTGCGAAGTATTTTCCCGATAAACCGGCAGCGGCATTTGTTTGCTGGTCATGGATTTTTAGTCCTGTGTTGGATGAAATCCTACCGGAAGAAAGCAACCTGGTGAAGAACATGCGCGAGGCGTACCTGTTTCCTTATGCATCGGATCCGGAAGACGGGCTGAATTTCGTGTTTTATCAGGATAAAATAGACCTAACCACAGCGCCGCGAGAAACCTCGGTCCAGCGCGCGTTTCTAGATTATCTGCTGGCGGGGAAAATCTGGCGAGCCGGGGGGATGTTTTATTTGATGGATGATTTGGATGAATACGGAATGCAAGTCTATCGTCATAAGCGTCTGTTCACAGGATTCTAAGGAGCCATTTTATGTCGAAACGAGAGTTGATTCGGAGCACCCCTGAACAACAGGGCATTGCATCACATGCAATACACTCTTTTGTTTCTAAAGCCGAAGAGACGATTCAAGAATTGCACAGCTTCATGCTTCTGCGCCACGGGCGAGTGGTGGCGGAAGGTTGGTGGGGACCTTATGCGGCCGACTTGCCGCACAGACTGTACTCGCTGACCAAGAGTTTCACTTCGACGGCGATTGGACTGGCCGTGGCCGAGGGGAAGCTATCGGTTGATGATAAAGTGATCTCATTTTTCCCCGACGATATGCCCGTGGTGGTGGATGAAAATCTGGCAAAGATGAAAGTGCGGCACTTGTTATCCATGTCCACGGGGCATCATGAGGACAGTACCGAGCGGATGATTACCCGCTCGAAGGGCAACTGGGTGAGGGGGTTCCTGGCGCTGCCGGTTGAGCACGAGCCGGGCACGCATTTTGTTTATAACAGCGGCGCATCCTATATGCTGGGGGCGATTGTGCAAAAGGTGACCGGGATGGGCATGAAAGCCTATCTCAAGCCTCGGTTGTTCGAGCCGTTGGGAATCAAGACGCCGCGCTGGGAACGCTGCCCGCGGGGAATCGAAATTGGCGGGTGGGGACTACATGTGCGCACCGAGGATATCGCCCGCTTTGGACAGATGTATCTGCAAAAAGGGTTGTGGAACGGGCAGCGGATACTGCCAGAGAGTTGGGTACTGGAGGCCACTTCTAAGCAGGTGTCCAACGGCAGCGATGTGGAAAATGATTGGGCGCAAGGGTACGGCTACCAATTCTGGCGCTGTAAACACAACAACTACCGCGGCGATGGCGCTTTTGGGCAGTACTGCATTGTTATGCCAGAAAAAGATGCGGTCCTGGCAATCACAAGCGGGGTGGGTGATATGCAAACAGTGCTGAATCTGGTTTGGGAGACACTGCTTCCGGCGATGGACCGCGAGGCATTGCCCGAAAACTCTGCAGCAGTAAGCGCTCTGCGGGAAAAGCTGTCAGCATTAAAGTTGGACGCGCCGCAATACGGGAAAAGCAGCGAAAATGCAGCCAAGTTCTCGGGGAAAAGGTATGTATTGGGAGAAAATCAGCTCAAACTCAAGTCGATTACGTTTGATATGTCTGCCGAAAATTGTAGAATGACCGTTCAGCAGGGGTCAAAGATTGAGGTTGTTGATTGCGGGTGGGGGAACTGGGATATAAGCGTCTCAGGTTTGTTCAGCAACCGCCGGGAGAAGGTGGCTGCCAGTTGCGCGTGGCGATCGGATACCCAGTTAGAAGTAACGTTGCGGCACTATGAGACGCCTTTTGTGTACACTTTGGTGTGTGATTTCACCGAGAGCGAACTGACACTGCGTGGTTCGGTGAATGTTTCGTTTGGGCCGCAGCAGTTCCCCGAGTTGGTGGGAAAAGTGTAATAGAAAGAAGGATTGTCCTTCCAAAAACAACACAGCGCGAGATAACCTCGCGCTGTGTTGTTTTTGGGGTTAGAAAATTACGGCGTGGCGGTGGGGACGTTCTGGATACGCGGGGCGAGCCAGAGGGCGCGGTCGCCGGTGGCAGAGCCGTTGGCCATGACGGTGAGGATGAATTTGACCGATTTTCCAGCCAGGCTGCTCAAGTCGACATCCACATGGCGGAAAGTGTCGTCATAGGTTTCGCTCCAGGTGGTCAGGGTAGTGATGGCGCCATTGTCAATCTGGTAATCGAGTTGGAATTTGACGTTGCAGTCTTTGGCGTTGTATTCACAACCAACGATGGCCAGGAAGTGGTCGCCAGCCTTCACGGTAAAGGGCGTATATTTGCCACGGATGATGCCATCATTGATGTTCTGTGGGTTTGTCACAATGCCTGCTTCATCATCCAGATAACCGGTTTCGAGGTAGGGTTTGGCGACGTAGATCACAAAGCCCTTGGCGTCCTTATCGGGCGTGGTGCAGGAGATGACGCCTGCGCCGGTGGACCATTCAGCAGCGCAGTAATTGGCGGCAAAGTCATAAGAGCCTGAGCTGGGCGGAGCAGCAATGACCTTGATGTCGGCATAGAAGGTTTCGTTGTTCCCTCCCAGACCAAAGGTTTGGCCAGAGGCATTGCGCAGCAGCCAGTTTCCGCGGTAGTCGCCGGTCGAATTGGGGGCGATTAACTCGATGGAGACATCAATCGTTTGATTGGGGGCTACACTGGCAGGCATGGCGACTGAGGCGGGCGAGCCCATTGCGTTGCCGCTGGTGAAAACCAGGGAATAGGAGGTGGTCCAGGTGCAGGTGCCGACGTTCTTGAGCCGCCAAATTTTGGTGAACTTGGCTCCGGCAACCATTGAGGTGCCGTCGGGAATGGTGACATCGGTCACAAAGCGCGCGGCGTCACAGGCCACCGGCACGGAGGTGCTGGTGGGGGCTTGTGTGGCTGTGGGCGGCGCAATGGTGGCGGTAGGGGCTTGCGGTTGGGGCGTGCTGGTGGGCACGCTGGCGGCGGGGGTGGCTGTGGCGGCTCCCGCGACCTGAGTCATGAGGACTTGCAGGGTTTGGGCAGCCTGGGTGCCGGCAGCGTTTGGTTCGGCGGTTGAGGTGCTCTTGGTGGGCATGTTGCAGCCTACCAATACAAGAGCGGCCAAGCCGGAAAAAATCATTGTGGTGATGGTTCGTTTCATTCTTTCGTTCTCCTTGCTGTATTGATCACTCTTTATAACGCATAATTCAGGGATAAGTTCCCAAAACGCAAAGCCCAAAATGCAGGTCTCACCACACCGATTCCCAATGAACCGCGATTCTGTCAGACTATACGGATCGTATATCGTAACTACTCAGGCCCTGGTAGAAATGTCCCGAATTTGTGGCGTTTGGTGGGGCGAAGCCCCGCCAAACGCCACAAATTCGGGCTCTTTCCCAAAAGGGCTGAGCAGTAACCGTATATCTACTATAATCATATCATGACCCGACATATGCTGCTGATTCCGACCACGGCTTGCCAGGCTGGCTGCATGTATTGTTTCGGCCCGCATTATGCTCAATCGAGCATGAGCACGCAGGTGCTCGAGAGGGCAGTGGCTTGGGTGGGAACCCTGAACCAGGAAGAGCCTTTACAGATCACTTTTCATGGGGGCGAACCGCTTTTGGTAGGGGTGGATTTTTTCCGAGAGGCTTTACCGCTTTTCTCGCAAATCCGGTCGAAGCAGGTGAGCTTTGCGGCGCAATCCAACCTGTGGCGGTTGGATGATGCGTATTGTGAGCTGTTTAAAAGTTACAAGGTGGGGCTGGGGACCAGCCTGGACGGCCCGGAAGAGATCAACGATGCACAGCGCGGGGAGGGCTATTTCCGCAGAACGATGGCAGGAATTGAGACAGCCCGGAAGCATGGGCTGGAGGTGGGATGCATTGTGACCTTTACAGCGCAATCCTTGCCGCGTTGGCGGGAGGTGGCGGCGTTTTTTCAACATGAGGGACTACGCTTCGCGATCCATGCGGCTTCTCCAGGTTTGAGCGGGACAGGGCCGGCTGGCGAGAAGGCGGGGTGGGCCTTATCCGCAGAGGCATACGGGGAGCTGCTGGTCGAATTGCTGGCGTTCTACACAGAAAACCTGGCCACCATGCGTATTCCGACCCTGGACGCAATTTGCAGGAGCGTTTCGGCGGGAAGAGGCGGGATTTGCACGTTTGGAAACTGCCTGGGTAAGTACCTGACAATTTCCCCGGATGGAAGTATATATCCCTGCCAGCGGTTTGTGGGACAAGAGACTTTCCGGCTGGGCAGTATATTTGACGAAGGCGGACTTGAGAATTCGCCTGCCTGGCAAATGCTTGCCATGCGGCAGGAGAGCATCAAAGTGGAGTGCGGAGCGTGTGCGTTTCTGGATATCTGCCTGGGGGGCTGTCCGTATGATGCGCTGGCTGCCGGGCAGACGCGGGATCCTTTCTGTGCCAGTTATCAGAGGATCTTTGAGGAGGTTGTGGATCGAGGCGTGGAAGAGGTGCTTTCGGATGAGAACATGGCTCTGACGCAGGATGATCCAGACGCGGAGGGTGGACTGCTTCACAAAGGAAGGATTGTCAGTTTACTACGGGGCGGTGGACGTTAATTCGTTACAGCCGGTAAATGTGATATTCGTTCTGGCAGGGACTGCCCCAGGTGGCGTAAATAACGCGTTCGGTGAGGTCCATGATCATCGCGGTGATGGTCTTTTCTCGGTCAAAGGGTTGTTGACTGTCGATGGCATGGTTGCAGATTGAGTCCTGAAAATTGATATGATCGCGCTGGATGGTTTGCAGGGATTCGATCGTGTGCAGTTGGGTGAGCCCTAAGAGCCGCTTGGCGCGGAAGTAACGCACGCGGGTGGCGATTAACTCATCGGGATCGCTTTCTATTTCGACCATGTTTGGCGAAAGATAATTGTTGGTGTGAGCCACGACGCCATCTTCGGAGCCAAGGACTGCGAAGCGGCGTGCCGAGACTTCAACGTTGTATAGTTCACCGCTCTCGTGGGCGATCATGTGGTTATAGCCGGCGGCTCGCTGAGGGGCCAACGCGGAGCGGATGGCATCATCGGGGCTGCGGGCTGCCAGTGTGGCGCGTGAAACGATCACACGCGGGGTGCCGATGCGGGAGTCGATGGGATAGACGGAATCGCAGGCCTGGGCAATCCCTTCCGCGTTGAAACCGATGTTGGGGAGCAGCGCGCCGTAGGTCATTGCCAGGAAGGGCGGGGCATCATCCGGCGTGGCATGCAGCATGATCAAGTCGGGCTCGTCTTCGGGCAGCCAGTCTTCATTGTGGGCCAAATAGACGTGACCGTTGGCAGTGCGCTCGGGGGCGACAGCCATGCTGGTGCACTTGGTCAGGTGCAACGCATCCATGGTGACGGCTTCCATCGCATTGACCACGGCGATGTCATCAAAGGAGGCGTTTGCTCCTTCAGCGATGCCTTGCATTTCTTCGACGAAACGAGGAAAGCGCTCTTCCGCAAAGGGAATGTACTTACGGGATTGAATTTGAGCCCCCTCCCAGGTTAGTTGGAGGCGTTCGAAGGCATCGGCGAAGAGCTGGTTGGCGTTGGCGATGCTGTGGTGAATTTGATCACGGCAGGCTTCACCGATTTGCCGGCCCATCTGGCGATGGGAACCGTAAATGCGGATGAGGGGCATGGGTTGGTTGTTCATGGTTAACTCGAGAGGTAATGCGCTGAAGGCAGGAAAAACGGGAGGGGTATTTGGAGAACAGTCTGTTCTTTATTTTAACCTCAAGGGCAAGAATTCCGCAAATGAAACGAGTGGCTTGCATATCCTTGACGCATACAGAGCTTGAGTTACAATACAGGTACGCACGGGGCGATGGCGGAATTGGCAGACGCAGCGGACTTAAAATCCGCCGGCCGAGAGGTCTTGTGGGTTCAAGTCCCACTCGCCCCACTATCCGATAAAAACCTAAGGGTCTTCTGAGACCCTTAGGTTTTTAATTAACATGTGTTACGGTTGCGGAATGATAAAAATCATCGTAGGCAGCAGCGGGAAGAATTTTGGCTTGCACTCATCCGGCGCGTCACCAACATAGGTTGGGTTAAGTGATACGGCTCCCTCGACAAACTGAGTCCCGTTCCAGTCGAAATACTTAACTTCTCGGTTGCACGGGCAGCAGTTGGGTTCGCCGTAAAGGTAGACGGACTGCTCGGTCTTGATGGAGTTACCGGTCTTTTCCCACGTTCCCTGGTTTAGCCCCATTGTGAAAACCTGTTGGACGGTCGTGCCGTTCCACATGAATACCTGAAGATCGAGGTAAGAACCGGAGCCGGAGGAGCGCAGCGGGACCACCACCAACTGGTGACAGTCGCCAAATTTTTGCAGCCCCAGGCCGTCAAGTTCAATCTGGCGACTCATGGGATCGCCGCCTTCCAGGGACCAGACGGTGATCCACTCGCCCGCTTTCCACAGGTCGAGGAATACCACCCGTCCTTGCGAGCCGCGATCCTCGAGGCGGAAGCGGTGGTAGTTGGTGGGGTAGGCGCAGTTCATGACAATGCCGTCGCCGGGAATGCCGGGCGTGGGGGTGGGCGAGGGCGTCACAGTGGGCGGTTGGCCGGGGTCGGCGTCGACATTATCGTTGAGTCCGTCACCATCCGTATCCTTGTTGGTGGGGCTGGTTCCAAGCTCGTGCACTTCTTGCCCGTCTGGGAGGGTGTCGGTGTCGCTGTCCATGTTCTTTGGGAGAGTTCCAAAGACATTGACTTCTTCACCGTCTTTGAGGCCATCTAAATCGGTATCAGGGTTTTTGGGATCGGTGCCCAAGGCGGCTTCCTGGCTGTTGGTCAGACCATCCCCGTCATCGTCGTTGAGGGCGGAAAGGGTGGCGGCGGCGACTGTAGCCAGGGCGGCTTGTTCGCGTACCTGGGCTTCAACGGTTGATACCATCGCCAGGGCCGTGGCGGTTTGATGCGCTTTAATCTGGTTCTGGGCAGTGAACAAAAGGATAACCGCGGCGATGGCAAGCATGCAGAGAGTCATTAATATAGGCAGTAACCACACCGGGAAGATAGCCCGGCTGACCAGTTCGCCGGACAGACTTTGCGGGTCGCCCGAAGGAGGATCCACTTGAATCGTGAAGGGATAGATTTGTTCGCCGCCCAGCAGCTTGCGATGTCTGGGCCGAGCGGTGAAGCCGACCTCTACGGCTTGCCCGGCAGCCACTTTTGCCTGGCGGGTGGCAGGTGTGAAGGTCAGTTCGTCGGCGCGGTCGGTGAAGATGAGCGCGAAGGTTTCGGGGCGATTTCCAGAATTTTCAATTCTCAATTTGGCCACGGATTTTGACTTCACCCGTTGCGGGCGGAGCTCGGCGCGGAAATGTTGATAGCTTCCTACCGTCAGGTTGATGGTGACTTCGACGAGCTGGCCCGGGTTTTCTTGGGATGACACCAGCAGTTTGGGGACGTAGGACCCGCTGGGGCTTTGCGAGGATCGAGGTGGGCGCACGGTGATTTGAGCGGTGCGCTGTTCTCCGGGAAGTAATTGGATGGGCGCTGGGAGCTGAACCCAGGTGGGGGGCAGCCCGGTGAGGGTGACGCCGAAGTGGTCGACCAGGGGGCCCTGGTTTAGCAAGGTGAAGGAAAGGGTGACCGAGCTACCGGGTTCTACGGAGATGGCGGGGTTTTCCACAAAAACAGCCAAACGGCCTTCCCCGGTAGAAGCGTGTACGTCGCCGGTTTCCACCTGGGTGCCATCGCGGCGGAGGATGGATGAGCGCTGCCCTGAGGAGGACACCACGGCAGGGATGAGGCGCAGATAGGTGTCGCCGATGAGGAGTAGTTTTTCGGGTGTCCAGGTTTCGGGCACGCCGGGCAACAAGCGCGCAGTGCCCAGGAAGGTGCCGTTGGTAGAATTGAGATCGGTGACCTTGTACTGTCCGTTGCTGCCCTCAATCCGCACATGCTGGCGAGAGGCTTTGGAATCGTCGATGTAGATGGCTGCCGCGCGGTCACGCCCGACAACCGATTGGCCGGGTTGGAGGGAAACATGGCGAGAAGTTTGATCCTTCAAAATGACCTGGACTCGGTCAATGTTAGAGGTTTCGGGCTCGCCCAAATCGGCCATCAGCGAGGGGCCGCGCTCGACCATAGATTGTTGATATTGGGTGGACAGGGATTCGGCGGGGCCGATGGCGGTGGGAGCGCTGCCCACCGGCGTGGCGCCAGGGATCAGTTCTTCCAGGCCTTTGGCTAAATCTGCTGCGCTGGCAGGGCGTTGAGCCGGATCTTTGGAGAGGGTGCCAAGGATGAACTTTTCCAGCGCGGGAGGCAGGTCGGGGCGAATGGAAGAGGGCGCGGGGGGCTGTTCTTTGGTGTGATAACGAATGGCCTCAGAGATCGTGCGAGCGGGAAAAGGCAGTTGTGCGGTAGCCAGTTCGTAGAGTAAGACACCCAGAGAGTACACATCGGAGCGCGCGTCCAGGTTTTCACCCATGGCCTGTTCGGGCGACATGTAAGCGGGCGTGCCCATGCTGGTGCCGTCCTGGGTGATGCCGGCTTGCCCAACAAGCTTAGCCAGGCCGAGGTCGGTGATCACCGGGCGGTAGGGGAGCGAACCGCTGGGCTCGGGGCGCAACATGATATTGCCGGGTTTAATGTCGCGGTGCAAGACGCCCTGTTTGTGCGCATAGTCAAGGGCAAGGGAGACCTGACGGAGCAGTTCCAGGGCTTCGTCCAGGCGGATCCATTTCTTTTGGGTGCGCAGATCGGTGAGCAGCTTGCCGAGATTGTCACCGGGGATGAACTCCATGACGATGTAGAGCGCATCCTGGGTTTGGCCGAAATCAAAAACCTGAACGACCGAGGGGTGGTTGAAGCGGGCAGCGGTACGAGCTTCCTGAAGAAAGCGTTCGCGGAAATCGGGCTGGCGGACGAATTGGGAGTGCATGATCTTCACGGCAACATCGCGCTGCAGGGTGATGTCCCGGCCTTTGTAGACCGAGCCCATGCCGCCTTCGCCGAGAAGCTTGTTGAGTTGGTACCGTCCAAGTGTCCTACCGACCATATCTGCCATGCTGCTGCTCCATTTTCGTTCAACCGGCAATAAAAAGTAAATCGGGTTGCTTCAACCTCTGGCCAGGGTGTTACTTAAATTCTAGCGTATATGTAGTATATGCCGGTTTGTGAGAGTTAATCAACCTTTCGACCAAAGTTTGGTTGACCTGACCGGGTTTGATCGGCAGGCAGACCCGAAAAGAATGCGGCTCCAGGTCTTTGGCGGTGTCGTCGATTTCCGGGGTGACACCTGTGTAGATTTCCAGGATGCGGCATAGTGACCAACGAGTACCCAGGCGAGCGTAAATCTCGTGGGCTTCCGCAAGCAATATCCGACGCTTTTCCTCTGTCCAGGAGGCATCCAGGGGGATGTTGAACCAATTGGCCAGCCAGGGCAGGAAGCCGGGGGGGGCCGAGGCGGGGGAGAGAAAGAGATCGAAGTTGTCGATGGTCCATTCGATGGGCGTGGAGGTGGCCTCAAAGATGCCCAAGAAGCGAGCCATGAAATCGGTGTGGTAGATGTCGGGCAGATATTGGATCAGGCGGGTGGATCGCATTTCCATGCCTGGCGGGACGGGGCCGGGTGCAGGTGGTGGCGCTGGAGTGCGAGCCTTTTTGGAGGGTGGCGGAGGTTGGGCAGGAGGCTCTTCTCGAGCAGGGGCAGTCTTCTTGGGCGGCTTGACGGGCAGCTTTTCTTCGACGGGCGGTTCTGGAACAGGCTCGGGTTTGGTCTCGACTTTAGGCTCCACCTTGGGCTTGTCTTGCACCACGGGGGGAGGCGGCTCGGGCGCTGGCGCGGGTTCTGCGAGAGGGATTTGCTGATAGGTGAGTGAGAAAGCGCCGACCTGGATGATCTCGCCCGGAGCCAGCAGGCGGGGCAGATCGGGGACGAGACGCTCGCCGTTGACGCGCGTGCCGTTGGAGCTGTTCAGGTCGGTGATGGTGCAGTCCATGGCGGAGCAATCCAGGCGGGCGTGGCGGCGAGAAATGAGCGTGTCTTCCAGGACGAGATCGCAGCCCACCTGGCGGCCGATGATCAGCGAGCCAATGGCGAGGTCGATGTCACGCTGGCCGGTGGGGCCTTGAAGGGTGATGCGGTGGGTGTAAGTGTCCATGATGTACCTAGAGGCCTAACGCCTGGTTGAATTTGGTTTTATACGCTTCAACGATTTTCTTGCCGGCTTCGATTTCAGCGATCATTTTTTCTACCATTTCGCTCATCCCGCCTTCACCACCGGAGGAGCCTTCGCCGGTGCTAATGATGGCGATGTGCTTGGTGATGATTTCAAAGCGATCTGCCACCGGATCGACACGATGGTATTGGCTGTTCTTTTCTTCCAGGGTGATTTTCCGTTTGCCCTCGGTTTGTGTTGCGCTGTCCTTTTGAAGCTTGCCCGAGTGCAAGGCCATGTCGGCTTCGTACATACACGTATCAGCTTCGGCCAGGAATTTCGCGATCAGTTCATAGCCGCCTCCCACCTGGCCGCCGCCCTTCTTTGTTTTGTAGGTTTCGTCCAGCATCTGGCCCAAGGTGTTGATGGCTTCGCGGATGCTGGTCAGCGTAGTGTTCAGTTGGTCGGCAATTTCCTTGCGGCTTTGGGCTGCGGAAACTTTTGCGCCCAGGGCGGCTTCCAATTCCGCCGTGTTGGCAATACTTCCAGCCGTGGCGGCGGCAGCACGGGCTGTATTCTGAGCCGAAAGCGCATTCTCCAGGTCTGTCCGATAGATGTCTGTGAGAATCATGTCGGGCACTTTGGTTAGATCGATGTCCAATCCGGTGGCTTCGGCGGCTGTGGAGGTTGCCGAGGCGGCTGATTCAACCCCTTCGACATACTTGCCTGCACCGGGGATCATTTTCGCCACGCTAACACCGGCGCTCATTTTGGCTTTTACATCGGCCATTTTCTTCTTGACTTCCGCTACCTGGGGCGAATCGGGTTCTTCGGGCTTAGCCTTTGAGGACTGGGCGGCAGACTCAATGCGGTTGGCCGCACCGATCACCCGCAAGTTCGCGTCGCGGGCCTGGTCGTCGAAGCTGTTGAGCAAGGTCATTTGCGTGCCGGCTGCGTTGCGGAGGTCCTTGATGCGATCACGAGCAGCGCGTGCTTCCACGGCTTCGGTGGGCTCATCTTTGCTGCGATTGGTCAGTTCTTTGGCCTGTTTACCGGCTCCCTGGGCGTCCATGCCGGTCTCGGTTTTGATGAAGTCTTCCGGCGTGCGCATGTCGGTGTCATACATGGCCATCCACTCGTTTGCCATAGCATCCAGGCGGCTGAAGCGAGTTTTGACCATTGTGTAGCGTGTTTTAAAATCGCCGGACGTCCGCGATTCTTCGCCTGCGTACGTCAGATAGAGTTCCAGGTTTTGAGCCGCATTTTGGTTATCTACCTTGTGTTGGTTGGTTAAGTAGCCGCCCCAACCTTTTTCCCCCATGTGAGGGTCCAGGGTGGCCGTGGCGGCGATGACCTGATTGAGCAGGGATTTGGCCTGGTTGATATCATCGACGTTGTCGATGCCGGCCATCTTTTGTTCGATTTTTACTGCATCGATGAGTTGGGCTTCATCGGCGGCTTCTTCCAGCGCCTTGGCGGAGGCTGATTCTGTTTCGCGTTGAACCAGCCCCTTGGGTGCGGGCATTGCCCTTGAAGAATCTATCCATTGATTGGCGATTTGGTCGGCTTGTTGTTCAAACGCGTCACCGGGTTGACTTAATAGCAACCCATCTTCTGTCAGCGTTCCGGAAACCGGGCCGCGTTTCTGTTGAATAGTATGCGCGGCTTCATGGGCCAAAAGGCGTGCCCCTTCGGGTGATTCTGGGGCATACGTGCCGCTGCGGAAATAGATATCCTGCCCGGTTGTAAACGCCTTCGCGTGCAGTTCTTTGGCCATTCGATGGGCGTCTGGATTGGTGTGGACACGGACGGAAGAAAGGTCGCTTTGTAGATGCTGCTCGAGTTGACTCTGAACATCCTGGTCGAGAGGCTTTCCTTGACCGAGACTGTTTTTTATTTTTAGGGCAATGGTCGGTGAAGCATCTTGTTTATCTTTGTCGTCTTCATCCATGAGACGCTGGACTGCCTGATTTCCGTGTGATTGTTGTAACTTTTGAACAGCGGCCCTGCGAAGGGCAGATGTGGCAGCTTGGTTGGGCAAATTGATCAGGTTTTCGGCTTGCATCCCCTCGGGCATTTGTGAGCTATCATTTTGCGGGCTGGTTTGAATGATTTCCGGTCGCAAAACTTGTGTTTTCGCCGTAGATTTTGAGACGGTCTGCTTGCTGCTTGAGGGTTCGTTCATTACAACCTCCAACCTATATGAACTTGACTTCGTGCTTGCCTGAGGCGATTACGCCGTGGGCAATGACCTCGA
>CAZMMI010000052.1:0-4611 GCA_964567255.1 uncultured Anaerolinea sp.
AGGGCCTCCCCCAACCCCATCGCACTCTGAAACTCCCCGCGCAAGCCCGCCACCTCAATGGGTTGGTTCAGCAAAGCCGATTGGATCCCCAACCCGGTGAAAGTGAGGGCCAGCCGTTCGTAAACTTGCCCCGTCCGTACCCAGGCAGCAGGCTCGTCCAGTTGCGAGGCAATCACCACCGCCCCAGCCGAACTGCGCATCTTGTCGGCGTCAGCCTGGGCTTGCTGCTGCGGCTTCATTCCCGCCACCACCCGTTTACCCAACCAGCGCGGCACCTCTGGGTTGCCCGAGCAGCGCGAGAACAGCCCGTCTGCTGTCTTCATTGCTTCTTTGCGGGTAAAACGCAGCCAGGCGATCAGCTCATCGATAAACGCCTTGTCGGAATATTGTTGCAAAGTGGCCGAATAGACGGCATCGGTTGCCACAGCCAGACGCTCCGGCGTGGATGCAAAACTCAAGCTCACTCCCGGTTCCAATGGCACAGCCTCAATCTTGGCGTAATCCTTGCTCCCCACCGGTCGCCCGTCATACTTCGAGCGAGTGTTTTGGCGCAGCGGGATGGCTTTGAATAATGGCTCGGGCTGTTGCAGATCCACCTGTAGTTTCACGTGAACGAACTCCTGCCCGCCTGGATAAGCCACTTCAGCAACATATCCTGTGGCGCGCGCGGCAATCAGCAGATTTTCCAACGCGCAACCCAGGCTGATCCATAATTCCCGATCATCGGGATCCACCACCGCCAGCCGCCGCGACCGGTCGGGCAGCAGGGTAATTTCGCTTTCCGCGATGGCAAACTTCCACGCCTGGGCATTGTGCCCGTTGGCCGCTGTCATCGCGTATCGGATCAACTCCCGCATCGGATCATCCATGCTATCCTCCATGTAAGCCGAGTGCGACTCCAACGCCGCCTCGTCATAATCCAGCCACGGCGCATAAGTTGCCAGTAAATATCCCCCTGCTACGGTTCCACCCGCAGCCGCCAGCAGATTGATAAATTCTCGGCGACTGAACCGCCTGCTAGTTCCTGCGCTCATTGTTCCCTCCCGAAATACGGCGCCAAAACTTTCATCACCAGGCCCGCGCCCACGCCGAAATCTGCTTCAGTCACCTGGCGGCCAAACGTCTCAAGATAGTTCAGGTAATGGTTAGCAATGATCCAGATGATCGTCAGCACTTCCTCCTGGCTGGTGCCCTGCGGAAACGCCAGCAGTCCAGCTTCCACCGCCGACTGCACCAGGCGGCTCTGCCTTTGAAAGCGCTCCTTGTACAACCGAACGTGCCGCTCGGCCAGTGCCGGGTCGGCATTTATCAGTGCCACCATCTCCCGGTTGAAGAAGCGGTAACGCCACAGCATCTTAAAATTGCCCTGGGTGAATTGTTCCACGCTCGCACCCGAAACCGCCCCCTCCTCAACCTCCCCATAGACCGCTTCCCAATCGGCGGCCATCCGCTCGTAAATCTCTCGGATGATGTGCGGTTTATTTTGGAAATGGTAATACAAATTGCCGGGGCTGATCCCGGCGGCTTGGGCAATATGATTGGTCGTAACTTTCGCGCTGCCCTGCTGGTTGAACAACTCGAGCGCAGCTTGGAGGATCAAATCTCTGGTAGTCATCGACGCCTCGCAATTTAGAGTAATCACTCTAATATTAGAGCAATTACTCTAAATAGTCAAGGGCATAGCAATGAAAGATGTCACTCTGACAAAAAATCCAAGATTGTCCTCTGGTATTCATCTTGCTGTGTCACGGCGGTAGCATGCCCGCTGCCGTGGAAAAGATGTAGTTTTGCTTGCGGGTACAATCCCGTGAGCCTTGCCCTCACTTCATCCGGCGTGCCGGGATCATTGTCCGCCAGCAGAATCAGCATCCTGCCATTCCAGGTCGACAAGTCGGCTGGGGAGAACTTTTGATCATGAAAGTCGGCAGTCCGCCACAAAATGCCCAATATATCGGCCTTGGTTAGCCGATAGTGGAGCATCTCCTGGTAAATAGCATGCAGCCCGGCTGTTTCTTCCGTTTTGTCCGGCATCAAGCCGCCCAACCGCTTTCCCATAATCCAGCGCAGCATCCCCCCGGGCAGCAGGCTGAGCGTGCGTGTGGCTTTGCGGACACTCTCTCCGCCTTCGAAATTTGGCGGAAGGGTATGCGACAGGATCAGGGAGCGGGTGAGCCTGGGATGTCGTCGCGCAAAAATCTGCGCCACAAAACCACCGTAAGAACCACCCACGACATGCGCGTGGTCAATTTCCTCGCGGCGCAGAATGGCGGCAATGCCCTCCACCAGCTCATCCATGGATTTCACCGGGGGATACTCGGGAGCTATTACCCGGTACTTGTCTTCCAACCCCGAAATGCTCTTCCAGCTCACCTCTGGCGCGCACAACGCGCCCGAAAGAAACAAAATTGTCTCTTCTCTGAGCTCGGTGATGATATAAGCCCAGTCCTCGTTTTGATACGAAAACTCCCGGTAAGGATGCGCCCTTAAAAATCGCCTGAACTCATCCATCTCGGCCGCCGGAACGGCCTGATACAGGGCAGCGATCTTTGAATTTGCCAGCAAATTCGTTCTTTTCATCTCCACACCTCCCGGGCCCAAAAAATCGAGCCGATTGCGGCCGGTTCTACACCATCCGATCATTCATCCCCGGCGTAGGCACGCTCCAAACCGGCGATATCCAGTTTCACCATCTTCAGCATCGCCGAGGTAACGCGCTGCACCTTCTCCGGGTCTGGATCGTTCATCATCTCACCCAAAACGGTCGGAACGATCTGCCAGGAAACCCCATAACGGTCCTTCAACCAACCGCACTGCTCTTCCTCTCCGCCGTACAGTAGTCTCTCCCACAGCCTGTCCACCTCTTTCTGCGATTCGCAATTCACGTAAAACGAGATTGCCGGACTGAATTGGAAATGCGGCCCTCCGTTCAAGGCCATGAATTCCTGTCCCTGCAAGGTGAACGTCACCGTCAACACCGTCCCCGCCGGCATGGCTCCCCCCTCGCCATAGCGGGCAACTTCGAGTATTCTGGAATCTTCAAAGATCGAAGCATAGAAGTTCGCGGCTTCTTCTGCTTGATGATCAAACCATAAGCAAGGCACAATCTTTTGCATATCGTTAAGCTCCTTGACAAATAAAATCGGCAAGCGAATGCCCAACGCTAACTTTATAACAAATTTAACCCGTTTAAGTCAACATTTATCCAACATTGGTCAACCATCGCCGCGTATACCAGATCTTTACCTCCTGGATCTCTGTGACATTTAGAATAGGCTCAAAAGGTTAGCAATCCGTGAACACCCACAAGCGCACCTCTCCTCTTCTGATCATCACCCTCATCGTTGGGGTCGTCGGCATCATCCTATTTGTCCTGGCTGATCGCTATTTGATCGAGCACGTGGAACTCGACCTTTCCGAGCAAGCTGCCACCGCCTCTCTCACGCCGGAAGCCATCCTTGCCGAGCCGGTAGTGTTGCACAACACCCTCGCCTCGCAAGCCACCCCCACACCCGCCCTGGTCATCTCTGATGATTGGAGCTACACCAGCGAGTCTGTGTCCATCCAAATCAACCAGGTTTCCACCGGAAGCGGCGAGAACACAGTCACCTATTATGTAGCCGACGTGACCCTCTCCGATGCAACCACATTAGCCAGCGCCTTTGCCGAAAATCAGTTCGGCGCCAACATCATCGAATTCACCTCCGAGATCGCGGCAGACAACAATGCCATCTTTGCCATCAACGGCGACTATTATGGATTTCGGCAGGACGGCATCGTGATCCGCAACGGCATCGTCTATCGGGATGAACCCACTCGGATCGGTGCGGCTTTCTATCAGGACGGCAGCATGAAGGTCTTCGACGAGACACAGACCAGTGCCGCGGAACTGCTGGAGCAAGGCGTGTGGAATACCCTCTCCTTCGGCCCTGCCCTGATCGTCGATTCTCAGATCGTAGACTTCGAAGGTCGCATACAAATCGACAACAACATTGGCAACCACTCCATTCAAGGCAGCAATCCCCGCACCGGCATCGGCATCATTGCCCCCAACCATTACGTCTTTGTTGTTGTCGATGGTCGCAGTAAGGGATACAGCCGAGGTTTAACCCTGGACGAATTTGCTCAAATATTCGCCGAACTGGGCTGTACCGATGCCTATAATCTCGACGGCGGCGGCTCGTCCACCATGTACTTCATGGGGCGGGTGGTCAACAACCCGCTCGGGCGCAATCAAGAGCGCGGCACCAGCGATATCCTGTACATCGGCTCCTGACAGAGCCGCCTGGCGTTATTCGCTGTCCGCTGTAAAATCACCGGTATGCGTGGCAAAATTGATACTCTGGTCACCATTTTTTACATTGCTGTTGAATTATGGTGCTAAAATTGCTCCATGCGTGCCATATTCACTCCCCCATCGTCCGAAGAACCCATCGCTTTCCAGGTTTCCATTACCTGGCACCACCTCCTCATCGGGGTCAGCGCATTACTCACCCTAATCACTCTGTTCATCCTTCCCGGCAAAGAATTCAATGAGGATTGTACGGTGCCCTTCATCCTCTGGGGCGCATCCATCCTGCTGTTATTATTTGCTCTGTATAAAATCGACCAAAC